>PCCK01000001.1 GCA_002731695.1 Porticoccaceae bacterium
GCCTTCAAGCAAGTCATTAACCTTACCGGCACGGTACTGCATACTAATCTTGGCCGCGCGGTTCTACCTCGGCAAGCCATTGATGCGATGGCCAAGGTTGCCGCAATGCCCACCAACTTGGAATATGACCTTGCCAGTGGGGGCCGTGGAGAGCGTGATGATCATGTTGAAGGCTTGATTTGTGAGTTAATTGGTACCGAGGCTGCGACTGTGGTGAACAATAATGCCGCAGCGCTCCTACTGGTATTAAACACCCTGGCCGAAAACGGCGAGATTCCGGTGTCCCGAGGTGAGTTAGTTGAGATAGGCGGGTCTTTTAGAGTCCCTGATATTATGCAAAGGTCAGGTTGTATCTTGGTGGAAGTGGGAACCACGAATAGAACCCACCTGAAAGATTATGCTCAGGCTATAAATTCTCGTACAGCGTTACTCATGAAGGTGCATTGTAGTAATTATGCCATCGAGGGCTTTACGGCCGCGGTTGACGAAACAGAACTGGCGGCACTGGCCAGACGCGCAGAACTGCCTTTTGTCGTCGATCTTGGTAGTGGTAATTTAATTGATCTTTCAATTTACGGTCTTCCGCAAGAACCTATTACTGGCAGTGCCATTGAAAAGGGTGCTGATGTTGTGACATTCAGTGGTGACAAATTACTGGGAGGCCCTCAATGCGGGATTATCGCCGGACGTAAAAGTCTTATCGATCGAATTCGCAGTAATCCGCTGAAGCGAGCACTGCGGGTCGATAAGATGATTTTGGCAGCGCTATCAGAGGTACTTAAGCTTTATCGCCACCCAGAGATTTTAGCGCAAGAGCTACCCACTTTGCGCTTTCTGACCCGAGATGTTGCTGACATTGAAAAACAGGCGCTACAACTGGCCCCGGCATTGGCTGAAAATCTGCCTCAAGAATATAACGTTGTCTCTGGGCCCTGCTTGAGTCAGATAGGGAGTGGCGCTCTACCGATACAGAATATTCCCAGTTTTGGGCTCTTTATCACGGGAGTAAGTGACGCTAAATTGCGCATGTTGTCTCAGGCGTTTCGTTCACTGCCTTATCCGGTGGTCGGCCGTATTAATGATAAAAGATTAATATTTGATTTACGGTGTCTTGACTGTCAGTCACAATTTCTTGAACAGAGCGGAAAATTAAAAGAGATATTAGCGTGATAGTCGCGACGGCGGGTCATGTGGATCATGGTAAGACCTCATTGGTAAAACATCTCTCCGGTGTCGACACCGATACGTTACAGGAAGAAAAGCGCCGGGGATTATCAATCAATCTTGGCTATGCATATCTGCAGGCAGACGCTGGTACGACCATCGGCTTTATTGACGTTCCCGGCCATAGTCGTTTTATGAATACAATGATTGCTGGCGTTAGCGGCATTGATTTGGCGCTCGTCGTAGTGGCTGCTGATGAGGGGGCAATGCCACAGACCGTTGAGCACCTAGAGGTGCTGCGCCTATTGGGTATTAGCCAATTCGTGATGGTGATTACCCACGTAGATAAAGTAGAACCTGCTGGGTTACCGGAGGTGGCTGGAAGAGCGCAATCTGCTCTGGGGCTTGGGTGTCCTATATTTGAGGTGAACAACGTAGATGGCGCCGGAATAGCGTCTTTAAGAAACTATCTGTTGCAGACGGCAAAAACATGGGTCACTAAAAGCCAGCGGGGGCATTTCCGTTTATCCATTGACCGTAGATTTTTGCTGAATGGCATAGGGCTTGTGGTCACGGGTACGGCTATTTCAGGGCGGGTTGCCGAGGGGGATAAATTATTTCTATTGCCTGGGAACAGAGAAGTAAAAGTGCGTGGGATCTATTCTCAAAATGAAAAGTCGGCAATGGGGCGGGTGGGTCAGCGCTGTGCATTACAGCTGACAGGTATTGAACAGAGTCAGGTAACGTGCGGCGATTGGTTGCATGCCAGTGCTTCAGATATGATCTGTAACCGACTCAATGTAAGGCTTGAATTTACGTCGCGCTTGTCCTACCGAGTTAAACATCTATGCCCCGTTAAAGTGCACATTGGTGCTGCGTTGTATGTTGCAAAATTGTACCTTCTGGAACGGAAAATAGAGGGTAATGACGTCGGAGCAGGCGATAGAGTATTAGCTCAGCTTATTATCGATGGCCAGATTAGTTGCTGTAGAGGGGATCGATTTATTCTTCGCGACAGCAGTGAATCTACTACTTTGGGGGGTGGCGTGGTGCTGGAGCCTAATGCGGCCCACACGCCCAAGTTCAGTGTTTCGGCCAAAGATTATCTGTTGGCAATGGAATCTCCGACCGTAGAAGAAATCCTGCGAAAATTGCTTTTAGAGCAACAGCGCCTGGTAAACCTTAACCAGTTTAAGCAGGCGCACAATTTACTGTCGATGGATTTAGAGGCGGTGGTCCAGCGGGCGGGGCTAAGCGATAAAACGAAAGCCTTTTCCCTAAGAAAACAAGAGTATCTTGTGGCAAACCAATACTGGCAAAACACCGAACAATCGATTATTGATTCTGTGAAGTGCTGGCATTTAGAAAACCTTAGTGCAGAAGGTATACAGGCAGGCTATTTATTACTGACTCTAGTATCTCAAGTAGATGAGGATTTATACTGGTCTGTACTGACTGATTTAATAGCTCGAGACGTTCTAAGGCGAACCTGCGGCTGTATTTGTGTGAGTGGCTTTGAACCTCAGATGTCAGCTCTCGATCGACAGCAATGGCAAGTGATAGAAAACGCTTTGGGCGAATATAGCCGGCAGATACCCACGCGAACCAATTTGTGTGAAGACCTGCAACTTGATTCGAACACGGTTGATTTGTTGTTGCAAAAAGCGGTTCAAGATGGCCGAGTATTTCGGTTGGGAACGCAACGGTTTGTCCTATTTAAACAGCTTAGCCGACTCGCCCGAGGGGTGAGTCAATTAGCGCAAGAGATGCCGCGATTTGCTGTGGTGGATATAAAAAACCATTTGGGCTTGGGACGTAACTCATGCGTCGAGCTACTTGAGTATTTCGATCATATTGGTTTTACTCGCCGATATGGGGACAGACGAACTGTGATTGACAAAGGGTTGCCGGAAAGGATGTTTGCCATGTCTTAGCATCGGGAAGAGCGACACCCCCGGTGGGGTGCCTGGTCTTCAAAACCAGTGAGGTGCCATTGAGGTGTCTGGTGGGTTCGACTCCTACCTCTTCCGCCATAATTATGTCTAAGCTAGTTTTATCCTTTCCGTAAATAACCAATAAATCAATGTAAAACAACAATTAACTACTCTTTACGTCTCATGCCGTTTATTTTATGCTACCTAAATATTCAATTTAATGGTACCTATTACGGTACCTAATATTGAGGTTTATTGATATTTTTATGGGCAAGCTAACGGCTTTAAAAGTAGATAAATTGTCTAAGAAAGGCTTTCACGGAGATGGTGGTGGACTTTACCTGCACTTAGATGACTCTGGGAAACGTTGGTTCTTTAGGTATACGGAGCCGTTAGGTAACAAGAGAAGAGCTAAAATCAGTTTAGGCGCTTACGACAAACGGAGTAATACTCTAGCGGATGCTAGAGATACTGCGGCTGAGTATAGGAAACTAGTGCGTAACGGTAGTGATCCAAAGGTAGAGAGGCAAAGGTTAAAGCAGGAAGCAGAGCTTAGGAAACTACAGGAAATGAAGGAACTTCAAAAGGGCACTTTGACCTTTGAGGTTGTAGCGAGAGATTGGTATGAGAGGAATAAGGGGCAGTGGTCGAATTTAAAGCATCAACAGCAGAGTATTAATACTCTGGAAACTTATGTGTTTCCGTTTATTGGCCACAAGGGAGTTGCTGATGCAACTCTGGGGGATGTTAGGTTGTGCTTGGATCCCATTTGGTCAACAAAAACTGAGACTGCCAAAAGAGTAAGGATGAGGGTGGAAGCGGTCTTTAACTATGCCATTACAAGTGGGTTCAGAGAGACAGCTAATCCTGCGGTTTGGAAGGGATTGCTAAGCGCTATTTATCCTGCTCCAGAGAAGTTAAAGCAACAGAGGCATCTTGAGAAAGGTAGCGATGGCCATCACAAAGCTCTACCGTATGGGGATGCCCCCCTGTTTTATAGGTCTTTAACTCAGGCAAAGGGCTTGGGTGCCTTAGCACTACGATTGTTAATGTTGACTGCCAGTAGGACAAAACCTGTACGTTATGTAAAGTGGGAGGAGTTTGATCTAGATAAAAAGGTCTGGACTGTACCTGCAAAGAATATGAAGGATCGTAAAGAGTTCAAGTGTGCTTTGAGTGATGCTGCTGTTGATCTTCTGGAGGGTATGGAGAGGTTAGATGACTTTGTGTTCGTTGGTGGGTCTTCAAAGAGCTTAGGGAAGCCCTTGAGTGACGCAGGGATGTCTTCTGTGCTTAAACGTATGGCTGTTTCTAATGCGACTGTACATGGGTTTAGAAGTACTTTTAGGGATTACATTGGGGAGGAGACTGATTTAGATTATCGTCTTGCTGAAATGGCTTTGGGTCATAAAGTTGGCAGTCAGTCTGAAAGAGCTTACGCAAGAGGTGATTTGCTGAAGAAGAGGTTTAGTATGATGAATATTTGGGCTGATTATCTAAGAGGCGCTTAGGTATGGTTGGATAGACATAGGTGTGCTCAAGTACGCTTAGGTATACATGAGAATAGCAGAGGGGTGCTGAGGAACATTATTATGGGGATACCTGACCGTGAATACTTTGATGCTAAAGGTGCCGCTGAGTACTTAGGTTGTACTTTGGATGATATCTGGTATTACGTAAGGCACAGAGAGGGGTTGCTTAGGGTTGCCATTGAGAGTCCTGTGGAGTTCTTGGCTGTACTTCGGGAGTCTTCGATTGTAATTCAGAGAGAGTTGAGTAATTTTGAGTTTAGTCTTGAGTCTTTGGATTACCCTAGGATTACTTTGGCTGGATATGAGACTAAGGGTCTAGAGCTTGATACGCAGAGGTATCTGTATTTCCGTTGGAGTAGTCTGAAGGAGTCTTTTGAGGTTGGGGTGCATGTGTATGCGTTTGAAGACATAGAGGGGCGAGAGGTTAACCTTTGGTTTAAGACTGCTGATGTTGGAGGTGGTTTAGAGTTTACCTTTGTGCGTGTTGATGCTGATCCAGAAGTAGATAAACTGCCTAGAGGATCTTTGTTTACTTTGGAGGAACTTGAGAGGTTTAGGGGTCTTGAGAAGCTAGAGAACCTCAAGAAATCCAAGAATATATCCAATTCTCAGAAATCCTTTGTGTTGCCCTTTAAAGCAGATGAAATCGCTATTGCTATGGTGTCCTTTGGAAATCGTTTTGTTGAGAAGAGAGGGGTAATTCCGACTGCAATGGAGTTAGCAGGATATATGTTGGATACCGGTGGCAAGGAGTTGCAGATGACTTGGAATAACGAGAAAGAACGTTATGACTTTGGTGCTGTTGGTGGGAAACGTTTGAGTGAGAGAAGTTTCAAGGAAAGGTATGGCAAATATCTCAGGACGGTGTAAACGATAGATTCACTATATTCAACGGATATACTCCTTGGCCTAAGTATGAGTCGTTCCTGTGGTGGCAAATTTGGAGTGAATTTCCAGTTAAGCTATTGTGACTATATGCTTGATAATTGTTAAGTATCTTACCCCTTTAACAATTTTCAACACAAATCCTTACACTTTACAGCCATGCATCCTTCTCGCACTTGAGGCTTTCGTTGGCGTTACCATTTGGTAAGCTTTTTGATATGGCTTTATTTACAGCAGGCTACCTGAAGTTGCGAGGAGCAGTAGGACTTTAAAAAGCCTCCTAAACTAGTAACAGACGGCGCTCCATTATTATTCATAGTTAACCCATTCGTGTTAATGCTGTTAAGCCCAGAAGTATAGCCGGAACAAGAGGCTGCTTTGTAGTAGCCCATATCTAATCCAATTATTGGAATTATTAGGTCACTGCTCGCGCTGCTTACTGAAGACTCCCCAATAAAAACCCATGCCCTAGCATCTTCTTCAAAAGTTGCTAAACTATTTGGATTATTGGGCGAATTGACAATTTCAGATACTGTGCATACATGTGAGCCTGAGGCTAGAGCGCCACACTGTTGCTGCATTGCAAATACTCCCGCACCACCATTCACTTTTCCTGACGAAAACCCTTGAAAAACGGATCGTGATGCTGTGCTGCCACTGATAGCTCTTATGCTAGCGTTATTATCATTTACTGCGGCCTTGATGGCCTCAAAATTAGCATTCATTTCACTAGCACTCGTCGTTTCGCCATCTGCAAATGCATTAGGTATTTCAAGTTCCGAAGCCNNCANNTNAAAAGCCCAGAAAAAACTAAAAATCGTTAATGAGGTATTCTGAAAAAAAAGTTTACGTCGCATAACTAATTACTCCAAATTGTTTCATTCCAAATAATGTTAGCAGGCTTTGAATCCCATTCTGTACTTTCCCAAATACCTGAACCCCAAAAAGTATATTTGCTCCTAGACTGATCCAGTGGATAAATGTCGTTTGCGTCCAAAACATGATCGCCATCATCATCAGTATCCACATTGTTACCAATGCCATCTGCATCTGTATCAAAAGACTCAGAGGAGTCCAGAGGGAATGCGTCAGCAGAATCTGGAACATTATCCCCATCATCATCAGTATCAGCATTGTTACCAATTCCATCACCGTCCGTGTCTAACTGCTCATTATAATCTAAAGGAAATTTATCAATATCATCAGGTTCGCCATCGTTATCATCATCCGAGTCACACACATTACCGAAGAGATCACCATCTGTATTCAATTGATTAGCATTGGCAACATCTCTGCAGTTGTCCCTATTATTTCCAACGCCATCATCATCGAAATCCAATGATTCAGATGCGTCAAACGGAAATACATCGACATTATTACCGAATCCGTCGTCATCAGTATCGACGGTCTCCGTTGGGTTGAGAGGAAATTGATCAACCGCATCGTTAACTCCGTCTGAATCCGTATCCGCTAGCAGCGGATCAGTACCATTTGCAAGCTCAAAGGTATTCAACACTCCATCACCATCCCTATCAATGTCTGCATTGTTTCCTATACCATCACCGTCGGTGTCTGCAGTTTCAGTTGTATCTAACGCAAACGCGTCAAGGTTGTCATTAACTCCATCACTGTCTGTATCAGCTAACAGAGGATTAGTACCGTTGGTGGCTTCGTCAGCATCTGCGATGGTATCGCCATCGCTATCCTTTATGGTCCTTATATAGGCAATCACCGAGGTCGCGGTTGTTCGAGTGGCATTTTTGGCTGTCACCCCTATAATTAGTGAATGGTCAGAAAAACCATGTAGTGCTCTTAGAATTAGCAATCCATCAGTCAGAGCATCCACTGAACCGTTACCATCAACATCCAATTGATCGTGATTATTTACTAAATATGTCAATATCTGTTCAGCCTCTGAACGTTTAGCATGATCGCCAACCACACCCATGGTTAGTTTCTCGCCCGAAAGGCCAAACATATATCTAAGAACGAGCCGGCCATCAGTGCGAGCCGCTGTGATTCCATCATTATCGATATCAAGATTAAATGAGGAAAATGAAGAAGAAATGCCGAAGAAATATAGACATGTTGTCAATGCGAGATACTTCATGCGTTAAGAAAACGCCTCTTTATGAATTGCCCAATCATAACATGTTAGCAATAGTGGGGATTATTCTTAGTCAAATGTAGCTCGTACCTCCAGTTTTTCCAACGGTTTTTCACCAGTATTGACGAGTATTCACGGGTATTCCCCAATATCCTGAATTCAACCTAAGTCCCACTTTATAATTGCTCCTGTTACTTAATTAGTCATAAGGAGAAATTGTTATGAATGTATCAACAGAAAGTAAAGTCTTCCTTAGAGTACCTCAGGTACTTGAGAGAGTGGGGATCAGTAGGGCGCAATTGTATAAATTGGTGTCCTTAGGGGAATTCCCAAGGCAGATAAGGATATGTCAGAAGATTAGCGTGTGGTTGTCCTCTGATGTTGATGATTGGATTGTTTCTAAGTTGGATTCACCTAGAAATAAATACAAAAGAGGCGCAACCGATGTTTAGAGACATAAATCTATGGTTAGTTGTTCAGTATCAGTGGGTTAAGTGTTGCTTATGTAGCGGTTATTTAATGCAAC
This sequence comes from Porticoccaceae bacterium, assembly GCA_002731695.1. Taxonomy (GTDB): domain Bacteria; phylum Pseudomonadota; class Gammaproteobacteria; order Pseudomonadales; family Porticoccaceae; genus TMED48. Next base: position 8,149 of record PCCK01000001.1, read on the forward strand.
AGAACATTTTTAGGTGCAACCCATGAAGATGAAAAAAGCTCAACCGGGAGTTAGCCAAGGACTTTAAGCGGCTGGAAGATTTTATCCGTTTCAGTGGCAATCAGTGTATGTCTGGACTTCCCAGACTTTACTAGACACTTACTAGCCTGGAAAAATAGTCTTCTTCAAACTGCGCTGGAGAACCCCCTCCAGTGTGACTATGTCGTTTAATCG
>PCCK01000002.1 GCA_002731695.1 Porticoccaceae bacterium
CAACTCTTCTTTTATTACTTCGAGCAAACGTGATTCGTTTTCTAAAATATCTTTTAGCTCAGTTATGAGAGCCATGAGTTGAGCATACTCTTCTTCAATTTTATCTCGTTCTAATCCAGTAAGTTGATAAAGTCGAAGTTCCAAAATAGCATTGGTTTGAACTTCAGTAAGTGGATATTTAACCATCAATCCTTGTTTTGCTTCTTCGCGGTTACTGGAAGCGCGGATGATTTTCACAAAATCGTCGAGATTATCTAAAGCGAGCTTGTATCCTTCGAGAATGTGAGCACGTGATTCTGCCTTACGCAGGCGGAACGCCGTACGCCGGTAAATAACTTCGCGACGATGGTCTATATAGCACGTGAGCATCTCTTTGATGTTCATTTGCTTCGGTCGTCTGTTGTCCAGTGCTAATAAGATGACGCCAAAAGAGCTTTCTAGGGCGGTACTTTTATATAATTGATTGATGATCACGCGCGGAATGGCTCCGCGTTTAAGCTCAATGACAATGCGAGTAGTCTCCGTGGACTCATCTCGAAGATCTGAAATACCATCAATTGCTTTATCCTTAATTAGTTCAGCTATACGCATCACTAATGAAGCACGATTTACATTATACGGAATAGCAGATATAATAATCTCTTCTTTACCTTTTGCTTCCACTACTTCAGCAATTCCTCGAGTCCGAACAATGCCTCTACCAGTCTTTAAGTAGCTCTCTATGCCAGATTTACCATGAATGAATCCTCCACCAGGAAAGTCTGGACCCGGAATGATTCTAATAAGTTCATCCAGATCAATTTTTGGATCATTTATGATAGCTGTAGTGGCATCAATAATTTCTATCAAATTATGTGGTGGAATATTTGTCGTCATGCCGACCGCAATTCCTGTAGAGCCATTCATTAGCAGATTTGGGAGAGCAGCAGGAAGTACCGATGGCTCCGTCGTACTCTCTTTATAATTTGGTACGAAATCGACAGTATCTTCGTCAATGTCCTTAAGAATGTCTTCTGCGATTTGTTCAAGCTTACACTCGGTATAACGATACGCTGCTGGGGAATCGCCATCAATGGAACCAAAGTTGCCCTGAGGGACAATGAGAGGATAGCGCATTACCCAATTTTGAGCGAGTCGTACAAGTGTATCATACACAGAACCATCTCCATGTGGGTGGTAATTCTTTAGTACTTCACCCACAACACCAGCGCATTTATCAAAAGGTCGGTTATGTAGAAGACCTTCGCGCAACATAGCATATAAAATACGCCTTTGTACTGGCTTAAATCCGTCGCGCGCGTCGGGTAAGGCACGACTGACAATCACCGACATGGAATAATCAATATAAGCGGTCTGCATTATGTCCGTTATGGACGTAGGTTCTGCACGCATGTGGTTCGGACCATTGGGATCGTGGGGAATGTTTTCCATTTTTTTTGGGTTAAAACGTATTAAAGCTAACTTAAATTAAGGTGCAGGGGTAATGTAATCTTTGGTAAGGTTCATTCGATTTTTTTCAGATAGCACGGATCTAAACATCTAAATGAGAGACATTGAGCGCGTTATCTTCAATGAAGGCTCTTCGACTAGGGACATCTTCACCCATTAGCATCGAAAAAATTCCATCAGCAACTGCAGCATCGGCAATATCTACTTTTAGTAATCGACGAGTCTCTGGATCCATCGTGGTTTCGAATAATTGTTTTGGATTCATTTCACCTAATCCTTTGTACCGCTGAATACTAAGCCCGCGTCGTCCAATAGCGCGTATGTTGTCGACTAACTCTATAATCGAATAGAGCTCTATTATGTTTTGCTTCTTAGGATCACCTTTATTTTCGATGAGTTTATAACGAGCTTCTTCGCTCTTTGTGAATTTGTGAGCATCCATACCGATACCTGCAAGTTCGCGAAGAAGCTTCGTCATTTCTAGTGACTCAAAAATTTCATATAAGGAGATGCGTTGCTGAACATTTATTCCATCCTTATTGGGAATTTCTCGCACTACTGTACCTTGAATATCCTCATCATCTATGGATATTTTTTTATGGAATTCGATGCGATCATCATCGTTTTTAAGAAAACGAAACTCCTCTTCATTACCTGTGCGAATTCGTACGATGTAACGAGGTAACGCATACGTCTCTTTATCGTGCTGATCCAAGTAGCTTGCAAATTCACAACCATATCTGGTCACGCCACGACCAACCATTTCGAGTCTGGACAGTGCTTCAACTAGTTCATCGATAGGTTCACCAGTCATGCTTTTACCATCACGTAAACGCTCCATGTGAACATCCTCAGTGCCTAACTCCAATAAAATCCGATTAAGTTGTGGGTCATTATCCACATATTGCTCACGACGTTTACGCTTAATTTTGTATAACGGAGGTTGGGCAATATAGACATAACCTGCTTCAATTAGTCCCTTCATTTGACGATAGAGAAATGTAAGCAGTAATGTACGAATGTGAGCGCCATCTACATCGGCATCTGTCATAAGGATAATCTTATGGTAGCGCGCCTTGCTAACATCGAATGATCCGTCACCTTCGTGATCGCCTATGCCAGTACCAACTGCTGTTATAAGTGCACGAATTTCGTTATTACCTAGTACTTTATCTAGACGAGCTTTCTCAACATTTAGAAGCTTACCACGAAGTGGCAATATAGCTTGAGTTGCACGGTCACGTCCTTGCTTAGCTGAACCACCTGCAGAATCACCCTCAACGATATACAGTTCAGATATGGCTGGATCCTTAGAGGAGCAGTCAGCTAATTTACCAGGAAGACCGCCCGATGAGAGTGCTCCCTTACGTACAGTTTCACGCGCTTTACGAGCTGCTTCTCTAGCCCGAGCTGCGTTCAAGCACTTATCAATTAGTTTTTTTGCAATTTGTGGATTNGTTTCAAAGTAATATTTGAGTTCTTCACCTGTTATCTTTTGGACAATTCCATCGACCTCTCCATTTGAAAGTTTGGTNTTGGTTTGTCCTTCAAAGCGTGGCTCCGGTACTTTTACCGAGACAACTGCCGTTAATCCTTCTCGAGCATCATCTCCAGATAGATTTGGGTCTTTATCTTTAATTAAATTATTTTGCTTAGAGTAATTATTAATTACCCGAGTTAGAGCCGTTCTAAATCCAGATAGATGTGTGCCTCCCTCAATATTATGAATAGAGTTCGCATATGCATATATTTGATCACTATAGCTATCGTTGTACTGAAAGGATACATCCACTACAATGTTAGCATCGAGATCTGGGTTGGGGGTTGGTGATTCCCCATGAAATGTAATCGGCTCTTCGTGTAGAATATTCTTATTTGAATTTAAGAATTTTACGTACTCTGCAATACCATCTTTAAACATAAATTCTTCAGTTTTGTTGACGCGCTCGTCTGTAAAGATGATTTTTATTCCTGGGTTTAGGAAGGCTAGTTCGCGTAAGCGCTTACCTAATAATTCAAATTTGAACTCGCGAGTCGTCAAAAATATTTGGGGGTCTGGAGAGAAAGCAATACGAGTACCGGTGCGTTTAGTATCCCCGATCACTTTCATTTTTTGGGTAGTGATACCACGAGAGAACTCCATTTTATGAACCTTGCTTTCTCGCCGAACTTCCACTTCAAACCATTCAGATACAGCATTTACGCATTTAGCGCCAACACCATGAAGGCCCCCGGAGACTTGATAGGCTCCTTTACCAAATTTTCCACCCGCGTGCAAATTTGTCATGACTAGCTCTAGAGCCGGGATGTTGTATTTAGGGTGAATGTCTATGGGAATACCGCGTCCATCATCCTCAATAGAGCAAGATCCATCGTTATGTATAGCCACTGTAATTTGAGAACAATGCCCCGCCAGCGCTTCATCGATAGAATTATCAACAATTTCAAAAACACAGTGGTGAAGACCACGTTCATTCGTGTCTCCAATGTACATGTCGGGTCGCTTGCGCACCCCTTCAAGTCCTTCAAGTTTCTGAATTTTAGAGGAATCGTAGACGTCTTTACTGCTTGTTTGAGACGCCTTGCTGGTGGGTGAATTTTCGGGTAAATCTTTATCTGACATAAGTGATAAAAAATACGTATTAATAAGTGAATTAGCCACTAAAAAGTCACAGATTATATCTTTTTTTTAATATAACATAAATTACTGATTGAAAGTAATTTATAATTTTTTTTCAGCCTCATATTAATCGCTGTCGAAATAAGTTTACTTCTTGGGTCAAAATACTAAGTTATGTCGTGTGAAACTTTCCCATAAGCTTGAATATGCTTGTCGTGCATTAGCGCAATTAGGCCGCTCTTACGAGTGTGAGAAAATGGCGCATATTGATGCTCTAGCTGAGTCAGAGCAGATACCTGCCAATTACTTAGTTCAAATACTAAATGAATTGCGAACAGCTGGTTTAGTTGTCAGCAAGCGCGGAAAGCAGGGTGGCTACGCTTTATCGCGAGCGCCTGAACGAATCGGTCTAGATGAAATTGTTAATGCAGTCGAAGCCGACTTACTAGAGCCTAGTTGTGAGGGTCAGGGGCATTCAGGAGCTAGTGTCGCTGCTGTATGGGCACAGATTAGTAGCGACTTAGAAGGAAAGGTAAGCGCTTACACATTAGATAGCCTTATTGTCAGTGAGGATGGTGGAATGTACTATATTTAGTTTGTAATCTGATAGATTACTCAAATGCCCAGAATAATGGAACCACTGTCACGGTGACTAGACAGCAAAGTACGTTTAATGGTAGGCCTACTTTGGTAAAGTCTCTAAATTTATAACCTCCCGCGCCATAAACATAGGTATTTGTTTGGTATCCAATGGGTGTCGCAAAGCTAGCCGATGCTGCTATACAACTTCCAATTACAAAAGGGCGTGCGTCGACTCCTAAAGTCTCGGCAATGCCCAAAGCGATTGGGACCATGAGTGCCACTGCGGCATTATTGGAGAGGAATTCTGTAAAGGTTGATGTAATGATATAAATTATTAGTAACATCATTATATTTTGAAGGTGTGCAGGAGTAAAACTGCGTACTAAATCAGTCAGGCTTTCAGCAATAATTAAGCTAGCTCCTGAGGAATTCATGGCGTGCCCTAGGGCAAGCATACCAAATATAATGATAAGTATGCTCCATTCGACTGAAGTGTAGGCTTCTTTTGTCCGAATACAACCAGTTAGCAGGAGTAGTACTACTCCCAGAAGTACTGCAGCCACAATTGGTACTAAGTTCAAAGATGCTAGTAACACAATGCCAGTGGCAGTGCCAATGGCTAAGGGCATTTTTGCACGTACACTTTTAGCGGGGACACGTGGTCTATCTAGTAAGACGACTTCATCGCTGCTAGAGAGTGACTCAATGGCTACAGTAGAGCCCATAAGTAGGAGTGTATCACCTTCTTGTAGGCGCAATTCCCCGAGACGTTCTCGCTGGTTTTCCCCTTTGCGATGAACTGCAACAATGACCATGCGAAAGCGTTGCCGAAAATTTATTTCACTGAGAGATTTTCCTGTAATAGAAGCTTTTGGTGCCACAACACCTTCTACTATAGCACCTTCATCCATCGCAATTGTTTCAAGGCCATCGGTTAACTCATCGTACATGGCGATACCTTTGATTGAGTGGGCCTCAGCAACTCCTGAAGGACGACAGGATAAGACGAGACGATCACTAGCTAGAAGTGGAATCTCTCGTGGATTTCCTGACACCGCGACACCTTGTCTGACTATTTCAAGTAATCGGATGCCGCGTCCGTTAAGAAAACCACTTTCTGAAGCTGTGTTGCCGATCAGTTCAGATCCATTACGAACGAAGGCTTCAGTAATAAACTCTTTGCGTTCTTCCTCACTGAGTATTGAAGTAAGGGTTTCTCTTTGGGGAAGAAGTTTTTGTCCAAAAAATACTAGGTAGGTGCAGCCAACTGCTAAAATCGGTAATCCTACAGCAGCTAGTTCGAACATTCCTATTGGTGCATGTCCGGCATCTTGCAAAATTCCGCTAGCTAGTAAATTTGTACTGGTTCCAAGTAATGTACAAGTGCCACCAAAGATGGAAGCATAGGATAGGGGAATGAGTAGCTTGGACGATGCAATCCCCATCTCACGCGATAAAGTCAATATGACTGGCATAAGCACAATCACTACGGGAGTATTATTGATAAAGGCGGAGACTGCCGCTACGCCAATAACCATGACGAAAATGAAGCTACGGTATGGGAGACGTACTAGACGTCTTAAGTATGCAGTAATTTGATCAATTGCGCCCGTTCGTTCGAGCGCAGTGCTTACAATAAACATACCTGCAATCGTTAGCGGCGCAGAATTACTAAAAACTCCCAATAGCACATGTAAGGAAGGTAAATCCTTGCTGCCACTGAGCATACTAATAAAAAGTAAGACAGCGAATACAGTGATTGCGGTGAGATCGGCAGAAATTCGCTCCCACACAAAACTCACCACTGCAAATAGCAGTAGAGCAAAAACAAAAAGTATCTCCCAGGTCATGATTCGAACGAAGTACTGCCTACAACTGGATCGTCGTTAGCTTCTGATCGCGACCAATAATAGAAGCATGAAACCAAAATTGTCAGCGAAAATCCCATATTCACAACTTTCATTATGACTCCACCAAGTATCTGGTCATTTAATGGATCTAGATTGATGATTCTCGGTGCCCATGCGTAGGTTGGGTAAATCGCTTCATTAGCAAATGTAAGAAAGGCAAAGACTGGCAATTGACCCACCATCAACAGAAAAATTGTGAGTATTCTTAATGGGTAACTACGTTTAGGAACTCTTAAAGAAGTCGTCAAGAATGGCCATAGCATGAGGCAACCGAGGCAGAACATCGTCCAGTGCTCTAAAATATGTATTCTTTTGTCGTGTAGCGCTGCTTCATAGAGCCCAGGAATGTGCCAAGCGGTGTAGACAAAGGTGAAAAGTAGGCCGCCACAGGCAGGATGTGTGAATCGATTAAAAATTTGGCGTATTGTATTTGGCCTCAACAACCAATCAATTAGCCAATTTGGGATTCCGACAAAAAACAGTGTAGGAGTGATATAAATGAGTAACATGTGTTGAACCATGTGTGCGGAGAAAAGAAATTGCTCGCCAATCTGATCGAGCGGAGAACCAACAGCTATGTAAG
>PCCK01000003.1 GCA_002731695.1 Porticoccaceae bacterium
GCCGTCTGGGAGTGTGCTCACTAGTTCTTTAGGCTGGGTGTATCGCGGGGACTTCATGCAGCGAGTCAATAACAACACATTGATCGATCCAATAGATGCTTATACCATCATAAATTTTACCGCAAGTTTCCAACCAGCGAATAGTAGCTTGAGTTATGATCTCATGATAATGAATGCGACCGATGAGGATGGTGTGAATTCTAGTATGACCGACGTCTTCGGGGCTAACGCAACTGGTCTAGAGTTGATTCCTCCTCGCCAGATTATGGGCAGGGTTACTGCCAAATTTTGAAGATGCCGATGACCTCTACTCGTAGGTTTGTGAACTCAGTACCGATCTAAACAGGGTTCCAGCGTTATCATAGAGCTGTCTCAATTGAGAAGCACTCTTGGAGTGCTTCCTCAAAAGTTCAGGGACATCAACCCCCATGACCTCGCCTTTTGAGACAACCCAATTCCCTTGGACCATGACGTACTCGGCTTTGTGGGCTCCACACAGAATCAGGGCAGCTATTGGATCGTCGTAACCTGAAAAGCGCGTCTCATCCAAACTAAACATTGCCAAATCTGCTTGCGCCCCAACTGCAATCGTCCCGATGTCGGGCCTACCTAAGCACGCAGCCGCCCCGCTCGTAGCCCAACGAAGAACATCTAAATGCGAAACTTTGCTCGAACCGTACTTAAGGCGTTGTAAAAGAAAAGCCAGCCTCAATTCCTGAATCATATTTGAACAGTCATTCGATGCTGATCCATCTACTCCCAGACCCATCGGACAGCCTGCGTTCTCAAGTTCAACCACGGGACAGATTCCGGATGCTAATACCATATTAGCCGACGCACAATGGCTAATGCCAACCCGCTCCTTGCCGAGGACCGAAATTTCATGCTCATTAAAGTGGATTCCATGAGCTAACCATGTCCGATCCGAGAGCCAACCGACATCAGCTAAATATTCAAGAGGACTCAGTCCAAAGTGTGACTGGCAGTATTCGTGCTCATCAGTAGTTTCTGCTAAATGAGTGTGAAGTCTGACTCCTTCCATTTTTGACAAAGCCGCCGTGGCTCTCATTAATTCTGACGAAACAGAAAATGGAGAACATGGCGCAAGTGAAATTTGTATCATGGCACCGTCATCTGAACAATGGTAATGTTTTATCAAACGGGCACTGTCGTCTAAAATTGTCTGATCATCTTGTACAATAGAGTTTGGTGGGAGGCCCCCTTGAGACTCTCCCAGACTCATAGAGCCTCTCGTTAATACCGCCCTTATCCCCAGATTGTTCGCCTCCTCAATCTGAATATCAATTGCATCAGTCAAGCTGTCAGAGAATACGTAATGATGATCAACGGTTGTAGTACAACCAGACAAAAGAAGCTCAACCATAGCAAGTCGACTCGATATGGAAATATCACAGGGCCGGAGGTTTGCCCAGACTGGATAGAGGGTTAATAACCAAGGGAACAATTCTTGATTAAGACTTCTTGAAAATGCTCGGGTTAAGGTCTGGTAAAAGTGGTGATGAGTATTAATCAAGCCTGGTAACAAAACTAAGCGTGACGCATCAAAGATGGCATCCACGTTTGTAGCTGGAGAGCAGCCAGCTGTTACTAGCTCAACAATTTTACCTCCTGCAACAACAACACCACCTTTACAGTCAAACTCGGAGAGCACAGCGATTGGGTTCTTGATCCACAGGCGTTTCGGAGGTAGTTTTTCTAGTATCAAGGCAGATTACCCTCGATGCCTTTGACATACCAGTTAAATTCCAATAGTTCCTTATCCGTCAGAACTGTGTTTGCAGGAACACGTAGCTCATTCGCTTGGTCGTAGATTGGCCCCATAAAGGGGTGGATGTTTCCATCAATTATTGCTGCTTTTATTTCAGCAACCTGATCCACCACCTTATCAGGGACATCCTCATGCATTTCAGATAAACCTACCACACCAGAGGATAATCCGGGCCAGACATCCTCGGAAAGCCAAGTGCCATTTATCACAGCAAGTGTCTTCTCAACATAAAGAGGTCCCCAATCATGAACGACAGCCGTTAAGTGGGCACTTTCTCCATACACGGACATGTCTGAATTATACCCAATGGCATATACTCCATTTGAATCAGCCGCAGCTATAGGACCAGCAGAATCAGTGTGCTGTGTTATCACATCTGCTCCTTGAATAATCATAGTTTCCGCCGCTTCACGCTCTCGAGCAGGATCATACCAAGTTGAAACCCAGACAACTTTTACCTTCACCTCTGGATTTACTGATTGAGCACCTAAAGCGAATGCATTAATTGCACGAATGACCTCAGGGATTGGGAAAGAGGCCACATAACCTAGGGTATTCGTTTTTGTCATGGCACCTGCAACCATACCTCCGAGATAGCGACCCTCATATGCTCGATCGAAATAAGTGCCTACATTGGCAGCTCTTTTGTATCCCGTTGCATGTTCAAAAATCACATCTGGATATCGCTTAGCAACGGCAAGTACTGGATTCATGTATCCAAAAGACGTCGCAAAGATAAGCTTGTTACCAGACCGAGCAAGCTGATTTATAACACGTTCAGAATCAGCTCCCTCAGCCACACTCTCAATAAACGTGGTTTTTACCTTGTCATTAAGCATGCTTTCCAGATGAAGACGCCCTTTGTCATGAGCATAGGTCCACCCTGCATCTCCCCTCGGCCCAACATACACAAATGCGACCTTTAAAGGAGCAGTATCTTCGCCGGATGTAGTATCATCGACGAGGTCTGGCGAGGCACCTCTGCCGCATGCCTGTAACAGCATTAGTAACATAATAATAAACGATAAATTTCGATCCAAGATGAATAACATTTAGAATCCCCGTTGCTAGTTTAAAAAATGGAATGGTTTGCCCAAAGATAACGGGATATTAAGAATGCTATCTTGACGGCTTTTCGAAAGTATAATCAAAGCAATTATTGTAACTATGTAAGGCAAACACGCGAGTAAATTTGGCGAGGTCGAAACACCAATGCTTTGTAACGCCAAATTTAGTATACCCATCAGACCAAATAAGTAAGCCCCAAATACGAGTCGTCCAATGCGCCAACTTGCAAACACAACAAGTGCAAGAGCAATCCAACCTCGACCCGCTGTCATGCCATCTGCCCAAAGCGGAGTCACAATTAAAGACAGATATGCACCGCCAAGTCCGGCCATTGCGCCGCCAAACATGATTGAGCAGTAGCGGACTGTTAAAACATTTATACCCATTCTACTTGCCGTTTCTGGAGATTCACCAACCGCTCTGAGAACCAAGCCTGCGTGCGTACCATAAACAAACCAATAAAGGATAGGGCACACTGTTAAGGCAAGATAAACTATTGGGTCATGAGAAAAAATTACATTACCGAGAAAAGGTATTTCACTCAAACCAAAAAAATCCCAGCTAGGGATCCCGTCAACCGATTTTCCAATATATCCCGCTCCCAAAAAAGAACTCAAGCCAAAACCAAAAATTGTGAGCGCAAGTCCCGCAGCGACTTGATTTGCGAAAAACTGTAATACAATAACAGCGAATACTAACGACGCAAAAATACCGGTAATAGCGGCAGCAATTAATCCGAAAAACGCACTACCGGTTTCATAAGCAATAACGAAACCTAACACCGCGCCAAGCAACATCATTCCCTCTTGCCCTAGATTCAGAACACCTGATTTTTCACATACTAGCTCACCAAGCGCCACCAATAACAACGGCGTCCCTGCGCGGATCGCAAGGAAGATTACGCTAGAAATTAAGTCTATGTCCATATCAACTCAAATACATGTATAACCATCAGTAAATCTTTTAATGCTCACAAATACGGCATTGCAATGTCAAAACATGTCTTTCCAGAAATCCTATCAAATTCAGAGACACACGAGTAGCAAGCAGATTGCAACATCAGAAAGCGGCCTAAATTTCGAAGAATAGATTCACCAAATAAAAGATCATGTGAAACCGGTTCAATGCACCAATTAACCAATAATTTCACTATAGCGCTTTATGATGCCAAACAAAAATAAGAAATTCATCCTTACATTGCAAGAATACAGATTGATCTAAGTAACCTAAATTGAAGGAAAACTGCTTATAGTTTGATCAAGTATATTCACACGACTCCAACTCTTGATTTGACTCAAATATCAAAACTTCGTTTTATATCAGAGGTTCGGAGGTAGTCGCACGTAGATGTTAGACCAAACGGAACAGTAGTAATAATATTACTAGTACAATATCATCCATCGCAAATGGATGATATTAAAACTAAAGAACGTTATCACTTTTCAACCCGATCGTTCGCGCTCGGTTTAATTGCTGGAATACTCATCTCAGCATTGTTCCCAAGTTTCATTTCAATTATCACAGGTCCAACGAAACCAAAAATCACGAGAAATGACCGACTACCAAACATGGGTACTGAAAAAGTGCACAAAATCTCTGAAACTCACAAACAAAATAAAAATCTCCACAATTTAAATTTGAAAAAATTCGACTGTATCCAAATATCTCAGTGGTATGAAAACAATCAAATAAATCCAAACCTAATCGAACTTGGAAACGTTGTTTTAGAATTCAATCGAAAAAATGAGACCGTTATCATTGGAAACCTCCTCGGTCTGAACTATGAAAAGCAAGGAGACACGATAAAGTTCAACCACGCTGCTAATCCTTTGGATGAAATTCAATATCGAGACTCTTTTAAATTCAACACAAGAACAGCCTTGCTCACTCAAGAGATAAGTTTCTTAAGCAAGGATGGACAATATTTTCCCGCCTACACGGGAAAATATCGATGTGAAAAACTATTTANNCTACCATGAGACAGTTAGCCAACCGATGCCACACGAATGAGGCCGAATCGCAAATATTGTTGTTTATACCAACTAAANTAAATTCCAATTGGAAACTCTGTGGCTTAAAGGCGGGCCCTCACCTAAATCGAGTTTTNAAAGTTTTATCAAAGTNCAGAGTAAGAATTCAAGTTNGATAATTCCAGCAAACCAACAAGGTTGTCATTAAGATATCGTTGGTTTTAAGTGAATAATTTTCAGTAGATATGGTGGACGAANATCTGACAGCTNCCTCTCTTCCCTTNCAAAGATGNCCCCAACTGTTTCACTNTTATCTATCGTTTTTCANTNACCTAGTATGCTTGACATATTTCAGGCCAAATTTTCTTTAGATTTGAGAAAGAAATCTCAACTAGAGTCAACAAAGCTTCTGCAGCGCACCCAGCATCCAAACGCATCACTATGTTCTCAAATTTAATTGTCAAAAAAACATGATTTAAATATTTCCAGTAACATAGAATGATATAAAAATATATTAGCGTACTTAACCAATAAATTGATGTCGATCGTTATAAAGCACCTAATTAAAGTTCAAATAATAAGCTTTTTCTCGCTATATTGGGGAATGATGGGTGTAAGACGCTTGGTCGAAGTACTGCGAGTTCTAAAGATAGGTCGCTTCAGTCTTTTGCATAATAAGATTCTGCAAAAACTCTTTGTTGCGGAGGACCATTAATATTTTCTATTTGATCGCGATTCGCTTCTATGCATTTGCACTGTTAATAACGTTAGTGGGAGCTTGCTCCCCGAAGGAGAAGATTTTGTCGGATAACGGAAAAAACGGAATATTTCATCATATTGAATCTTTTAAGTCTGAATTGGTTGAAAATCGTCCAGTGGATATTTGGTTACCAAACGGGTATGAGAGCAATACAAAACAAAGTTATTCAGTAATGTATCTTCATGATGGGCAATTTATGTTTGATAACGCGTCCTCACCGATGAATAAGGGTATCTTGATGAAGTTTTATGCATTCTATGCAAAATTGAGGTATGGAACCGGATTATTTTGGGACTTGGATAAAATAGCTACTCAGCTTATCGAAGATGAAAAAATCGATCCGGTCATTCTTGTTTCAGTTTGGAACTTACCCGGAACAAAACGCCGAACGGAGTATATGCCGCAAAAAATGATAACCAAGCAAATCGCAACTCAATTTCTGCATCGAGAATCTGACATTAGAATCGATAAAATCACCTCTGATAAATACCTAGGTTTTTTAGTGAAAGAGTTAAAACCATACGTTGATCAAAAGTATAGAACAAAATCCGATCAGAAAAATACTTTTATTATGGGATCTAGCATGGGAGGAATGATTTCTGCATATGCGATCTCTGAATATCCTGAGATTTTTGGTGGCGCTGCTTGTTTGTCTACTCATTGGACATTAGGAGGTGACGCAGTAACTACCTGGTATAGGGACCATTGGCCATCTGCCGGAAATCACCTTCTCTATTTTGATAGAGGCACTGAGAGCTATGATGCGAATTATGGTCGTGGGCAAGCCCACATGGATTCAATCATGGAGGAAAATGGTTTCGTGAAAGATTTGGATTGGAAAACTCTTGTTTTCGAAGGAGAAAGCCACACCATGACGGCTTGGAAGAATAGATCACATATACCTTTAGAATTTTTACTTGGGAAAAAGAAGGTGAATAAGCCGAGCCTGCCGCTGTAACTCGGCGTGACAGAGGATACATGATGTGAGTTTTCTGATTAATAGCTTTAGAAAATAATCAATTATTAACTGAAAGATTAGAATCGTCTATGTGGCTTACTTACGCATATTTAAGTGATTTCAGTTCTACTTATTACCATTAACATTCGCTGTTAAGAGACATGTATATTAATGATTTATATCTGAGTTCTCCACTTACTCCGCCAAATAAAGCAACTAGCTCTCGCTCCTCTGAGCCGTAGCATACAAGTGTAAACTGATCACTGATGCCTATGAAATGAAGATCGTATTGCTCATCAAAAATCATATCTGGAGTCGGTCGTCCAGTAATGGATGGGAAATATATATATTTAGCAACATAGATAAAAATTTGTTGTAATCAAATCTGAGGCGTTTAAAAATTCACAGATATGTTCACGAAATAAACTATGAATAAAAGATTTACCATAAAAGTGATCCTATTGTCCCGGTTTTCAGGTGATAACATTTTATTATCTAGGAGTACATAATGCCTCACTATCTACCGAGAACTATTTTTGAAACATTATTAGCCCAAACAGTCGGTATTCCCGGTTATATTGGTCGATCCAGCAGACGCAAGTTACGGCGACGATTTGGCAAGCGATCATTAAGCGAATTTGAATCAATACTTAAAAAACTATCGAAAGACGATATCGTGCTCGATCTCGGAGCGAACATTGGCGAAATTACCGCTCAGCTGGCTAGCACTGGA
>PCCK01000004.1 GCA_002731695.1 Porticoccaceae bacterium
GATACAGAGACAATCGCACCCTCGTTCTTTGCCTCAGATGTTATATCTAGGTTTTCGATTCGTGACTTAATAATTTCGCTAATTTCAGATGGATTTAATTGCATACGTGAGTACTCCAATCCTTAAGAATTTAATAATTCTGCAAGTTTGACTAACCGACCTCGGATGGAGCCATCAATGACGGTATCTCCTGCTCGAATAATCGCGCCACCTATCAGGTCCTTATCAATATGAACCTGCATGTTTATGTTTGCCACTAATCTGACGCTTAACACCTCCGATAGACGGTTCTGTTGATCGAGATCAATGGCTCTGGCCACCGTTACATTGACATTAACAGTTTTATCATACGCAGATTTTAACCGCTCAAATTGCCGGAATATAATGGGCAATAACGTTAGGCGCCTATTTTCAACGAGTATTGAAATAAAATTCTTAATGTGCTCTTCAATAATCTCATCACATATTTTAAAAAGAATTTCCGACGCTCTTGACGTCGTAAAATCTGGCGAACTCAGAAGCATTACAAAATTAGGTTGTTCGACCACTCTCGCCAATGTAGAAAGACAAGAACCCCAGTGTTCCATCTGCGAAGACTGGGCCGCAAATTCAAACGCCGCTTTCGAATATGGCCTCGCCAATGTTTCTAACTCCGCCATCAAAAACCTTTCATAGACGTTGCGCCAAATTATCTACTAACTCTCGGTGTGTCGCATCATCAACCGACTTTTGAAGCACTTTTTCAGCACCTGCTATTGCTAGCTCTGCAACTGAAGCTCGAAGCTCTTCTTTTGCGCGATTGAAATCTTGTTGTATCTCTGCTTTAGTAGCCTGCTTAAGGCGGTACCCTTCCTCTACGGCCTGAGCTTTAGCATCTTCAACAATCTGAGCCGCTCGCTTATTAGCCTGATCAATTATTGCGGAGGCTTCTCTCTTGGCTATTTGCATTTGATTTATAACGCTACTTTTAGCATCAGCCAACTCTTGTCTGGCTTGGTCGGCTGCCGCTAATCCTTGTGTAATCTTTTCCTGCCGCTCTTCCATCGCACTTAAAATTACCGGCCAAACAAATCTCATGCAAAACCAAACAAAAATTGCAAATGTCACCATTTGTCCAAAAAGCGTTAGATTGATGTTCACGTGATCCCCTTATTTTTATCTGCGCGGACTTTTAACCGCCAACCGTAGGGGCCACTACGAATATCAAATACATTGCAATACCAACACCTATAATTGGAACCGCATCAATCAAGCCGGCTAGTAAGAACATTTTTCCCTGAAGCATTGGCCCCAGTTCAGGTTGGCGGGCAGTGCCCTCTATTAGCTTGCCACCCAATAAACCCATACCAATCGCTGCGCCAAGTGCGCCCATTCCAAGCATTATTGCAGCTGCAATATAAACAGAACCCATCTTTTACTCCTAGTTTCAAAAATTATTCGTTAGTGTCCTTCCTCATGCGCCATACTCAGATAAACAATAGTAAGCACCATAAAGATGAATGCTTGCAGCGTTATCACTAAGATATGAAAAATAGCCCAACCCCATTGCATCAAGCCGCCTCCAAGAGCATATATACCACCCCCGAGTGTTAAGAGAGATAAAACTAATCCTATCGTGAAAGGCGTTGAAATTTTATCATTTAAATTTAGCCTCGCAATAAAACACACCAATGTAAAAATCACTAACCAAAGAAACACATTCGTCTCTTTCCCGAATAAATAAGCGTTTAGACCACCACCAACGAAGCCTGTTCCTGCTCCCGCCGCAAACATCATGGCAATCAAAATAAAAATCATCTCTCCTGCGTACATATTTCCGAACAATCGCAATCCTAGAGAAAACGGCTTAGCGAACAACCCCACTAATTCCATGAACAAATTAATTGGTATAAACGCCCAATGATTGAACGGGTGCATGGTCAGCTCCTTAAAAAAACCCAGCCCCTTTATCCTAAAATTATAGAAGAGCATCAAAACAAATACTCCGAGAGCCATTCCCATAGTAACGTTAGGGTCCGTTGATGGGACAATTTTTTGGTACTCAATACCAGCAGCCATAAAAACCATTGGAATGAGATCGACAGGTATTAAGTCCATTAGGTTCATAAGGAATACCCAAACAAATATAGTCAAAGCGAGCGGAGCTACCAGCTTGTTTACCCCTGTAAAGCTATCTTTGACCGCTCCATCAACGAACTCTACGATAAGTTCAATGAAGTTTATAAACCCTTTCGGAGGATCATGCGAAATTTTGGCTGCGCAAATGCTGAAAAACAAACAGAAGCATAATCCCAACCCAACTGACCAGGCCATAGAATCTACATGAATTGCCCAAAAACCCATTGCCGACACTTCTGCTGCCCCTTGTGCAATAGTCCACGTATCCGCCATTAAAATATGAGAGTGCCCATCCACTTCTCTTTCAAAACCGGCTGGCAATTTGCCGTACACCAAATTTTGAAGGTGATGTTGTATATATTCGGTTGTGCTTGATGGATTACCGACTGCCATTTTTCCCTCGTTGCATAAGACCGTCTAAATTGTCGAAGTATTACGTTGCTTTTTGAAGATGTGAGCTAACACCCCTACATGGCTCAGCATCATTAACATAAAAGTAACAAAAAGCATCAAATAATCAAAATGATATGGCAAGCACGTAATTATGAATCCGATTACAGCCGTAAATATAAATTTAACTACTTGCCACCGCCGCATGGCTTTGACAAATTGATCAGCAGATTTACATCCAACACTACTTTGTACCACACACCCAAACAGTGTGTTTGGCANGATGTACATAAGACCTCCCGCTATAATCGATTTCGACACATCTAACCCAAACGGACCNGTAAAAATCAACAAAATTAATAATANCAAACATTGAAGCGTAAAAAGTTCCGAAATTAAAAAATGTTCATTGTGCATTTACTGCAGNCTCAAATTGANTNTTAACGTTGCTATCACTGGCGGAGCATTATAGGGTGGCTTTGTCTNAGATTCAATTAACTTAATCACCAAAAAAATTATGGAGATAAACCAAAAGATTAANATCCGTCACTCTGTTTTTGAAGTTCTTATTTGCGTGAAATAGTTAACGAATGTGCCTCAAAATACCCTCTAATTCTTCTATGCTATTATATTTGATCGTTAATGAACCACTCCCAGAACGCAAATGCTTAATTTGCACAGACGCTCCTAATTGATCCGACAATTTTGTCTCCAAACTTAGAATGTCCGCATTTGCAGAAACGTTAGATTTAACGCCTCTTTGTGTTTTCTTTAGACGCTTGATCAACATTTCAGTTTTCCTAACTGACAGCCGCTCCCTTACAACAGTTTGCGCAGCGCCGATCTGTAAACTTCCATCCAGAGACAACAAGCACTTAGCGTGTCCGAGCTCTAAGTCACCACTTTCGACTAATTGTTGGACAGATTCTTCTAATTTGACAAGTCTCATTAAATTTGTAACCGCTGACCTTGATTTTCCCAAGTTGCTCGCTATCTGCTGCTGAGTAAGGTCGAATTCATTTTGAAGTCGAATTAGTGCTCTACTCTCTTCAATTGCGTTTAAATCTTCCCGCTGAATATTTTCAATTAACGCAATGGCCATCGCTGATTCGTCGTCAATTTGGCGAATAATCGCAGGTATATTTACCAATCCCGCCTGCTGCGAAGCTCGCCATCGGCGTTCTCCAGCAATTATCTCATAACGATTAATTGCTATCTTACGCACAATAATTGGCTGCATTACACCTTGACGTAAAATTGAATTTGAGAGTTCAGTTAGTGCTATAGGATCAAGATTTCGTCGGGGTTGATATTGGCCTCGTTCTAAGTACTCTAATGGTAATTCTTTATTGAAATGTTCAAATTCTTGGGAATCAGATGTTATCGCCTCCTTAAAAGCTTTGTCTGAGACAAAATCGCTCATTAACGCGTCTAATCCCTTTCCCAAACTTTCTCGTTTTTTGTTCATTTAACTCCTTTCAATACAGAACATTTAAACCTTTGAGTGCTTTAAAATCTCCGAGGCCAGCGCCAAATATGCGATCGCTCCTTTTGAACTTTTATCATAGACAAGTGCAGGCATGCCATGACTGGGCGCTTCCGCTAATCTCACATTTCTGGGAATGCTCACCCTATACAGTTTATCGCCAAAGTATTTCCGGAGTTGCGCTGAAACCGCTTTTGTCAGGCTGCTACGTGGGTCATACATAGTCCTAAGAATTCCTTCAATTTTTAATTTAGGATTAATCTGTTTAGAAATATTTGAAATTGTAGTGCTTAAAGCCGACAAACCCTCCAGCGCATAATACTCGCATTGCATTGGGATTAACACGCCATCACTAGCGACAAGGGCATTCACCGTCAACATATTTAACGAAGGCGGGCAATCAATTAATATAAAATCGAACTTATCTTTGATCGCCTTGATGTAGCGACCTAGTTTCATCTCTCGGTCGCACTCATGCATGAGTGCGACCTCTGCCGCTATTAAATCACCATTTGCAGGAAGTAGTTTATAACCACAGTGTGCACTCTCTACGATAACTCGTTCAATATTTACTCGTTCCGTTAAAAAATGATAATTTGTAAAACGACATTTTTGCTTATTCACTCCTGACCCTGCGGTGGCATTTCCCTGAGGATCCAAATCAACTAAGAGTACATTTTTTTGATAACGAGACAATGAAGCAGCCAAATTTACACTTGTCGTTGTTTTTCCAACTCCACCTTTTTGATTAGCTANAGATAATATTTTTGCCATTCAAGCCCCAAAAGAATAAGATTTTTTGGCAATNNTGATAAGGTAGCGATCGCCAGCTACTGTTGGTACGGNNAGCTGCTCTGATTTTATTATTTNATATTCAGATGGTATAACATTTTTCTCCATTTGCGTAAGCTTCCCCTTCATGGCACAAAACAATCCACCCACTGAAAGCAAGTGGTCACAGCGCCCCAACATATGGGAAAGTGATGAAAAAGCTCTTGTAACCACCATATCAAATCCTTTTTCTGGCTTGTATTTTTCAACCCTCTCATGAACCTCAAAACAATTTTTCAATCCTAATTTAAGACGCACATTGAATAGGAACCGAATTTTTTTCCCATTGCTATCAAGTAAAAAAAAATATTTATCAGGATTCATTATTGCCAACGGTATTCCTGGGAGCCCAGCACCCGTTCCAACATCTATGATTCTGCCACCATGTATACACTTTGTAATTGATAAACTGTCAAGAAGATGCAACCGTGTTATGTCAAGAGAATTTTTCGCAGATGTCAAATTATAAGCTTTATTCCATTTGACGAGTAAATCTAAATAAAGACTTAGTTGTTTTTGCTGGAGATTGCTACATCTAACTTCCATATCATCCAGTCCATGAAGTAGCATCTCCAGTGCATCATCGTCACTTATGGTTCTATGCTGCATTTTTCTTTAATGATACCAAAAGTAGAGAAATTGCGGCGGGAGTGACGCCTTGTAACCTTGATGCGCGAGCGAGTGTCTCTGGCTTAGCCTCGCTTAATTTTTGAGTTACTTCTGATGAAAGCCCTTTTACCGTGGAATAGTCAAAGACAGCAGGGATAGGAGTATCCTCATGCCTTCGCAGACGCTCTATCTCATCTTTTTGACGATCTATATACCCAGAGTATTTAGCTTCAATTTCTAACTGCTGAGCTACAACAGTATCAATATGTTTATCAGACAACTTCAAGAGTATGTCTGCATTAAGTTCTGGACGTTTCAGCAGCTGATATAAACTATACTCATGAGTAATGGGGTGTTTCATATGTTTAGATAATTGCCTTGCGAAATGACTCCTCGGTTGAATCCAAGTATTTTTAAAATACCTCCGCTCAATATCAATTTCATTTGACTTAGCTTTAAAAGTTTTCCAACGCGATTTACCAACGACCCCTAAATTCCAGCCTATTTCGGTTAATCGTTGATCAGCATTATCCTCTCTCAATAACAGGCGATATTCTGCACGGCTTGTAAACATTCTGTATGGCTCAGATGTACCCATTGATACAAGGTCATCAACCATTACACCAATATATGCGGAATCTCTGCTTGGAACCCAACTTTTTTTGTTTTGTATTAGTAATGCCGCATTAATTCCGGCTAACACACCTTGTGCAGCTGCTTCCTCATACCCAGTTGTTCCATTAATTTGACCTGCGAAAAATAAACGTTTCAAAAATTTGCTTTCCAGCGAATGTTTCAGATCCTGTGGGTTGAAAAAATCGTATTCAATCGCATAACCAGGGCGAGTGATATGTGCATTCTCAAAGCCCTTAATGGTCCTAACCAACTTGGTCTGTAGGTCAAAGGGTAGGCTCGTCGAAATACCATTAGGATAAAGCTCATAAGTATTCAACCCCTCTGGTTCAATAAAAATTTGGTGATTCTCTCTATCGGGAAAACGAACCACCTTGTCCTCTATGGAGGGACAGTAACGAGGGCCAACACCCTCGATTGCCCCGCTGTACATTGGAGACTGCTTAAGTCCATCAGCAATGATTTTGTGAGTCTCATTATTTGTCTCAGTAATCCAACAGCAAAGCTGATCGGGATGATCAGTCGCAGATCCTAAAAATGACATCGCCGGTCGAGGTTGATCCCCCCATTGTTCAGACAATCCAACAAAATTTACAGTGCGAGCATCGATCCGTGGTGGTGTGCCAGTTTTTAACCTTCCAAATCTAAAAGGTAATTCACGAAGAGTCTTAGATAAAGATGTGCTACTGGATTCACCGGCACGTCCACCGGAATAATTATTTTGACCAATGTGAATTTTTCCAGCTAAAAATGTACCAGTGGTGAGCACAACAGCATCTGCATAAATTGTTTCGCCCATCTGAGTTATAACTCCGCATACACATTCATCATGAATCAAAAGATCGGTGACAGTTTGCTGAAACACCGTCACATGAGAAGCGGAGTGAATCATAGATTTTATTGCTAAGCGGTATAAATCACGGTCAGTTTGAACTCGAGTAGCACGAACTGCTGACCCTTTACGAGAATTTAACACTCGAAATTGAATGCCAGCTTTGTCCGCAGCTTTCGCCATCGCTCCATCGAGGGCGTCAATTTCTTTCACCAATTGACTCTTGCCTATCCCCCCAATGGCTGGATTACAAGACATAATCCCAAGTGTGTCTAAATTTTGAGTTAGTAGAAGCGTTTTTTGTCCCATACGACTGGCTGCAAGAGAAGCTTCTGTTCCTGCATGTCCACCACCTACGATTATCACATCATATTGTTTATGTTGTTGCATTAAAGACCTTTTAAATTTTTATATATATAATTAATTAAAATAGATAGTTATTAATTTATTATTGTTATTATTACGTGTTGTCTAAATATTGGATAACTCATATTAAGTTAATAAAAACAATAAGCTAAGTAGAGAATTTGCAATGTATTGTATGAATATAACTTCCTTTAATAAGATGTATAAAACATTATAACTTAGACTAAAATAAAAATTGGATTATTACTTCTTTTTTTAGATGTCAAATCTGGGTATGAAAAGATTATTTTTCCCAAGTATTTTCACAGGTTGTTCATGTGACTATGAATGGTTTTTACAATCCCTGTATAACGTTACTTTCTAACATTTGTACTGAGTGGAGTATTTAACTATACTTCCCAACCATGTTAAAGGTGGTGCATCTGGGAGCAAAAAATGAAGAGAACGTTTCAACCGAGTAATTTGAAACGCAAGCGGACTCATGGATTTCGCGCGCGAATGGCCACAAAAGCAGGTAGATCGGTGATAAACCGTAGGCGTGCAAGAGGTCGAAAGCGCCTAGCGGCGTAGGACAGGGGGCCATCTTGCCCGATCAAAGACTTCGTGCATGCCATCGCTTACATGCTTCAGATGAATTCAGACAGGTTTTTAAAAATACCGAAGTAAGAGTCGCACATCCAGATTACCTTTTGTTAGCAAAATGTAACCTCGTAGATTATGGTCGACTTGGTGTGATCGTGGGTAAACGGCATATTACTAAAGCTTCAGCTCGAAACGTCATAAAAAGACTAGTCAGAGAGACATTTAGAAAAAATATCCGAAGCGAGTCTCTCGATATTTTGTTCGTGGTAAGGAGTGATTTATCTGGAATCTCGAAAAAAGAATTAACAAGATTGTTTGAGGATGGATGGAAGCGTTTGAAAAATAAATGCTCTAAGTTTGGAAAAGTTAGTGGCTAAGTTAATTGTTATTATTATTCGTGGGTACCAAGTGCTTTTAAGCCCAATTTATGGCCCATGTTGCCGTTTTTATCCCTCTTGCTCAAATTATTCTTTGGAATGTGTAAAGCGGCATGGTGCATTTTTGGGGACATATCTTACTTTAAGACGATTACTTAAATGTCATCCTTGGCATGAGGGAGGTGTTGATTTGGTGCCTGAGAAATCTCCTTTGTGGGCTAGTAAATCAATTGATGAGAGTAAAAGAGAAAATGGACTGGAGAAAACTTAGTCTTTTAAGTTCCATTGGGCTTGTCAGTTGGATGCTGGTGATTCAATGGAGTAATTTTGAACCACCAATGATCGGCAATACGGTTGAATCGATTAAAGTGCCGAGTCCATCGGATACTGGTAGCGAGCTACCAGTATTACCACATGACTTAGATGAGATGGATATACCAAAGACACAACTTGTTGATATTAAGAAAAACGAAAAATATGAGTCAAAAAACAACGTTGTGTTTGTGGAAACTGATGTTTTTGATGTAACTATTGATCTAAACGGAGGCGATATTATCGATGTAAAATTACATCAATATTTGACAAAATCTTCTAGCGATGGAGGTGTGCCGTTGCACATGATGCAGCGTTCAGCCGCAAGGTTTTTTGTTGCTAGTAGTGGGCTGATTGGCCGAGATGGTACTGATAGTAGAACACTAGGAAGACCTACATTTTCGACCGACCAGTATAGGTACACATTGGGCACCAACAATGTTTTAGAGGTTGATTTATTTTATAACCAGAACAACACCGATATTGTAAAGCGCTTTATTTTTAAAAAGTCGAAATATGATATTGGAATTGATTATATTTTAACGAATAACACGATTTCTTCATGGGAAGGTCGTTTTTTTGGGCAAATAAAACGTGACAGTAAGCCTCCAAGCGGATTCGAAAGCGGTTCGTTTCTCCAGCCACCATCGTTTTTAGGGGGTGCAAGACGCGAAGAGGATAAAAATTTTGCGAAATATTCTTTCTCAGACATGGCTGAAGAGCCACCATCCTCCAGCATTAAAGGCGGATGGTTAGCATTTATGCAGCATTATTTCACTGCAGCGTGGGTTCCTCCTCAGGATGAGGTTAATCGTTTTGATTTTAAACAATCCAAAGAGCGTGCGGGCCATAACATTCTGAGCTTTGTTGGACAACTAATCACAGTTCCAGCGGGGAGCACAAATTCGTACTCCGCCAAATTATATGTGGGACCAAAAGATCAAAATTCTTTAAGGGAGTTAGCGGAACATTTAGATCTAGTCGTGGACTATGGAGTGTTTTGGATAATCTGTAAGCCAATTCATCAAGCAATGGTAGCCATTCATAGTTATATTGGCAATTGGGGGTGGGCTATTGTTGTTCTCACAATAATCATTAAAATTTTGCTGTTTCCTCTCTCTGCTAGGAGTTTGAAGTCCATGGCTCGTATGCGAAGTTTACAGCCGCAAATGGAAAGACTGAAGGAATTATATGGTGAAGATCGTCAAAAAATGGGTCAGGAACAAATGGCTCTTTGGAAAAAAGAAAAAGTAAATCCGTTAGGCGGTTGTCTACCTATGCTGTTGCAAATGCCGGTTTTTATATCTTTATTCTGGGTTTTATCCGAGAGCGTGGAGATAAGACACGCGCCTTGGTTGCTATGGATTACTGATCTCTCTTCTATGGATCCTTTTTTCATACTTCCAGTTATAATGGGAGTGAGCATGGTTGCTATGCAGAAACTCCAACCTTTGCCTACAGATCCGATGCAAGCAAAGGTTATGCAGTACATGCCAATCGCCTTTACTTTTATGTGTCTTTGGTTTCCTTCTGGCCTAGTTTTATATTGGACAGTCAACAACCTTTTATCAATTGGACAGCAATGGATCGTAAATCGACAAATTACCTCTACAAAAAATACTTCTACATCAATTTAAGGATTAGTCCGGATGTTGGGGGTTTTTAGTGGTTACGAATTTTGACGACACAATTGTTGCTGTAGCGACAGCTCCTGGAAATGCTGGAATAGGCATAGTTCGCTTGTCTGGCAGTAATATTGATGAGTTTATGCGGCAGATCTTAGGTTGTGAGTTATCTCCAAAGCAGGCAAGTTTTAAACGATTTCTGAGCCATGATGGTGAATGTATAGACACGGGTATTGCAATTTATTTCCCTTCCCCCGAATCGTATACCGGAGAGTGTGTTCTTGAACTACAAGGTCATGGAGGTTCATTTATTCTCGATCGTGTGCTTCAACGCTGTAATGAATTAGGTGCCCGCCAAGCTCGTCCCGGTGAATTTAGTGAACGTGCGTTTTTAAACGGTAAAATTAATTTAACTCAGGCTGAAGCAGTAGCGGATTTGATTTCAAGTTCCTCGCTGGAGGCAGCTAGGTCTGCTATGAGATCGTTACAAGGAGATTTTTCTAAATCTGTTGAATCGATTGTGTCAAATCTGATGGAAACGCGAGTATTTGTTGAGGCTGCGATTGATTTCCCCGAAGAAGATATTGATTTTCTCAGTGATCCGAAATTATTGGAAAGAATTATAGGTATTGAGCAATGTTTAGACGAATTGGTAAAGGGAGCTAGAAGTGGAGTGATACTTCATGAGGGTTTGTCCGTTGTTCTCACCGGGAAACCTAACGTAGGAAAATCTAGTTTAATGAATCGTTTGGGTAAGGAAGATACTGCGATCGTTGCCAGCGAGGCTGGAACTACCCGTGATGTAATAAAAAAACAAGTTGTAATGAGTGGAGTGCCAATCCAGCTTATCGATACCGCGGGATTACGTGAAACTGAAAGCGAGGTAGAGAAAGAAGGAATTCGCCGAGCATGGTCAGAAATAGAATTAGCTGACCACATACTTTTAATTACAGATTCTGACTGTTGTTGTGTGCAAAAATTAGAGTCCGTTTGGCCAGAGTACTGTGCTCGTTTTCCGAATAGAACTTCTGACGTTACGGTGGTTGTAAACAAGATAGATTCTTTAGGATGCACACCAGGGGTTGATCACCATTCATCGAGGGTCCGTGTGTCTGCCAAATATAATTTAGGAATAGATGACCTTGTTTCGCAAATTATGAAAAAGACGGGGTTATCAAATAAAAGTGAGGGAAATATTTCGGCACGACGGCGACATCTGTCAGCATTAAATGAGGCTAAGTCTTTTGTTTTTTGTGCAAAAACACAGCTTAGCTCCAATCGCTCTGGAGAGCTGGTTGCTGAGGATTTAAAAATGGCTCAAAGAGAATTATCTCAAATTACGGGATCTATATCTTCTGACGAGCTCTTGAGCGAAATATTTTCATCTTTTTGTGTAGGAAAGTGACTAAGCTAGGGGTTTTGGTCATTACTGACCTAACACGGGAGAGGTTTCAAAAAGTTTAACTACTGTTCTTTCTACTGGTTATAAACAAGATATACACACTACATGGCTAAATTTTAAGCAGGTTTTTGGCGTTGACTGTAGATAATTTTTTTTTAAGTAATCTATAAACATATGATTATTATAAATTTTAATAACTATTTCTTTTCATGTGCTGCTTTTGCGTGTGGATAAGTCGGTTTTGATGAATTTGTACTCTATGGTATTAGTTGCTTAGACGAGTTTATTCGAAGTATTATAAGATTAAACGAAATTTTGCAGAGACTTTTAAAACAATATTGAGGAAA
The DNA here is from genome assembly GCA_002731695.1 of Porticoccaceae bacterium. Lineage (GTDB taxonomy): Bacteria > Pseudomonadota > Gammaproteobacteria > Pseudomonadales > Porticoccaceae > TMED48. Next base: position 11,911 of record PCCK01000004.1, read on the forward strand.
AATATGAGTCTAGAACTGCCTGAGGTCTTATGGAATCGATGTCAAAATCAATTGAAAAACGAGTTGCCGGAACAGCAATACAACACTTGGATTAGGCCTTTAATTACAGATAATCGTCAACAGAGAGAAGAAAAACATCTGTTTCTAGTAGCTCCTAACCGGTTTATTAAGGAATGGGTAAAAAGTAAGTTTTCTAAACGGATTGAGGAACTCTGTTCGCACTATGGTGGTATGAAGTTATCCTTAGTGGTCAGCAGCAGTTGCTGCGGGATTGGTGTTAGCAGTAATGCACCTTGTGTTGAAGGAGTTGATTCTGCGAGTGATATGGTTAAGCTAAAAATCGCCGCATCAGACAATAATACTTCTGATGGGGGCGTAAGAAAACGTGTTACATCAGCAGCTGAAAAAAGTCTCCAAAGTAATCTGAATAGCACGTTTTCATTTCGCAACTTTGTTGAAGGGAAGTCAAATCAGCTGGCACTCGCCGCTGCACAACAGGTTTCCAAAAATCCGGGAGGTTCTTATAACCCATTATTCATCTACGGTGGGGTCGGTTTGGGTAAGACACATCTGATGCATGCAGTAGGCAACGCAATGAGAGTTTTTAATCCAGAAGCTCGAATCGTTTATCTTCATTCCGAGAGATTTGTGGCGGATATGGTCAAGGCGCTTCAGTTAAAGGCGATAGATGAATTTAAACGGTTTTATCGCTCCGTTGATGCTTTGTTGATTGATGATATCCAGTTTTTTTCTGGTAAAGAGAGGTCTCAGGAAGAATTTTTTCATACGTACAATGCTCTTCTGGAGGGTGGGCAGCAGATGATTCTCACCTGTGATAGGTATCCGAGAGAAATGGATGGTGTTGAGGAGAGGCTTAAGTCAAGATTTGGATGGGGGCTTACGGTAGCTGTAGAGCCTCCGGAATTGGAAACTAGAGTTGCCATATTGATTAACAAGGCGGCTCAAGGTGATATGGCTCTATCTCGAGAAGCTGCTTTTTTTATTGCTCAGCGAATAAGGTCTAATGTGAGAGAGTTGGAGGGGGCTTTGAAAAGGGTTATGGCACATTCTCAATTTTCCGGCAGATCTATTGATATTGATTTAATCAGAGAATCTTTAAAAGATTTATTGGCACTTCAAGATAAGCTGGTTACCATAGATAATATACAACGAGTGGTGGCTGACCAATACAAACTCAAGATTTCTGATTTATTATCGAAGCGTCGAAGTCGGTCGATAGCCCGCCCGAGGCAAGTGGCGATGCACTTAGCGAAAGAACTGACCACCCATAGCTTGCCAGAAATTGGTGAGGCATTTGGTGGAAGAGATCATACAACTGTATTACACGCCTGTAGGAAGATAAGAGAACTTGAAACAGCGGACAAAGAGTTACAAAGAGATCTGAAAAATTTGTTTAGAACACTTTCGACTTAAGTAGATTTTGTTGAGATAAAAGGAACGCTTATGAAATTTAGTCTTTCCAGAGAGGCTTTACTCAAGCCGCTCCAATTAGTTGTTGGGGTTGTGGAGCGACGGCAGACGCTGCCAATTCTGTCAAATGTGCTTTTAAGGATAGATGGTTCGCGACTATCTATAACTGCAACTGATTTGGAGGTTGAAATAGTAGGTTTTAGTGAGGTTTCCGGCTCTTTGGAGGGCGGGGACGTTACAATTCCAGCACGAAAATTTGCAGATATTTGTCGTTCATTACCTGATGGCGCAATAGTGGAGTTCAGCAGTGGTGACGGACGTGCACATATAGTTAGTGGTCGTAGCCGATTTACGCTTGCAACATTGCCTGCTAGCGAATTTCCATCTGTCGAAGATGGTGAGGAGAGTATCGGATTCATTGCGCAAGGTTTGCTTATAAAAAGCCTGGTAGATAGCACCTCATTTGCGATGGCGCAACAAGATGTTAGGTATTATTTAAATGGAATGCTTTGGGAGCTATCCTCAAATAATTTGCGGGCTGTAGCAACCGACGGTCATCGTATGGCGCTGTGCGATGTTGAATGTTCGGTAGACACGGTAGAGAAGATTAGCGTAATAATGCCAAGGAAGGGTATTGTTGAATTATCTCGTCTGCTTGGGGATGATGATATAGCTATCACAATGGGAGTTAGCCATGTTCGGGCTAAGACAGATGATTTTTGTTTTACGTCAAAACTGGTGGACGGAACTTATCCAGATTATGAGCGTGTACTTCCAAAAGGCGGTGAAAAGAGAGTATTGGGTGAAAGATTGGAATTAAAACAAGCTTTTAATCGAGCATCGATTCTATCTAACGAGAAATATAGAGGAGTGAGACTACTGCTGTCGAGTGGCGGATTGAAAATGGTTGCAAATAATCCAGAGCAAGAGGAGGCAGAAGAAGAAGTGTCAGTTGACTACGTTGGAGATGACCTTGAGATAGGGTTTAATGTTAGTTACCTGCTCGACGTTTTAAATGTTCTTAAAGGAAGTAGCGTGTGTTTCACGCTGTCTGATTCAAATAGCAGCGCTTTGCTAGAGGATTCCTCTGAAAATACTCGCGCAGTTTATGTGGTTATGCCAATGCGTCTGTGATTCGGGGTAAGAGTCCACTCCATCCCATGAAGTATGAGATGAGATATTGCTTTTAAAACTCGAAGGGAAAAATATAAGGAATCTTGATAACTTCAGCGTGCGTTGTTGCTCCTGCGCTAACATTATCTATGGAGAAAATGGAAGTGGGAAAACAAGTTTTCTGGAGGCAATATATTTTCTTGGTCGGGGAAGATCCTTTAGAAGTAGAGATACAAAGACTGTTATTCAGGCAGGCCAAAGTGAGCTTGTGGTGTCGGCGCAGTTTGATCGTCTTCAAAGTGGCGTAGTTTCGAAGATGGGTGTTCTTCGCACTATTAAAGGTGGATTTGAAGCTCGCCAAGATGGCCGAGTTATAAGAACTGCGGGAGAGCTTGCAGTCCAACTACCAATTCAGTTAATTGATGCCCATAGTTTTCTTTTGCTCGAGGGCGGGGCGCTCCAGCGCAGACAGTTTTTGGATTGGGGCGTGTTCCATGTGGAACATTCATACATAACTCTATGGAGACGATTTCATAAGGCGCTTAAACAGCGCAATCAATTGCTGAAGCATGATAGACTTCGTTCTTCGGAGTTGGAGTTGTGGTCGAGAGAATTGGTCGGATTGAGTGTTTCTATTGCAGAGAGAAGAGAGGAATACTTACAATTGTTAGTAGAAGAAGTGGTCAAAATTAGCGCCAATTTTAAAAGTTTTGTCGGCATGTCGATTGAGTACCATAGAGGGTGGGATCGTCAAAACGATTTAGAAGAGATTTTAGCGAAAGATTTAGATCGAGATCGTAAATATGGTAAAACTCATCAAGGACCGCATCGAGCTGATCTAGTTGTGCGCGTCGGTGGCGCTCCAGCAGTGAGTTATCTCTCCCGCGGCCAAATAAAAGCGCTAGTGTATGTTATGAAACTGGCTCAAGCAGCAATTTTTCAACGAAAAACTGGAGTAAAATGTATTTTTCTACTTGATGACTTACCCGCTGAGTTAGATGTTTGGCATAGAGATTATCTGTTAATGTCATTGAATCAGCTGTCATGCCAGTATTTTATGACGGGAGTAGACAGAAAGGATTTTATAAATATTATTGAGAGAAGTCCCCATCAAATTTTACGTTTAGATCAAGGACGGTTGGCCAGTTGATACAACCGACAGGGTATATAGTTTATGGTTGATAATAGTTATGACTCGTCCAGCATTACCGTGCTCAAAGGATTGGATGCCGTAAGGAAACGTCCGGGCATGTACATCGGAGATACTGATGATGGAACAGGGTTGCATCATATGGTTTTTGAGGTGGTTGATAACTCGATTGATGAGGCTTTGGAGGGATTTTGTTCTAAAATTCAAATATCGATTCATTCTGATGAGTCAATAACTGTGAGTGATGATGGTAGAGGTATACCGACCGAAATGCACGAAGAGGGCGTGTCCGCCGCGGAAGTAATATTAACTGTCTTGCATGCCGGCGGTAAATTTAATGATAAAAATTACAAGGTGTCTGGAGGCCTTCATGGTGTAGGCGTTTCTGTAGTCAACGCACTATCCGAGCACTTATGTTTAACGATAAGGCGAAATGGAAAGGTTTATAACCAAACGTATAAAAATGGAGAGCCTCAAGGGTCGTTAGAGAAAGTTGGACACGCTGATTCCACAGGGACTGAAATTCATTTTAAGCCCTCTGCCGGGACTTTTACTAACATAAAATTTCATTTCGATGTATTAGCGCAGCGTTTACGTGAATTATCTTTCTTAAATTCGGGTGTAAGAATTATTTTGCGTGATGAGCGATGTAACAGGGAGGAACAATATTCGTATGCCGGCGGTTTGACGGCGTTCGTTGAATTTTTGAATTTGAATAAAACTTGTGTTAACAAAGTGGTGCATTTTTGCGCCCTACGTGATGACGGTATAAGTGTGGAGGTGGCTCTTCAGTGGAATGACGGATTTCAAGAAAATCTTCTGTGTTACACCAATAATATACCTCAAAAAGACGGCGGCACCCATCTCGCTGGATTTAGGACAGCACTCACGCGGGCACTAAACACATATATCGACAAAGAGGGTATTAGCAGCAAGGGTAAGGTGAATACAACTGGAGACGACGCAAGAGAGGGGTTAATAGCAATTATTTCGGTTAAAGTGCCAGATCCTAAATTTTCATCTCAGACCAAAGATAAGCTAGTGAGCTCTGAGGTTAAAACAGCGGTTGAGCAAGTGGTCGGAGATAGATTTGGCGATTACCTTCAAGAGTGTCCGCAAGATGCGAAAGCGCTGGTAAATAAAATGATAGACGCGGCTCGTGCCCGAGAGGCTGCTAGGAAGGCAAGAGAAATGACCCGTCGAAAAGGCGCGTTGGATATAGCCGGATTGCCCGGCAAACTTGCTGATTGCCAAGAAAAAGATCCTATTTTGTCAGAACTTTTTTTAGTAGAGGGAGATTCGGCTGGCGGATCAGCAAAGCAAGGTAGAGATAGACGTCGACAAGCGATATTACCTTTAAAAGGGAAAATTCTAAATGTAGAGAAAGCACGGTTTGATAAAATGTTGTCTAGTGCAGAAGTGGGAGCATTGATAACTGCTCTTGGCTGTGGAATTGGTGCCTCCGAATTTAATCTGGAAAAGTTGAGGTATCACACAATTGTTATAATGACAGACGCCGATGTTGATGGTTCTCATATACGAACGTTGCTCTTGACATTTTTTTTCCGACAGATGCGTAAGCTGGTTGAACATGGTCATATTTTTATAGCACAACCGCCATTATATAAGGTGAGTAAAGGTTCCTCAGAGCAATATGTAAAAGATGATGCTGCGCTCACGAGTTATTTAACTCAAAGGGCTCTTGAACACGCGAGTTTATATGTGAACGCTAATGCTCCACCAATTCAAGGTGTTGCGCTTGAAAGTCTTGTCGCTAGCGTTCGTAATATTGAGGGGCTTTTTCAACGTCTTTCGTTAAATTATCCGATATATGTGCTTGAGGCATTACTTAAAGTTGCGCGTTTTGATAAGGCATTGTTTGCTGATGAATCTAAAATATACGGATGGTGTAGGGAACTCTCTGATTGCTTTAGAGAATTCGAGGATGGAACGCATCGCTTTAGGGTGACTTTCCAAGAAGATAAAGATTTAAACATATTCCTTCCTGCTATCGAAATAATGGCGCATGGTGCTCCAAAGATAATTGTTCTTTCCCGTGATTTTTTACAGTCTAAGGAATATGAGTCGATCGTGTCACTGGGACATACACTTAACGGACTCATAGAACAGGGTGGTTATGTTCAGCGTGGTGAACGTACCAAGCAAGTTAAAGATTTTGACGAGGTAATACTTTGGCTAATGAGTGAGGCGCGGAGAGGATTAAACACTCAACGTTACAAAGGACTGGGAGAAATGAATCCATCGCAGCTTTGGGAAACTACTATGGATCCGCAGAATCGGACAATGCTCAGAGTAACAATCGATGATGCAATTGCTGCTGACCAGATGTTTACCACTTTAATGGGAGATCAAGTAGAACCAAGGCGAGATTTTATAGATAACAATGCTTTAGCTGCTGTGAATCTAGATATTTGAGTTGAGCCATATCGCACTTTTCGACTTTTTTAATATTTTGAGACAAAAATTCCTCGGATTTTAGGTGATTATTGAGACTATCGTAGGACGTGCTGAATTAATGTTTATTTAGCGATCAGTCGTCCTTTAACTAAGAAGTCATAAGTGATAGGTCAGCTACTTTTAGAAACAGCTCTTGAAACTCATTCATAAGCGCTAATCGATTGTTCCTAATTAAATTATCATCGGAAATAACCATCACGTTTTCGAAAAAATCATTTAGCGGCAGGTGTAAAGGAATCAATGCCTCAAGAGCATCGTTGTAGCAACGCAGATTGACGTTCTGGTTAACTGTGGGCTTTACTTTTTGGATAGTATGGAAAAGTAATTTTTCTTTGTCGGTTACGAAATAATTTACATTAATGCTCGTGTCGTTGTACACATTTTTGGTCAAAATATTATTGACTCGCTTGTTCGCGGAAATTAATTTTACAGAATCGGCGTCAAGGCTGAATTTTTCCATTGCTTTTGTTCTTAAATCAATGTCGTATAAGTTGGTTAGTTTCAACGCAGCCACAGATTTATAACTTTTTGAGTTAAACCCTTTTTCTTTGTAATAAGCATTTAAACGGTCTAGAATATAAGTGAGCACTAACTCCTTGCTCTCCTTAGAAATATTGTTATTATGAAGACTAAGCTTATTTGCGGCAACTTCAATACTTTTTTCTAGTTCCATATCAATTCCGCCTTCGATAATAATCCTTATGAGTCCCAAGCTTGCTCGGCGAAGGGCAAAAGGATCTTTCGATCCGGTCGGTTGAAGGCCTACTCCAAAGATTGCAACTAGAGTATCTAATCGATCGGCTATTGCTAAGGTGATCGCGATGGGACAAGTTGGGATTTTATCTCCAGAAAATTTTGGTAAATAATAGGCAGAGATAGCCTTGGCGACTAAGGGGTCTTCCTGATCGTTCAATGCATAGTAATATCCCATCACCCCTTGTAATTCGTCAAACTCTCCCACAACATCACTCATAAGGTCTGACTTACATAATTGCCCTGCGCGATGCGCCAGACATGGGTTTGCCCCAGTATATACGGCAAACTCTTTGCAGAGTGAAGCTACTCTCTCTGTTTTTTGTAAAAGTGATCCCACTTCAGATTGAAATACAATGCTTGAAAGCTTTTTCCGCCATTGTTGTAAAGTTTGATTTAGATCATTTTCATAAAAAAATTTAGCATCTGCTAACCGAGATTTAATTACACGCTCATTGCCTTCCGACACTTGCTTTGGGGCTTCGCTAATTAAGTTTGCTACAGTAATAAAATAGGGCATTAAATCCCCTTCGGTATTTATTACGTGGAAATATTTTTGGTGCTGATGCATCACTGAGATCAAAATTTCATGTGGAATTTTGAGGTAATCTTTATCGAAAGACCCGATGAGTGGAACCGGCCACTCATTTAGAGCCGATACTTCTTCAAGAAGCTGATCAGGGACGACAGCTTTACCACCTATTTCCTGCGCTAATTTGTCTGCACCTTTTTTTATAATTTCTCTTCGTCTCTCAAATCTTCCTATTACAAAAGCTCCTAAAAGTTGCTCTTCATAAGTTGCGACGGTGGAAATTAAAATTGCATCGGGCGCTAGGAACCTGTGACCTCTTGTGGTGTTGCTTGAAATTATCCCCAAAATTTCTAAATTCAGCGTTTTAGAACCGTACAACACCACTGCCCAACGCACTGGCCTAACAAATTCTTCTCGCTGATATCCCCACCTCATGCGTTTTTCCATAGGCATTTCGAAAATTACCTGGCGGATCAAATCTTCAAGCAAGTCAGGAGTAGAGGCACCGGCACGAAGCTCTCGAAGACACAATTTTTCTTGATTACCATCGTTTTGAAGCAACTCACTAATTTGACTGATTTTGATATCATTTTTCTTTGCAAAAGCCTTGGCAGCTTGGGTTGGCTTGCAAGCATTGTCGAATGCTATGTGCTTTGGGGGTCCCCAAATTATGATCTCTCTGTCAGCCGCTTTTGAAGCAAGTGATTTGACAATCACCGCGAGTCTACGGGGTGTCGCAAATACCTCTATATTACTAAAATTGATCCTATTTCTCTTTAATGAAGTCTTCACTCCATTTGAAAAATCGAGAGAGAGCTTCTCTAAATTTTTCGCAGGCAACTCTTCTAACCCAATTTCAATTAGCAGATCATCATACATCTAGCAAGTTCCGGCTGTTTTGGAGCATGTTTCTGGTGAATTTTGGATTGGCTAAAGGGAACCCTAACGCAGCTCTTGATTCTAGGTAGCCTTGCGCGACTGCTTTGGCAAGACTTCGGACTCTAAGAATATAACGTTGTCGCTCCGTAACTGAAATTGCTTTACGTGCGTCCAATAAATTAAATAGATGGGACGCCTGCATAACTTTTTCATACGCAGCGAGAGGAAATTTGTCAGAAAGTAGTTGAATGCTCTTTTTCTCGCATTCGTCAAAGTGAAGAATTAAGAATTCTATATTAGCGTGGCGGAAGTTATAGTTGGACATTTCGTACTCATTCTGTTTAAACACGTCGCCATATGTAATAGGACCGAGCTCGCTTTCAGTCCAGACCAATTCATAAACGGACTCGACACCTTGTATGTACATAGCCAATCGTTCAAGACCGTAAGTAATTTCACCAGTCACCGGAAAGCACTCAAGGCCTCCTGATTGTTGAAAGTACGTAAATTGAGTTATTTCCATCCCATTTAGCCAAACCTCCCATCCAAGTCCTGACGCGCCAAGTGTTGGAGATTCCCAGTTATCTTCAACGAATCGGATATCATGGATTCTTGAGTCAATTCCTATCGTATTGAGGGATCGTAGAAACAGCTCTTGAAAATCCTCAGGAGAAGGTTTCATCACCACCTGAAATTGATAGTATTGCTGTAATCGATTAGGGTTTTCACCATATCGACCGTCGGTAGGCCGTCTGCATGGTTGAACATATGCGCTGAACCATGTTTCTGGACCTATTGAGCGTAAAAATGTTGCCGGATGAAAAGTGCCTGCGCCGACTTCCATATCTAAGGGTTGCATAATTATGCAGCCTTCTGCAGACCAAAATTGTTGTAATTTAAAAATGAGGTTCTGGAAGTTCAGTGGCTCAGTGTTATATTCAATCATTGACCATGCTTTTCCATAAGTTATTTATTCTGCAATTATAAGCTGGAATGATTAGAATGATAGGCTATAAGATGATCAAATGCCGATATTTAAAGTTAATAAGCTGTGAAGGTGCTGTAATTAAGAATTAAACGGATTTGTATTAGATAATCGATTTTTTCAAAAGGGAGTTCTTCAAGTCATGACGAGTTCAACAAATCATAAAATTCTCAGAAAGGCAATTTTTCCTGTCGCTGGTTTGGGCTCTCGATTTCTGCCCGCCACCAAGGCGAGCCCGAAAGAGATGATGCCGGTTGTTGATAAGCCCCTGATACAGTATGCAGTAGAGGAAGCAGTGTCCGCCGGAATTACTGAAATGATTTTTGTTACCGGTCGGGCTAAACGGGCAATCGCAGATCATTTTGACAAAGCCTATGAGTTAGAGCATCAGCTAGAAAAAAGTGGAAAAAAGGAATTGCTTGAAATTGCACAAGGAGTTGTTCCCAAAGGTGTTAGCTGTACTTATATCCGACAAACCGAGGCTTTAGGTTTGGGACATGCAGTCCTTACTGCGGCTCATTTGATAGGGGATGAGCCCTTCGCGGTATTGCTAGCCGACGACTTAATTCATGGTGAGATATCTGCTTTGAAACAAATGGTGGAACAACATAATTTTTACGGCAGCTCAGTAGTTGCGGTCCAACAGGTATCAGGTGCGGCTATCTCGGCTTATGGTGTAATCAGCGGTGTTCAACAAGGTGACCGTCTTTATTTGCTAGATGGCATTGTAGAAAAACCAAAAGTTAAAGACGCTCCCTCGGATTTGGGCGTGACTGGCCGTTATATCTTTTCACCCCAAATTTTTGAGCACTTGCGTGCTTTAAAACCAGGGGCTGGGGGTGAGTATCAGCTGACCGACGCGATTCAAATGCTGTTAATGCAGGAGCAAGTTATAGCTTATGAATTTCATGGAACTCGATATGATTGTGGCAGTAAACTTGGTTTATTGAGAGCTAACATAGAGTTAGGCTTGGAGCACCCCGAAATCGGAAATGAGCTGCGTGGATTTTTAAAAAATGAGTTGTTTCAAAAACTACAATAGTAGGATAAGGAGATTAAAATTAAAGACATGAAGGGGTGTCTGATATTGTGTTTATTGAAGTGCCTCGCATGGGTTCCTCTGTCAGTATCACGTTGTTTTGGTAAATTAATCGGTGCTATTGGGTACCGTCTCAATGGACGATCTTGCCAAATAGCAAGAATAAACTTAAAGCTTTGTTTTCCTTCCTTAGAGGAGAATACTCGTGAGCAACTCTGCCGAGAGCGGGTTAAGCATATGGCTCAAACAATTCTTGAAACGCCGGGGCTTTGGCGGCGTTCGTCATCTTGGTTAACAAAACGGACTGTTGAAGTAAATGGGATGAACTTTTATGAAAAGGCATTGAAAAATGAAAATGGAACGATTTTTCTCGTTCCACATATGGGTAATTGGGAAGTCGTTGGTCTATGGCTTGCGCATCACACAAAAATAACTTCGCTATACGAGCCACCGAAACTTGCAGCTCTTGAAAAATGGATCAGAACTTGTCGCCAGAGTTCTGGAGCGAGACTAGTACCAACATCTCCGAGAGGAGTCGCCGCGCTATTGAAGGCTGTTAACAGAGGGGAGGCAGCAGGAATCTTGCCTGATCAACAACCTCCTATTGGTAGTGGTGAATTTAGTACTTTTTTCGGTTTTCCAGCATTTACAATGACTTTAATACATAAGCTAATACAGCGGAGCAAAGTAAATGTACTTTTTTGCGCCGCTTTGAGAGTGTCTGGAGGATGGCAGTTGCATTTTCTTCGGCCAGAAGAAGATATTTTTAGCTCAAATCAAGAGCAGTGCTTGAGAGCGATGAACCTCGGCATAGAAAAAATTGTTTCGCTTGCTCCTAACCAATATCTTTGGGAATATGAGAGGTTTCGATACACCCCCAACGGGTTTTCTTCTGCCTATGAGTAATGACTCTGTGTGGGCTCAAACCCCAAGTTTCCATAAACTGGGCGCTAATGTTTGGCATGTTATTACAAATAAAGAAATTTTTTTTATTCCGAAAGAATGGCGCTTTTGGCTACTCTCTTTCGGCTCGTTAACAAAGCAATTGAGAACGCTAGGTAACACAGATATTTCAGTAAAGCTTTTATCCCAAAAATATCAGCGCCCAATGCTGTCGGAGCGAAAAGCATTTGGCAATTCGGTTGGCAAGACATCTTTTGTAAGAGAGGTTTTGTTGTGTGATGCCGACAGTCCAATAGTTTTTGCTCGGACAGTGTGTCCTAGAGATTATAGAAACGGAATTTGGAGAGAGATTCAAGAGTTGGGTGACCGTTCACTCGGTGATTGGTTATTTGGTAATCATTGCGCCATCCGTACCAATGTAAAATTTGCCCGATTGAATTCAAGTAATTTTTTTTTTAGTGGACAACCACTTGTTGAAAGCTATTTATGGGGACGCAGATCGACATTTAATATTGGAGATTCGTCAATATTAGTGACAGAGATATTTTTGCCGGATTTCGAAGCACTCAAATCACAAGTAAATAAGCAATGGAAATAGATTGTCGATCTTAGCGGGATTTTCTGCCAATCCTTGGATACGCCTATTTCGGTTGGATCGACCGATCGGTACCTATTTGCTTCTTTGGCCAACTCTATGGGCCCTTTGGCTGGCGTCTGATGGTTTTCCTGAGATCGATATTTTATTAATATTTTTTGTAGGGGTTATTGTTACACGTGCTGCCGGTTGCGTTATAAATGACTACGCCGACCGCAATATAGATGGACAGATCTCGCGAACAGATAATAGGCCCATTGTGACTGGTGAAATAAAGCCGCATTCTGCACTTCGAGTGTGCATATTCTTATTGATGTTGGCATTTTGTTTGGTGATACAGATTAACTACGCTACCGTTGTTCTTTCTTTGGTGGCGGTTATCTTGATGACTATTTATCCCTTTTCTAAACGCTGGATTAACCTCCCACAAGTGATTTTAGGATTAACATGGGGGTGGGTGGTGCCGATGAGCTTTGCTGCAGTGGAGCAGAATGTTTCTTTTGTAGCATTTGCACTGTATTTGTCGGTTGTATTTTGGACCATTGCCTTTGATACTCTGTATGCGATGGTCGATCGAGAGGATGACATTCGTTTCGGGGTTAAGTCAACTGCAGTATATTGGGCTGGAAATGAGCTCCGTTTTATTGCGTTGTGTCAGTTATGCTCTTTAATCTTACTTGCGTACTGCGGGCAACAATCTGGGCGTGGTTGGGCCTTTGGTGCCGGTATTGTAATCACAGCAATTTGCTTCGTGCGCCAGTTGTGGGTCGCCAAAAGTCGTGAAAAATCTGATTGTTTAAACTCATTTATGAACAATCATTGGGTTGGTATGTGTATTTTTTTCTTTCTGGTTTTAGATTACTGGATCATTGATTGACTGACGATATTTTACTTGGATTTTTTCCAAGACAATATTCGATTATTTTTGGGCATATTTAAGTTGCCGGTCATTTGTAGCCCTAATCTTTGTGCTATTTCATCGATCATCTCAACTTGACGTAAACCTCTTTTTGGAAAGGACTTTTTTAATCTTGTGTCAAATGCTGTGTTGCTCGGAGCCATATCAATATCACGAAATTTAAATGGCCCATAAAGGCAAAAAATACCATCTTTCGGTAGTACCGAAGCGGCACCGGTGATCATATATTTAACGTTTTCCCACGATAGAATATGACTTGTGTTAGCACTGAACACCGCATCATAAAAAGTTTTAGGCCAAACCTCGCACACATCTAGTACGATGGGCTTACGAAGGTTCGGTGCGGGATATGCATGTAACCATTTGTTGATATCATCTTGCCGATTCTCAAGATCACTAGGTTGCCAATCTAGCCAAGGCAGACGTGGTGCAAACCATACAGCATGTTGGCCTGTTCCACTACCGATCTCTAAAACTTTTGACGTTTGTTTAAATATCAGCACAAGTTGCTCAATAATCGGATCTCGATTATTTTGGCATGACACTGAGATAGGCAACTTCGTCACGGAAGAATTAACCGCGAGTAAAAACCCATTTATTGGGGGAACTTAGTCCAGAGTTAAAAAGATAATCTCCGTCGCTGAAATCTTTGAGATCGTTTATGTTCGATATTTTATTTTTAGTTGCAAACGCGGCAATCTGGCCACGAGCGCGTTTTGCGAAAAAACTTATCACACGGTAGTCATTCCCCCGTTTTTCTTTAAAAATTGGTGTGACCACAGATGTTTCTAAATTATGGGGCGCGATTGCTTTGAAGTACTCATTAGACGCCAAGTTTACTATGTAAGGCGGTAATTTTTTTTTGCTCAAAGCCTTAATTTGTTTATTACAGGCATCAGTGATTATGTTTCCCCAAAATTTGTATAGGTCTTTCCCTCTCATATTGTCAAACTTTGTCCCCATTTCGAGTCGATAGGGTTGCATAAGATCAAGTGGACGAAGAAGGCCATAAAGTCCAGAGATTATGCGTATGTGGTCTTGCGCCCAGATTAAATCTTTTTCATTAAATGTTTCGGCGGATAAACCTTGGTACACATCACCTTTAAATGCGAAAACAGCTTGTCGAGCATTATCTTGATTGAAGGGCATATGCCAATCTTGATATCGCTGATAATTAAGAGAACCTAATTGGGCACTAAGGCCCATTAGCCTAGATATTTCTTGCGGCGACAAAGTTTTTAACCGATCTATCAGCATGTGGGCTTGTGGCAATAGTTCAGGCTGAGAGTGGAACGTGTCCGTAATCGGATCGCTGTAATTTAGCTTCTTAGCGGGCGACAAAAGTAAAAGCATAATAAAATTCCACTTATAGACTTATAAAATATAATTTTGAAGGGAGTAAAGAAACAAATCAAGGAACAGATACATAGTTTATACACGATATTAGTTTGGGGCAAAAAACTATGAGACAACTCCTGTTGATTTGTTTAATAGCAATGCTCATCACTTCGTGTTCTGTTTATCTATTAACTGAACAACGTGATTTTACTCTCCTCTCAATCGGTGACACTGAGTCTATTGGGGAAAAGAATTTTGTCTTTGCAAGGCAGGCACAAGGGGGCGATTATTACGTCGACTTGGAATTACAACGGTATGTCAGAGATGTGGGACTGAAATTGGCGACAGTGGCTGATAATCGCCAGTTAACTTATCAATTTATAGTAGTGAACAACCCTATGCCCAACGTGTGGGCATTGCCAGGCGGAAAAATTGCAATAAATCGTGGCTTACTCCCTTATTTACGAGATGAGGCTCAATTAGCTGCGGTGCTAGCGCACGAAATAGCTCATGCAGCTGCTCGACATGGAGTGACTCAAACTACTCGCGGTTATTTGATGCAGTTTGAGACAACTGCCCTAAGTGATCGAACTGAGCGAACTANTTATAAAAGTTNTGCCGATTTGGCTGNTTCCATGAGAGGNGCTANGNGGATCGCGAGGTACGGAAGANCAGATGAGTTGGAGGCAGATCTTTANGGAATGCGTTACTTGGCGCGAGCAGGTTATGAGCCCATAGCGGCAGTAGAGTTGCAGCAGACATTTTTAGCTTTGGCGGGNAANCCAGAAATCGAGGGGAGTTGGTTTGGTGATCTCTTTTCTAGTCATCCACCATCGCTTAAAAGAGTCTCGGCCAACCAAATGACAGCACGAGGACTGGGTTCAGGTGCTCGCTATAAAAATCGATTTGAACAAGCCATGAGCAATTTGCATAAAGATAAACCAGCTTATAAAGCCGCCCAAGCTGCGGATATTGCACTATCGAAAAACTTACCAAAAAAAGCACTAGAATTATTGAAAAATGCTATAGCGATTCAACCTAACGAAGCCGAATTTTGGAGGTTGAAGGGAACTGCATGGGAACACTTAAATATGGTAGACGACGCAGAACGAGACTATTCCTCGGCAATTGCGAAAAACCCCAATTACTATTTAAATTTTTTGAAACGCGGTATATTTAGATATAATCAGGGCAGAGCTGATGCTGGCGTTTCGGATATTCGTTCAAGTCATAAGCTCTTACCAACAGCCTTTTCTAATTATTATCTAGGACAGGATGCTGTGCTCGCTCAGAGTTATGAAACTGCAGAAACTTACCTGAGGGCGGCAGTAAACAGTTTATCCACCATACGAGAAAAGGCTCGAACTGCTCTTGAGTCACTCCTTTTGGAGCAGAAACCCGAACAGTTTCTCAAGACAGTTTTGTCGCGCACCGATCGCGGTATCCTCCATGTTCAGATTACAAATACGGGACCTGTTAAATTGATGGCGACGCATCTTAAAATTTCGATATCCGATGGTATTTTGTGGCAGGATTACTTTATTGACCTAGAAGCTGCATTGGTACCAAAACAAATGGTACGCGTACAAACCACTATAGTTTCTGGATTAAGTGAGTGGACCTCAGAAAAAATTAGAGCTAAAGTTATTAATGCATTGGTGCTGGATTGATTTCTTTTTTCAGCTTAGTTAATTTTTAAGCCTCAACAGACATTTTTAAAGCGAGGAATTTGGAGAAAATGAGTGGATAATCAAAACCGATCGCCTTGTGCTGTGTGCAAACTGGTAAGGACTTATATGCTTGTGGCTATCCCGATGATTTTGATCATGTGGACAAGACCGGAGTTCACAAAATTGCAAGGTATTTCGCTAACAAATGGGTTTGCTACGATCATAACTATTGGATTTATAACGATGGTTGTATGGAAGTATTACCAAGAATTCTGGAAGCCGCGTCGTGAAAATGCCAACAAAAGACGGTCCTAATTGCTGGGACTGTATTCACTTCAAAATTACCCACGATAGAAATAGACCCTATGGTTGTAATGCTATGGGGTTTAAGTCAAAGGCACTCCCCAGCGTAGAAGTCATTCGAGCACATGGGGAGCATTGCCTAAGTTTTTACCCGAAGCATATTCATAAATAAGGTCCAGTTTTTCATTTAGTTTGAATTTATCTTCCTCTTACAAGCATGAATGGTTGGTTTATCACCCGCGCTTGCCGGCACGATATGCGTCCACTGTAAGTGTTTAAAGAACATCGAAAGGTATCTTGATGAAGGCTGCTGCTTGAGGTCCAATGGTTGGCGACTTCAGCCTCAAGAAAAACATTGGTATTAATTGCGGGCGCAATGCAATCCGGTTGTATGATTGATTTCATCTCTTGATTGGTGGGTAGCCTCCATTTAATTCCAGATTTTTCTGAGAATTCTTTCGCATAAGCAGTTGCTTCATCCCAAGACAGGTACAATGCTTCGCCTTGGCACCTATAGTTTACAAAGCGCTTTCCGCCTGAGCACCGGAACCAACGGGTACCAGTCTTTGGGTCAATTGCCATTCCTAGCTCGTCAGTAACAAAATCTTGTTTGTCATACGCCTTGATCTGGTCTTCGCACTTCACTTCAGGCTCATGGAGATCACATCCAGCAAACAAACTAATTAAAAGAGTTATTACGATTACAATGCAGCCGTTCGTAAGCAGCCTAACCATATTTCACCCAACCTGAAAGTCTGTCAATCAATATATACCCTAATAAATTGATCGTAAACAAGTGCATGTAACCTTGCAACAAAAGTCTGTTTTAGGTCACGTTATGTATCTAAGCTTTATCACGAGCGAAAAAGCATTTATCATATTTAACGCAATTACTTACTCTGATAATATCAGAAATGACTGTAACTAAACCAACTATTCGCAAAAAGTGAATGGTTGCGGTCAATTANAAAAGGCGTTTAATTAAATTTTTGATGGTTTCTGCCGATTTACGATACACTGATAAGTAGTTAAAGCANATTTAAANGGAAGATATAGATGTTCGGCTTGAGAACGANCTTATTTTTCCAAGGATTAANAACTAATTTAATTTAGCCCTCGTGAGGAAATTTTATGGATATTGCTACTATTGTGGGTCTTTTAGGAGCGTTTGGGTTGATCTTCATGGCGATTGACGATATTGGTGCTTTTATCGATACCCCATCACTCTTGATCGTGGTTGCAGGATCTGCAATGGTCACGATGGCGAGATCGTCTCTGGGAGAATTTTTAAGCGCTGGTGGTGTTGCCGGCAAGTGCTTTATGTACAAGATGGACACATTCCCCGATCTTATCGAAACAATGGTTGAACTCGCCACGATCGCTCGGAAGGACGGAATGATTGCTTTGGAGGGCCAAGAGCTTTCGAATGCCTTTTTGGCGAAGGGTGTTGGGATGTTGGTCGATGGGGCGGAGCAGGATGTAATCAAGTCAACTCTGGAGAGAGAAAAGGATTCTACAAAGATAAGACAAATGCTCGGAGCCGATTTTTTTGCTGCATGGGGTGAGGTTGCCCCAGCCATGGGAATGATAGGAACTTTGATAGGGCTAGTTCAGATGTTGGGGAATATGTCGGATCCGAAAGCTATTGGACCAGCGATGGCAGTTGCTTTATTAACTACGATGTACGGCGCCATATTGGCTAATGTGATCATGTTGCCGCTCAATATGAAACTTACGAACATGGCATCATTGGAAGAGCAGAATAATGAATTAATCATTGAGGGCTTAATGTTTATGGCAGAGGGCGGAAATCCTCGCGTGTTAGGTGATAAACTAGCAGCGTTCTGTGATGCTTCGGCGCAAGCCAAGCTTGCAGCCGCTGCTGGATAAGATTGAGCTTCAGCTATGGCGGAGGAACAAGAAAAATCAGCTGGCGAGGATGAAGTAGTTGAACTCAATTGGTGGGAGATACCGATTGATCATGGTCCTGAAAAGCAAGACTGCCCAAAGTGTAAAGGCGGGGCGCCTGCTTGGATGGCAACCTTTGCAGATATGGCTACATTACTCATGGCTTTCTTTGTTCTGTTGCTTTCATTTGCTGAAATGAGTGTGCCTAAATATAAGCAGATTGCTGGTTCATTGAAAGCCTCTTTTGGCGTTAAACGTATCGTGCCAACTATTACCATCGAGACCGCTCGAAGTATCGTAGTCGATGATTTTTCGCCTGCGGTCGCGCAACCGACTGTTTTTCGGGACGTCAAACAACGGTCGGAAGATATTACCATGAGAGAGGTGGTTAAAAAAACTGAGGAGAAAGAGGCTGATTTTGAGACTCAACAAGACTTTCGGACGCTAGAGCAGGTAATGCAAGATGAAATCAATAGTGGCCAGGTTACAGTGCGCATAGATGACAATAAAGTCGTCGTTGAGCTGAGAGCTACAGAGCAAAGCGGTGGGGCTGCTGATGTCGACGTTTCAGACGGCACTGGCGGGCCGATTAGCCAAAAGACTCTGGACATTGCGGCGAAGGTTGTGAATACACAAGCGAGGCTCTCAACTGAAGTCGAAGTGCGCAGACAAAAATTGGCAGAGGGTGAGAAATCGCAGGGTCGAGACGATCAAAGCAGTTCGCTAAAGTCTCCTGGCGGTAAAACTAACAAGCAGAATCAAGACATCGAAGATCAGTTCCAGAAAGTACGTGCTGACCTATCTAAGGACATTCAGAGGGGTTTGGTGGAAGTAGAAAAAATTGGTAACAGAATAACTGTCCGATTAGCAAGTCAAGGCTCGTTTGTGTCTGGCAGTGCAAGTTTGAAGGATGAGTTCGAACGACTCTTAGGACGTGTTGGAAAGTCTTTATCCTCTTCTAAAGGTAAAGTCCGAGTTGAGGGTCACACTGACAACGTTCCAGTGGCTTTTAGTGAGCGTTTTAAGTCAAACTGGGACCTGTCCGCTGCGAGATCTGCTTCGGTAGCTCAATTTTTTATAAATGAATCCGGGTTCGATGAAGAGCGAATAACCGTTGCTGGATTCGCGGATACTAAACCAATTGCCAGAAACGATAGCTCGGTGGGTCGGTCTCGTAACAGGCGTATTGAGGTAATTGTTGACGGCAGTTGATTTCTGGGTGGAATTTAATGGTTGATCAAGAAGAAGTAAACTCGGAAGAGGATACAGACTCTGCAGAAGCAAAAGAGGAGCAGATACTGGATTCGCAGGGTTACCCAACTGTATTGGATGAGGAAGGTAAGCCAATTGAGAGGGAGGTGGTTACTCACCCCAAACCTCCGGAGTGCTCGCCATGTAAGAGTGGTGCGCCCGCGTGGATGGCAACATTCGCCGATATGGCCACGCTCTTGATGGCATTTTTTGTACTCCTTCTTTCATTTGCAGAGATGAATGTTCCGCGATACAAGGAAGTTAGTGGCTCAATGAAAAACGCGTTCGGGGTACAGCGAATCGTTCCTACTGTTGAGCCTCCAAAGTCTAAAAGTATTATTGCAAAGCAATATAAGCGTGCGAAAGTTGACCATACTACGTTGAATGTCATCCAAGAGCAGACCACTGATGAAGAGCAAGCGGTTGATCCTATACTTAAGGAAACAACTAAGACTGCGGATTTCGATACGAATTCTGATGTAGAAAAATTAAAAGAAACTATGGCAAAAGAGATAGCTCGCGGTAAGGTGGAAGTAAGAATTGAAGATAAAAGATTGGTTGTAAAGGTTATCTCTCAAGCTAAGAAGGGAGAAGACGGAAAAAATGAAAGTACTATGTCGGGTGCGCAGGTTTCTCAAGACGACCTTGAGGTTTATGCAAAGATTGCTGCAGCTCAAGCTCAGGTAGAATCAGTGGTTCAAGTTGAACAGGGTTCGCCTGACGACGTTGCCGCTAATTTATCGGGCATGTCGGATGCTAAAAGAAAACGTGCGATAGACGACCAGTTTGAAAGAATCCGAATGAACCTCTCAAATGAAATTTCGAAAGGTTTGGCCGATGTTGAGCGGGATGGAGATAAGATAATCGTTAGATTAGCGGAGAGGGGTTCGTTTCGAAGCGGCTATTCAGATCTGCAGCCGGGATTTAAACCCTTGTTGAAAAAAGTGGGTAATTCAATAGGGGAGTCTAGTGGGCTAATAACAATTGAAGGACATACAGATAACGTGCCAATGGCGTTTAGTGAGCGTTTTAGATCTAACTGGGACCTGTCGGCCGCCCGTTCAGCTGCAGTGGCTGATTATTTGCTGGATAACTCTTCTGTAGAAGAAGGTCGAGTGACAATTGTTGGTCTCGCAGATACCAAACCAATCAGATCAAATAACACACCGCAAGGGCGAGCGAAAAATCGACGAATTGAAGTAATAATTGACGGAGGCTAATGATTGAGTTTTTTATCAAGCTGGGTCTTTCTCTGCGTAAGAGTGTGGTGTCTAGAAATTTTAAAACAAAGGATACTGGTTGTGTTTTCTGTGGATCTTAAATGAACTTATATTCAGAAGAGATGTTATCAGTCTGATAACTCCGGAAACACGCTACAATGTAACTACAGTTTTTGTTCAATCTTCTGACGTTCTGTTAGCTTTTTCTTCAATAATTTCGTCGAATTCTTGCTGCTCAGCGATGTTGTCAAAGATAGCCTTTGCATGTTGTTCGGTTATTTTAAATCGACCCCTTAAATCTTCGATGTGATCGGCCTCATCTTCGGTTATGACACCATCAGCCATTGCTGCGTTAACTTCAGCTTCAAATATTGCCTCGCGCCTAGCCATTTGGTTGGAAAAAGCAGACGCTACGATACCGGTTAAAAGTGCTACTGCACAGACGCCCATCAAAGCAGTAAATGCTCCTACAATCTTACCTATTCCAGTGACAGGTGACACATCACCATACCCGACAGTTGTGAGAGTGATTATGGACCACCACATTGTGTGTGGAATCGATTGAAAGTTTTCTGGTTGTGCCTCATATTCAGCGAGGTACATCATTGAACTGGATAAGAATAGCGCTATTGCCATGAGGTATAGGGCAGCAACAAACGACTGTCGCTCTTGATAAATTGCCGAAAACAGGTCCTCTAACGCGGTAGAATAATGAGAAATCTTAAGTAACCTCAATAACCGAAGGACACGCAACCATCTTAGGTCGGTTCCTGGAAAGAAGTAAGGTAATATGCTGGGCAAAATAGCCGCTAAGTCAACTATCCCGTGAAAACTGAAGATGTAGCTTGCTCTTCTGCGCGATGCATCAGCATATCGGTTTTTTTCATCGGCGGCCATTGACCAAATTCTTAATAAATACTCTACAGCGAAGACTAATACCGAGAACATTTCAAACATAAAGAATTGTCTCTGGTATGTTTCTCCCAAAGACGAAATAGACTCAAGGCATACTGCCAAAAGGTTGAGGAAGATTAATATTGAGAGGAAATAATCACAAGCTAGACTCGTTTTGTCGGTTTTGTCACCTTTATCAAGTATCTGAAATATCCTGCTCTGAGTGAATGTCATGGTATACCGACTCCGATTATCTATAATAATTGTGGATGCAATTTTTGTTGTTTAAGTAATTTATGCCATGCACGAGCATTGCTGTCAAGCCATACGTTAGGTAGCGTGGTGAGCCTATCTTTAATGAGGGGACTGAATATCATGAAAAAAAGTTCATCGTAATATAAACTTGTTATGCTTTTATTTGTTGCCAGTTGTTTTTAGCCTTACAAGAGATTGAGTCAAATTCACCTGTTACATCTATTTCTGGAAACTTATAGCTTGTAATTAGTGGTGCTGATTATTGGCTTTCGACTATTTCATTCAGATAAGCATTTACTTGAATTCGATGTTCAATATCTGGTTTGCCGAGCTTATTTACGCGAGGAGTTGGCTGATGTAGAGATATGAATTGATCAAAGAAAAGGCAGTCGGTAGGTAAATTGTTTTTTGGTTGCGGTGTGCTTGGCTTGGGAGACGTAGAGGAATTTTCTTCCAATAGCTCCTCGTCCTGAGACGCTTCGTAAAGCCAAGCAACCTCATTACCGAAGTTAGATTCGCTGTTCTCGCCCTTGCTCCGTGAAAGCTTTAAGTCAAAAACGCTCTGAGCCTGTGACTTCAGAGCGTTGGATATTGATGCGTATAACATTATGTAACTGAGCGGTTAAACAACAATTATGAAGCCATTGCTGTATTTTGGTCTTTCAAGAGTGAGGGTAAGAGCGTCCAAGCGGAACTAATTTCCTCCATCAAACCCTTTACCTCGCGAACAGCTTCAATGTCGTTGTAAAGATTGGCTTTAATCAATCTTCTTAAACAATAATCATACAACTCACTGAGGTTGCGTGCTAGTTCTGCGCCTTTCTCAAAGTCCAAAGATCCCTGCAAACCAATAATGATGTTACTCGCCCTGTAAAGAGCGTCGCTTTTTTCCTTTATTGACTTGCGCACCAGATGACCCTCGGCAGCTGACAGTGAGTCTATTAGGCCATCGAACAACATTTGGATCAACTGAACACCATCAGCATAAGGAACTGCTGATGACACATTAACATCTTGGTAGGCATTCAGTGCTTTGGCGTGTCTTTTCATTTTGTGGAACTCCTCGGTTTTTTACTACAACTACTGATGTAGTAGTTATATCGTCTAGAGTTCGAATTTCTTTAGAAAATAGTGGAATAAAATTTATAGAGGAACTGCTAAAACACTTCTTACTGGGTAGGACAAGTCGCGTAATTACTGTTGATGCAAATGTCTGCTAATTCAACCGCTTTGGCGATCTCTTCATCTTCGAGTTGTAACTTGGCTTGGTCGCCTACGTCTGCATGGTCAAGTTTTCCATTTTTCCCAGCCACCGTGCTCCAAATGAGTGCTTTAAAAGGATCTGGATCACCAACTTCCCCTGCTTGCAGCATAAAAGCATACATAAACTGAGAATTAGCATACCCTTGCTTTGCTGAAATGAGGTACCAATATTTTGCAAATTTGTAATCCATAGATACACCTTGGCCTTGATGATACATAAGGCCAATCATGTATTGTGAATCTGCAAGTTTTTGTTCAGCAGCTTTTCTAAAGTGTTTGAAGGCCTCTCTATAATTTTTTTTTACGCCATAACCAGAATAATAAAGCATGCCTATGTTGTGTTGCGCTTCAGAAAGCCCTTGCTCCGCCGCTAGCCTATACCAGCGCATAGCAACACTATAATCCTGCGAAACCCCAAAGCCCTCTTCGTATAGATGACCGACGTTGTTTTGTGCCTCGGCTATACCATCATTTGCCATTCCGATCCAAGCGCGCATAGCAGTCGCGTAATGAGCCCGCTGGAGAGCGCTGAGACCGGCATTAAAATCTCCTAATGCTGTTGGCGACAAGAAGTAAAAAGCTATCGCTAACAATAGGCACAAATAAGATTTCCTCATGCTTCCTCCACGTCAAAATACAAAGCAATAAAACCCTTTTGAGGGAAGCAGTGTTTAATTGATAGGCTGTTCTAATCTCTCTCGATGGTTCGCGCTTGGCTTTGAACATCTATCACAGCTTGAAACAACTCTCCCTCTGCAATACTGCCGGTCATTTGAGTACTTTTCCTATGTACGATCGGTAAACTTTCGCCGACAAAGTCACTCACCTTAATCATCGCCTGTTCTAGTGAGTCATCAGAATATAATAGTGTTGGATTTTTATCCATATGGGTTTTGACAGCGTCGTCTCCGCAGGAAATAGCCTGATATATGCTCAGCTTACCCAAAAGTATACCTCCCTCATCGACAACATAGGCTTCAGTATGTTGCCGACGCTCCATATGCTTTCGGGCAGCATTACCAGTATCACTTTCCCCTATGCGAATATGATCTTGCGATGCAAAAGGCTCCAATACTTGATGGTCTAGTGCAATGGCCTCTCGACCTTTTATTAAATCAACTCCTCTATCTAGCAACTGGCGGTCAAAAAAAGAGTGCCCAAATAAACGATGAGTGATTAGACTGCAGACCATAACTGCGATCATGGCAGCTACGGCGTATTCATAAGATTGTGAAAGTTCGAGAACAATCAGTACGGCGCTGAGTGGGGCACCAATCACTGATGCGCTGACTGCTGCCATGGCGGCTACAGTCACTACAGATGCAATATCATTGAATCCAAGAGAGACAAGTAATTTTGTTGCGAGAGCTCCTGCCGCAACGCCGATAAATAAAGCGGGTGAAAAAACTCCACCAAACATCCCAAAGCCTATACACGCCGCAGTCATAACAATCTTTGCGATCAACACACTTATGAGGAGCGGAACTAAGTATTCTCCAGATATCATGTCATTGATATTATTCACCCCTAGGCCAAGTGCTTGAGGAATAAAAAGCCCAACTAAACCGCAAGCAGTAGCCCCTATAAAAGGAAGAAGAGTTGGATTTACAGATAAGGAATTAGCCAATTTAGTGGAATATCTTATTGATACCATGAAAATTATCGCGGTAATTGCAAATATGGGTGACAGGACAACTAAAAAAGGGACCACCTCTGCAAGGGCAGGCGCAGCAGCATCTATTTTAAACGCCGCTGTATGAGGAAAGAGATAACCACCCACTGAACTTGCTGTTATTGAAGAAACAGTAATGGGAGCTATAGCTCTGACAGAAAAGTGGCGGAGGATGGCTTCATGGGCAAAAATAATCCCCGCGATTGGTGCATTGAAACCAGCAGAGATTGCGGCAGCGACCCCGCAGGCAAGATAAATTTCTCGGGGAAGACGGTTGAAGCCAAGACGCTTCCGCAGCTGAAGTTTTGATGTGATAATCCCTACGGTTGCCCCAAAATGTACTATTGGACCATATTGACCAACTGATGCTCCTCCGCTGACCGAAGCGAATGCCGCAAAGGTTGACGCAAGACCTTGCTTTATATCGAACGGGACATTGAGTTGGTGCACTGAGTACATGGAGTCAGCAGGGCCAGCCCACTTTGCAATGCCAAACAACCTTTTAATTATAACAACGGCCGCGGCCGCGGCCCACAAAAAGAGAAGACTTGAAAAGGCTATAGTTTGGTTGCCGATAGTGGTGGTCAAAAAATCTACACTTTCGCGTTGCTGACCAAACCACTGAACGCTCGAAACAAATAGGTTCGATACAATTGCTAAACTTGCACCAATAAGACCACCAACAATAAATACGATAAATACTTCTAAAAAAGCTTCTTTTATTCGATTCATTTAGCGAACCTCTCTTTTTAGGAAAGCGTGATGTTCTAGATTACCTAGTAAGTGATTGCTGGTCAAAGAATGATTCATCAGCAATGTTGTTATTAGTTTAATTTTTTAGGGTTTCAAAAACCTGACGTAGATTGAATTATTGAAGACGCTGCTTATTCTCATTAGAATGAATACTTATCACCAATAATTAAAGTGTTATAGTGCCTTGCCAGCGCTACACAATGCCGGGTTCCCTGCTCTTCTGATGGGCAACAAGGTTGAGAGCTGGGGCATCTGAATTTCGTTGAGACGATTTAGTGCAGAATTTAAAGACAATTGTAGGTCGGAGTGCGGACATCAATGAGCTCCGAGCTCTCATAAAAGTAGTGGGACCTAGTGATGCAACCGCCCTGATATTGGGGGAAAGCGGCACCGGGAAAGAACTCGTGGCGCGCGCGCTTCATGACTGTTCTGAGCGTTCTGCTGAACCATTTATCCCAGTAAATTGTGGCGCTATTCCTCGGGAGTTGCTTGAGAGCGAACTGTTTGGCCATCGTAAGGGAGCTTTTACCGGTGCGATATCAGATCGGAAAGGAAGGTTTGAACTCGCAAGTGGAGGTACCTTATTTTTGGACGAGATCGGAGATATGTCCATGGACCTACAAGTAAAGTTGCTCCGGGTATTGCAGGAACGAATAATTGATCCAGTAGGCACAACACAGGGCCTAGCGATTGATGTTAGAGTGATTGCCGCCACACACAAAAACGTTGAGAATCTTATAGAGAAAGGTGAATTTCGTGAGGACCTTTTTTATAGACTAAATGTTATGCCCATAGAGATTAAGGCCCTCCAAGAGCGAAAAGAGGATATCTTACCACTGATCGAGCATTTTGCAGTGATGCATGCCAAGCGGAGATATAAACCTATAACATTTGTATCTTCATCACTTGAGCTGTTTATGAGATACAGTTGGCCCGGCAACGTTAGGGAACTTTCTAATCTTGTAAATCGTTACTCGGCACTTTATCCTGGACAAAGCGTTGATTTCAGAAATGTCCCGGAAAGTATGCTACCTCTAGGCATCCGACTGTTAGCAAACTCCGAACCCGGTGAAATTCCAGCAACAGTGCACGTTTCCAGCGGTCAGGGCGCTTTTAATTTTGAAGAGCAATCTGAGGCGCACGTATCATTAGCCATGTCGAGTAATCCAGCATTATCTAGTCCATCAACAGAAGAGGTTAACAACGGAAAAGTCTTTGACGAGACGGTTAACGTAATATCAATGGCTCAAAGTTGGGATTCGTTTCCAGAGCAAGGACTTCCTTTAAAGCAACATATGGTAGATATAGAGCGCAGTCTCATACAGCAAGCTTTAGATAAGGCCGAAGGAAATGTTTCCAAGACAGCAAGACTGTTAAACGTGCAGCGAACAACGCTTATCGAAAAAATCAACAAATATGGTCTCTCAAGTGCCTAGACTCTTTCGAACAGAAAATTTTCGATCGAAGGCCTTTTAAAATACAAAGTAGCCAGCAAACAATTATTTCCCTGGATCAATCTATGTACTGAACTGTCAGATTGCCGACTGTTTTTGATTATTGCGTACATAATCCTAACTTGCCGTTGGCGGATAACTGACAGTTTATTGCCACTATTGCCATAAATTATTGAATTAGCTAGACTTTTTAATCTGGCATATATATTGCTTTGCTAGTAAAGAACCGGCAATTTTTTTAATACAAGCAGAGAGAAGGTACCAAAGTGGCAAATACCAATAGCATCCCGATGTTGTGGATAGATCCAGTCGATAAGCTTAATGATCAGGTTCGACAAGCCTTTATTGATAAAGGTTTTGATTTGCGAATAGGCGACTCTTTAGATATAGAGGACGATGCATTCACGTCAGCCGAAATTGTAGTTGTTAGGCTCTCGAAGTGCGCCACGGCGTTAAAAGAACTTCAAATGAAACTAGTTTCCCTAGGATCGCCTGCTCAAGTAATTACTCGGGTCGCCAGAGATCTGTTTGAACTAGGTATTGAGGCTGTCCGCCAAGGAGCTTTGACAGCTGTTCCGTCTGAACAGCTGGCACCCGCAGAATGGCGTCATATTGTCGACACTAATGTTTCAGAGCCAAAAACCGATACGAGCGCCTTTGTTTTTGCAGATCCCGTGAGCCGAAATTTGTTGGCTTTAGCTGAGAGAGTTGCGAGGGTAGATGTAACAGTTTTATTAACTGGACCAACAGGAGCAGGAAAAGAAGTTCTGTCCCGAATTTTGCATGATGCATCACCGCGCTTCGACCGGCCTTTTGTTGCATTTAATTGTGCTGCAATGCCAGAGAATCTCATTGAAGATATGCTGTTTGGGCATGAAAAAGGGTCTTTTACAGGCGCTAACAAAATCCAACAAGGGCTGTTCGAGCAGGCGCAGGGAGGAACCATTTTTCTGGACGAAATTGGAGAAATGTCATACAGCATGCAGGCTAAATTACTAAGAATTCTCCAAGAGAGGTGTGTGGTAAGGCTCGGGGGCCAAAAGTCGATTGAACTCGATATTCGAATAATTGCTGCAACTAATAGAAATTTAAAGCAAGCTATAGCCGAGCATCGCTTTCGCGAGGATCTGTATTTCAGACTCAGCGCATTCAAACTTTCACTGCCTCCATTAAGCGAAAGGCCATTAGACATCCTTCCTTTAGCAGAGCAGTTTGTCTCGCAGCAAAACTTAACTGGACACCCTGTAGTTATTAGTCCAGCGGCGCAGCATAGGCTAGTTTCGTACCCTTGGCCCGGAAACGTAAGGGAATTACAGAACGTTATCGTTCGCGCAATGGTGCTATCCAATCAGAGATCGATCGAGCTAGAGCACCTTTTGTTTGACGATCTTCACATAAATGATGAGTTTGCGGAGCCCTCATCGGAATATGTTTCGCGGGGTGATAGGTCGCGTAACTGGACACAAGGCAGTCCAAACCACGGTGTTTCTCGCTCCAAAGTACTGAGTGTGGATCAAGATAGGATAACTTCAGCTAGTGAGGGAGCGAACAAAGGATCAAACGTTCGTTCGGTACTAGACCACGCTGTGCAACAAAGCGAGCGTCAGGCTATATCCGAAGCACTCCAGTCCTCGAGGAGTAGAGACGAGGCTGCAGAAAAACTAGGTATAAGTCCTCGCACGCTTCGCCACAAGCTTCAAAAGCTTCGCGAACAGGGTATTACCGTTACACGGGCCTACGCTCGATAAGGATATTTGTTTAATGAATCCAACCAATATTGGAAATATAGAAGCAGTACTCGGTCAAATACGTAACTATCAGGCAGAAATAGAGGCCGGTTACAAGCCAAGTGCAGATGCAGCGAACATTGGGTTGGGTACCAAACCAGACCCTAATCGGATAAGTTTTCCAGAGGCGGTTAAGGGAGCGGTTCAAGCCGTAAATGGCGCTGCCATGAATTCTAAAGTGTTAAGAACAGCGTATGAGCATGGAGAAGATGTTCCCTTGACAGATGTGGTAATCGGAATGCAAAAGTCTTCTCTCGCGTTTGAAGCTACCTTGCAAATTCGAAACAAAGTCCTGAAGGCATATGAAGATATTCTTCATATGCCGGTCTAACAATTTTTAAGTGAGTTAAAATATGGCAGCTGCAGCAGAACCCGGCACTGATTTGGTTGCTAATACACCTGATACAGGGGGCGCCGTTGTGGCATCTCAGCAGGCAGCACCCAAAGCCAATATGCTTCCAGTAGTTACAGCAGATGGTATTGCACTGCCAAATATTGCTGAAGTTTTGGCCCAGCCAGCCGTGCGAAAGGCAATGCCGGCAATCGTTACCTTACTGACTATTGCGATTTTTCTCATCGCATATTCTGTCACGAGAGAGCCACCAACTAGATCGCTTTATCCGGGATTATCTGAAGCAGATCGGCAGACCGCATTTGATGCACTTTCTAGTGCAGAGTTTTATGTCCAAATTGATGATCAAACGGGAGATCTAGTCGTTCGGGATGAGCGATATCATGAGGCGAGAATTTTTCTCGCTTCGCGTGGACTTCCGCAAGAGGGAGCGGCTGGCGGGATGGGGTCGTTGAGTGAAGATGCGTCGATGACTACGAGTCAGTTTATGGAGCAGGTTCGTTACGTTTCCGCAATGGAGCAGGAGCTAGCCAAGAGTGTAGCGCAGATATCGACGGTTCAAGCGGCCAGAGTTCATTTGGCGGCTCCTAAGCAAAGCGTTTTTGTTCGAAATAGGACTCCGGCGAAAGCTTCTGTGGTGGTGACACCGTTTCCTGGGCGAATCATTTCAAACTCACAGGTTGAAGCCATCATCCATATGGTTTCCTCTAGCGTTCCGTATCTGGCTGCAGATGATGTGGTGGTCGTGGACAAAAGAGGAAAACTTTTAACTGATGCTAAGCGCTTTGCTTCCATGCAGCTCAATTCTTCTCAAATGGAGCATAAAAACAGTATTGAAGAGACATACCGTAGTAGAATCGATGCGCTTTTGTCGTCGGTTGTTGGTGCGGAAAATGTTCGTTCTGAAGTTGATGTCACAATGGATTTCACAGAAACTGAGGCTACATACGAAGAATTTGACAACAACCGTAACGGGCCTAAGGCGCGATCGGAGATACTTACACAAGAAAATAATTCCACTATGGCCGCAGTAGGGATTCCTGGATCAATGAACAACACAAACCCCGGTTTGGCTTCTGGTGTTGTCGATGGACAGCTGGGGGATGATCCAGTGGGCACAGACGGCTCTAGTAGTACGCGGCAAACTCGAAATTATGAGCTCGACAGAGCTGTGCGTCACGTTAAGATGCGTGGCGGTATGATTCAAAGAATATCTGTAGCAGTTATCATAAACGAGAGAGAAGTCGAAGCGCCTCCTCCGGAGACCCCAGTGGTAGCCGAGGGTGCGGAGGCTCCTCCTGTTGCAGAGGTAACTGCTGAGCAACCAGGCATGGTCATCGATCCTTACACCGACGTTGAGCTTGAGCGGTTCACCAATTTGGTGAAAGGAGTAGTTGGTTTTGATGAGGCGCGAGGTGATGTTGTGACGGTGGTAGCGGCTGCATTTGAAAAGCCCGTTCCGATGGAAAACTTGGTCAAGTGGTATGAAAATGCCCAAGTGATGAGTACTGCCAGAAGTATGGGAGCTGCATTAACTTTTATAATCTTGCTTTTCGTGGTTGTTCGCCCAGTGTTGAAATCGTACCTGCCTCAAGTAGAGATGGTGGAGGAGACAAAGGCGGTAAGGCGGCAGGATGGAGAGCTGACAGAGGAAGAGCTGGCTATGATTCAGGAGGAGGAGCCTGAATCTTTAGACGATATTAAAGCCAAGCTTAAGCCTAAAAAGTCGACAATTTCT
Organism: Porticoccaceae bacterium; assembly: GCA_002731695.1. GTDB lineage: Bacteria > Pseudomonadota > Gammaproteobacteria > Pseudomonadales > Porticoccaceae > TMED48. The sequence goes on from PCCK01000004.1 coordinate 42,546, forward strand.
GCAGACATGTTAGACACCGCTAACAGTTATGATGATAAAGTTGCTCTTGTGCGGTACTTAGTAGCGGAGGATGCGGGCCGAGTGGCTAATGTAATTCGTAAAATGATCAAGGTCGGATAACAGATTTTGGGAGAGTTAAAAGATGGCTGATGCAGCGGTCGCAGAGGAAAACGCAGAAGGAGCGATGTCTCAAAAAGTTAAGGAAGAACTTGAAGTTCTGACTAATACTGAGCGAGCTGCCGTGATAACGCTGCTGTTGGGAGAACAGCAAGCAGCAGATATTATACGATTTCTCAACCCCAGAGAAGTTCAAGCGCTCGGTGCGGCAATGGTGAGTGTTGCTGATCTTTCGCAAGAGACTGTTAATTACGTTCTTGACGATTTCGTTGTCACTATCAAGGCGCAGACTAACCTTGGATTGGGTAACAATGATTATGTTGAAAATGTATTGAAACGTGCGTTAGGTGATGATAAAGCAGCTACCGTTTTAGGTAGAATTTTACCCGGAGCGTCTAGCAAGGGTCTAGAGATTCTGCGCTGGATGGATGCACGCTCTATTGGAGAGATGATTCGTGAGGAGCACCCACAAGTTGTAGCAATTATCTTGTCAGTCCTAGAGTTTGATGTGGCAGCTGACGTTCTCGGGTTCCTTCCGGCGGAGAATCGTGCTGAGGTCATGCAGCGCGTCGCCAGCTTGGAGACAGTGCAACCTTCTGCAATGGAGGAGTTAGAGGGTATTATGAAAGAACAATTTAGCACTAGCTCGTCAGCGAAATCCTCTAGCATGGGCGGTGTTCCGACAGCCGCAAAGATTATGAACTTCGTCAAGGTTGATATGGAAAACGCAATAATGGAGGGCGTTAGTAATTTAGATGAAGGATTGGCGTTGGCCATACAAGATAACATGTTTACCTTCGATAACTTGGCCGCGGTTGATAATCGCGCGATTCAGGTTCTTATGCGTAATATTGAAAATGATCAATTGATGACAGCGCTAAAAGGGGCAGATGAGGAAACTAAAGAAAAGTTCCTTGGCAACATGTCTCAGCGGGCTAAGGTCATGTTCCTTGATGACATGGAAGCCAAGGGACCTATTCGCATTACCGACGTTGAGATCGCGCAGAAAGATATAATGCGTACTGCCAGAAAACTGTCTGACTCAGGTGATCTTGTCCTAGCGGGTAGGGGGGACGACTTTGTCTAGGGAATCGTCTGTGAGCTGGAGACTAAACGACCTCCTCACTGCCGATCGAAAAGCTAAGGAGTTTGCAGCAGTCAGCTGGAGTGAGACTGATAAGGATCTTGGGTCGAGTAGTACATTTACACATTGGACACCCGCGGTGGTGGACGTTGATGAGCTATTAGACGATGAGGGTTCGGACACTTTAGATGAGGACGATAACTATGATATGTCATCAGATTTGCCTCAAGAATCACAGGAAGCTCCTTTAGAGTCAAACGATCAAAACAAGGAAGAAAGCGATAACGCTTCTAGAGAGCAAGCGGAGGCCGCCGAGTCGTTTGCAGCCGAGGCTCTTGATCAAGCTAAGCGAGATGCTCACGACGAGGGATTCTTGAAGGGTCGTGATGTTGCGGAGCAAGAATACAAAAAGTCTCAAAGGCAACTGGAAGCGTTAATAACCTCTCTTCGGGCGGCGCAGCAGGATATGACAGCTTTTTACCAACCAATGAAGAAGCTTGCACTTCACCTTGCACAACAACTGGTGCGCGGAGAACTGACTCTGTCGTCCACCGTAATTGAGAGACTCACAAAATTAGCGCTTGACGACCTTGAATACCAGGGTGAAGGACCTATTTTAGTTTATCTGCATCCGGCTGACCGTGATCATTTTGGGGACGAATTATATAACGATTTTACTAGCCTAGAGTTGAGAGTCGATCGCTCGCTATCCCAAGGTAGTGTTAAAATATCCGTAGATGATACCGCAATAGAGGACTTAATAGAGCAAAGATTGGACAAATTATCTCAGCAAGTATTGGGTTTTTCCTTACCCTCAGTCTCAGCGCCAAGAGAAGATACAGCGCAATTTAATAATCAAGTTCAAGAGCATGCAATTGAGGGTTCTGTGGTAGATGCTGGCGGATGTGTGGATCAAGACGTTGATGAATCAGGCACAATCAGTGCTGATTCTATTGATGTAGATCCTAATGTTTGATTTTGATTCACAAGTCGAAGGTTTAATTTCTGAAGCTAGAGTATCGGAGCGTTTTCGAAGTGGGAAACTAGTTCGTGTGGTGGGGTTGACCCTCGAGGCGAAAGGAATTCTGGCGCCTTTAGGAGCACATTGTCAGGTAGAAAATCTTGACTATGGAACACTCGTTGACGCCGAAGTAGTGGGTTTTAACGACGATATTCTTTTTCTCATGCCTTTTGCAGATCCGGGCGGTCTTGGACCCGGCGCTCGGGTTTGGGTGCGATCTAATCATTCAAAAGCTGGTCTTGGAGATTGTCTCTTGGGACGTGTTATCAATGGCATTGGGGAGCCTCTTGATGGCAAGGGAGTACTCAAATACGAAGATTATTTGAGCCTAGAGGGACTACCGATTAATCCAATGGAACGTGGTCCAATTGATTCAGTGTTGGATACAGGTATTAAGGCTTTTAATACATGCCTCACTTTAGGGCAAGGGCAAAGATTGGGTTTGGTGGCTGGTTCTGGCGTGGGAAAGAGTGTTTTACTTGGCATGCTGACGAGAAATACCGTTGCCGACGTAGTTGTTATTGGTCTTATAGGAGAGCGCGGAAGGGAAGTACAAGAATTTATTCAACAAACGCTTGGTGCTGACGGATTGGCCAAATCAGTTGTTGTGGCAGCTCCTGCCAACATATCGCCGGTATTGCGTTTGAAGGCAACTTATTTGACACACTTGATTGCTGAATACTTCCGAGATCAGGGAAAAAATGTTCTTATGCTGTGTGATAGTCTGACGCGAGTGGCGCACGCGCAAAGAGAGATAGGCTTGGCAATAGGTGAACCGCCAACTGCGAAGGGTTATCCGCCCTCGGTATTTGCTTTGTTACCGAAATTAATTGAGCGAGCTGGGGTAGGGCGCCATGGGTTTGGATCTATCACGGCCATATACACGGTGCTCGCAGAGGGGGATGATCGGTCAGACCCGGTTGTTGATATTGCCAGAGCGTCGCTGGATGGGCAGGCGATGTTGTCTAGGCAGCTTGCGGATGCCGCACATTATCCAGCAATAGATCTCGCTGGTTCGATATCGCGAGTGATGGCGAGTATCGTTAGTCCCGCGCAGTTGAATTCAGCAAATCGATTTAGACGGCTGTGGACGTTGTATCAGCAAAATCAGGACTTAATTCAGGTTGGGGCCTATGAGCCGGGTACAAATCCAGACCTAGATGAGGCAATTAAGATTCGGCCTGGCATGGAAGCACTTCTCCAGCAATTAAGTGATGAGTGCGTATCGCTGCGAGATTCACAGACGTTTCTCAATCAGCTTACGGGAGTCCAGGTATAGTGAAATCTGTCTGGGAAGTACTACTTACAAAGGCTGATAGAGCTGTTCGTGTGGCGCAACAAAAATTAGCAGATGCACAACAGAAAAAAAATCTTGCTGTGGAGCGAAGTGAAAAACTTGACAATATGTTGACAGAATACAGTAATCAGTTAAGGGAAGTTCAGGTGCGCTCTCACCATACTGGTGAGGTAGGCAACTATCAGCAGTTTATATTCCAACTTCAGGCAATGAAAGTTCGTTCTAATCAAGAGATAAATGTCCTTGATGAAGTATGTATGAAGGCTAGAAAAATTATGATGACGCGTGAACATGAAAGATTAAAAATTGAGCTATTAGCTCAACGAGAGCGAGAAAAATGTGAGATTGACGCATTAGCTTTCGAGAATCGGGAAATTGAAAGTAGGGCATTGCAACAGTTCAACTTGAAAGTTAGAAGTTAAAAAATATAGATTATCTTCCATTGGCATGTCTTTTGCTATTTCAAAGGGTAATGTGGAATAACTTTTAAAGATGGAGTGTTAATGTCTGATATGCCGACTTCTTCATTGGGCTCTGGAAAGCCTGTCATTCTGGATATATCAAAGGTTTCGGAGGTTTCGTCGAAAGCTACCAATGATTTTCCTAATGTTCTTCATGGGCAGATGTCATGTGAGGATTCAGCTCAAGGCGGCAATACTTTGCCAAAACGTGGCGAAGTTGTGTTGCAAAATCGCCAGCTTCAGAGTGGAATGCGTATCAAGGTCTCAGAGGTAGAACCGTCTGAAGAGGGGATCGCCGAGTTTGCGTTGTCTCAAGGTATCGATCCAAGAGCTCTCATGATGCTGCAGGGGGCTAGCCCTGCCATTTCAGCTAATAATGATGATAGTCTGGGTGGTGGAACTGGGCTTCTCGGGTCTAGTGGTGCCCTTTTGAGTACGAAAATATTTGAGGGTAGCCGAGCAGCATCGATTGCTTCAGCAGTTTCCAGAACTAATTCGAGTTCTGATGTACTTGAGGCAGCAATTGAGGTTCATACTTTGCTGAAAAATATCAATGAGGTAGAGCACGATGATGTTTCCGAAATTGGTCCCTCACTCCAGCTCAAATCATTTAAAGCTGGCGGAGAACATGTTTCGGCGGCGGGTGATATTGAGGATGAATTGTCCGCTGAAGGAGTTGTTAGTGTCTTTCATCAATCCGTTTCGATAAATGACTTCACGATGGAATCAAAAAGGTCCAACCAAAGGGTGTCTGACCAAAACTTTACTTTGAACATTGATCAAAAAAATGAAAGAGGTTTGCAGAACGATTCTTCAAAAGGTTTGGAAAAACTTGTAAACACAAATGATGGTATCGCCAAATTGAAGAATCTTGATCCAGTGAAGATCAATGATGTGGAGCAAAGGGTAACCAGTGAAGAATCTTTATCGCCGAGATCGATTGCATCCCTTCTGAATGAAGATCACGGAACGGATGGTCAGATAAAGCGAGGAGTCCCCTTTATGTTCGGCGGTAACCAAGCGAGGCATACAACAAGTCAATCGGCCCTTGGAGAAAAAATCTCAAATGTCACCAGTGAATTAACTGGTAAATACATTGATCTGGGTTCAAAAGAAGATCAATTAGTGACGAAGTCAACGATTGCTGCTGCAGAATCTTTGAAATTAGGCGATTTGATGGGGAAGATCGCTATTCGAGTTGGTAATCGGGATCTAGCAGAGCGTCTAAACTACAGTAAACGAATTGGCAAAACAGAAAAGATGCCCCCGATCACGTTAGTATCCTCTTTATCAGAACAAGCACCGAGCGCACTAAATTCTGGTAATAACATCCCCGTCGCCTCGCAGCATACTTCTATTATGGCGCCCGCAATGAATCTCACATCAGAGTCCTCCCCTTCTTTGACACAATCAAATTTAGGGGACTCTATGGAAACATCGCAAGATGATCTTACGGGTGATATAATTCGGCGCAAGGAGCTGCAAAGCCAGTTGTCGCAGAGGTTAACTCAAGCGCTAGGACAACGATTGAGTGCTCAGATTGAACGCGGATCTTGGCGTGTCGAGATGGATTTGCATCCGTCTTCGCTCGGTCGTGTTGAAGTACAAATAGAGATGCGTAATGGTGAATTAGAAGCTAACTTTCTGAGTTCAAACCCGACAACCCGTGATCTGTTGCAAGAGAGTTTGCCAAGATTGCGTGAAATGTTAGATCAGTTTGGCACGAATACTGCTTATCAAGGTTTGGGATCCGGCTATAAAGGCCAATCTGACGGAAATCCGGCATCTGATGGTAGCGAGAGTCAAAGGTCGTCAGGTGAAGAAGGAAAATTGGCATCCTCCGATATGGCGCGTAAGCCCGTGTCTGATGATGGCCTCGATGTGTTGGTATAAGACGTCAACTATCAAGTTCCGCGTAAAAGTTTAAGACTGAGGGTTGTACAATGGCTGATGAAGTTGTAGAAGAGGAAGAAGGTGGTGGTAAAGGGGGGCTAATTAAAATCATCCTCTTGGTGGTTGGTATTCTCCTTTTGGTTGCTATTACCATTGGAGGAACACTTTTTTTATCCGGATTTTTCGAAGCTGACGAAGAGGCGACTGCTGAGGCTGCTGTAGCAGCACTTGAGGCAATTGCGTCTGAGGAGGCTGCTGCCGCTGCTGCTGCGCTTGCTGGGCCCGACCGAGTGAAAATCGATTCTCCTGAGCTCACTAGATATGAGCAAACTTATTTCGAAATAGAGGCTGAGATGACCTCCAATCTTGCCAACTCGCGCAAGGTCATGCAGGTTAAGGTCTACATTATGACTCATTATGACGAGCGAGTGATTGCTCACATGGAGAAGCATGATTTCCCGATTAGAAACGCTCTTATGCGAATAATGGCACTAAAAACAGAGTCCGATTTAGCTCGCCCGACCTTTAGAAAAGAATTAGCGGAGGAGTTTAGATTAGAAATAAACTCGATCCTTGAGGGACTAGAGGACTTCGGCGGTGTTGAAAAGGTCGGCTTCACTGCGTTTGTTGTGCAATAACAATTTGCTTTGTGGGCAGTTTAAAAACTAGCGAGATGTATAATGGCCGATTCTACTAATTTACTTTCTCCTGAAGAGCTTGATGCGTTAGCTGCAGGCATTGAAGATGGTACTATTGAGTCTGATACCGGTGTTAACACTGGTGCAGCGGCGCTTAAGCACGATTTAACAAACGAAGATTCATCGCTCGGAGTTAATGTCGGCGCTGTGGATATGATCAATGAACGATTTGTTAGACAGTTTCGTCACGGATTGTTAGAGGTTTTGAGGACTACTCCCAAAATTAATATGGCGAACGTAAAGATTATTAAGTTTGGGGACTACTTAAAAGACCTTCAGCCACCTCTGGCTGTAAATACTATTCGTTTAGATCCCTTACGAGGATATTCTTTAGTTGTAATAGATCCCTCCGTTGTTTTTGCGTCGCTCGACAATTTTTTTGGTGGATTTGGTCGAGGTATGAATGCACTCCCCCCCGGTCGGTCATTTACACCGACTGAGACAAGTATCATAAGTATTATGTTAAATGTTTTTTTTGGTGCCTTACAGGAAGCGTGGGCTCCGGTAATGCCGATAAAGTGTGAGCATGTAAGTTCGGAGGTGAATCCACAGTTCGCGCAAATTGCCGATCAAAACGACTTGGTTATATTTTCTCGCTTTGAGTCAGAGTTAAGTCATGATGTGACCGGCAACATAGATCTTGTGTACCCTTACAGCTCCCTGAAACCCATAAGGGAAGCCTTGGCTAGTAGGGTGCAGACTGGGGATGATGACACAGGCGACCAGCAATGGAGTAATGAGTTGCATGCTGCAGCCGCAGATGCTGAGGTTCCCGTCAGAGTTACGTTAGCAGAGGTGGAGACTACTCTAAGTAAGTTTCAGTCGATGTCCTCAGGTGATGTTCTTTTCCTTAAAAAAGCGGACTACGCGAGGATGTATGTTAATGAAATCCCTGTATTTGAGGCAGATATAGGTAGCAGTGGTCCGCATATGGCGGCCAAGATTGTTAAAGCAATGGAGCCAGAGGAATAAGGTTCTTCACCGAAAGCGAGATTAGGATTATGGCAGAAACTAGTACGGAGACAGTGGAAGGTAACGGCAACGGAGCAACTGCGTTGGACTTGAGTCAAAGTCAAATCAACTCTGATGTGCTTCAAAACATACCGGTAACGATTTCAGTCGAGGTAGGGAGGACATCTCTAAAGATTCGCGACTTAATGCGATTGACTCAAGGTAGTGTTGTTGAGCTAGATCGCCTTGCAGGTGAACCACTAGATCTTTTGGTCAACAATACGCTGGTCGCTCAGGGCGAAGTTGTGTTAGTCAACGATCGTTATGGCGTAAGATTGACTAGTGTAATACCGACTGTTGATCGGGTTAAGAACCTCTGAAACATATCGATCATGGTGCCCGACTTTGGAGTTGGCGACTTACTGAGGATGACTGGGTCATTCATCTTGGTTCTCGCGGCGCTTTTGACAACGCTCTTTTTTGTAAAAAGACTGTCTGTCAACGGAGGAGTTAGCGCGAGACCAGTAGTTGTAAATGTTGTCCACCATTTAGGCTTTAGGCAAAAACTAATCGTTATAAAGATTAACGGTGATGAGATACTCGTTGCTCAATCACCGAGCGCAGTGACACTTCTCGGATCATGGAAGATCAGTGAATTGGATGGTGCTAAACAATCTACTACTGAACTGAATTCCCAAAGTCAATTTCTAAATCCTCCATCCAAAAAGCAGAAATTTAGAGAGTTTCTAGGTCAGCTTGTAAATCCACAGAGGAATTAAGGGCGATGCGCACAAGGTTTCTCAAAATACTACTTTTGATGACGTCAATTTCTATCCAGTCTTCTGTATTTGCACAAGGTGGTGGTATGCCGATATTAAATATGGTCGACGATGGAACTGGAAATACACAATATAGCCTGACTTTGCAATTATTAGCGTTGATGACGTTGCTCACACTTCTGCCATCGTTATTGTTAATGATGACATCATTTGTGCGCATTATCATTGTGATGTCACTACTCCGTCAGGCTTTAGGCACCGCTCAAACTCCGCCAAATCAAGTTCTTCTTGGATTGGCTTTGTTTCTTACAATTTTCATTATGACTCCGGTCTTTAGTGTGGTCTATGACGATGCAATGCTCCCGTATATGAATAATTCTCTTGGCTTTGAAGAGGCACTTACAGAAGCTCAAGCGCCATTTAGGACTTTTATGCTCAACCAGACCAGAGAAAGTGACATTGCAATGTTTGTAGAAATAGCTGGAAACGATGAAGTAATTGAACCAAGTGATGTACCGTTTACCACATTGGTTCCCGCGTTCATTACTTCGGAATTGAAAAGCGCATTTGCCATTGGATTTCTCATATATATTCCATTTGTAGTTATTGATTTGGTTGTCGCGAGTGTTTTAATGTCAATGGGTATGATGATGCTTTCTCCAATGATGATTTCTATGCCTTTTAAGCTTATGCTGTTTGTTTTGGTCGATGGGTGGACTCTTATAATGGGGTCTTTGACATCAAGTTTTGCAGTTTTGTAGGAGAACGTAATGGATGCAGCAATGGTAATCGACCTTGGACGTGAATCTCTTTGGGTTGCGGTACTGGTTGCTGCTCCGCTCTTGGGAACGGCATTGGCGGTGGGCTTAGCCGTCGGGATCTTGCAGGCAGCCACGTCAATTCAGGAGATGACATTAAGTTTTATTCCAAAACTGGGAGTAATGATTATTGCGCTGATTATTTTCGGAAGTTGGCAAGTATCGATTATGGTTGATTTTTTCCAACGTATTTTTGAGCGAATACCAACGCTTTTCATATAATGGATATTCTTGCTGCTGAAATTATCCAGCGTTTTTACACTTTGCTATGGCCGATGACTCGGATATCGGCTTTTCTGCTGGCGGCCCCGTTTTTCTCTTTGCAAGCTGTCACAGTTAGGATTCGAGTCCTGTTGGCACTTTCCCTGACAGTTTTGGTTTATCCATTAATTGAGTGGCCAATTATTGTTCCAACAAGCGGTTCGGGGATCAGAGAATTATTTAGTCAGGTTTTTATCGGTGTTTTAATGGGCTTATCATTACAAATTGTCAGTAGTGCTTTAGTGGTCGCAGGGCAGGCTATTTCAGCATCTATGGGCCTGAGTATGGCTAATATGGTGGATCCAAATATGGGTAATGTTCCGGTGATAGCTCAGTTCTTACTTATTTGCTCCACACTAATTTTCTTGGGATTTGGCGGTCATGCTATTATTTTGCGGGCCTTAATGGAAAGTTTTGTTACGTTGCCCATTGGTAGTGCACTAGAGGTGCAATCATTAATTTTGTTATTAATTGATTGGAGTAAATGGCTTTTTTTGGGAGCCCTCTTAGTAGCAATGCCTATAATGGTGTCCCTACTGTTTATCAATATGGGAATTGGTGTGATTACACGTGCGGCTCCGGCTCTAAATATTTTTGCAGTTGGGTTTCCAGCGATGATCATGGCTGGAATACTTATTCTAAGTATGTCTATGCAGACTATTGGATTTCGTATCCAATCGCTTTGGCAAGAGTCTTTTGACACAGTGGGAAGGATGTTAGGAATTATTTAATGGCTGAGGAAAGTTCAGAAGAAAAAAGTGAAGAGCCCACCGCTAAGCGCCTTGAAAAAGCGCGACAAGACGGTCAGGTGGCGAGATCGCAAGAACTTGGCGTCGCGCTGATGATGATTGGTGCTGCTATATTTATGTATTTATTTGGAAGCTTTTTCATCGTCAGTTTGGTGGAAACTTTTTCGGAAGCTTTCGTTTTCGATCGAAGGACTGTTTTTAATGAGGGCTTATTACCTCAGGAATTTGGGACTCAAGCGCTTTCTTCTATGTACACCATGCTCCCGTTTTTTGGGCTGACCGCCGTTATCGCTGCAGCGTCTGGCGGTGTGCTCGGTGGCTATGTGTTCTCGATGAAGGCAGTAGCGCCGAAGGGTAGTAAATTAAATCCTTTGTCTGGATTTAAGCGGATGTTTGGATTACAGGCACTTGTTAATCTTGTAAAAGCCTTACTAAAGTTTCTGCTGGTAGGTGGAGTTTTATACCTCGTAGTGAGTGAGCGTTTTGATACGCTGACATACTTAGGAATGATGGAGATGAAACCAGCTTTGGGGAAGGCTGGAGAATTAATTGCTTTAGGGATAGTCTTGGTCACATTTACGTTGCTGATTCCAGCCGCCATAGATGTGCCATATCAAATTTTTGAGTTCAGCAAGAAAATGAAGATGACAAAAAAGGAAATAAAAGATGAACTTAAAGACACTGAAGGACGACCGGAAGTAAAAGCTCAAATAAGACGGAAGCAACGTGAGATGGCAATGGGCTCTATGATTCAGGCTGTGGCCGATGCCGATGTGGTCATTGTGAATCCAGAACACTTCGCGGTAGCCTTGAGCTACGACCCCGCCTCTGACGGAGCACCGCTAGTAGTTGCCAAAGGAGCAGATTTTTTGGCTCAAGCTATCAGAGATAAGGCAAAAGAAAGTGGTGTGCCGCTCTTCTCCTCACCGTCTCTTGCTAGGGCGATATATTTCACAACCGATATTCAGCAATCGGTTCCGGAGGCACTTTATTACGCGGTGGCACAAGTCATTGCCTATGTGTTTGGCCTCAATAGTCTTAATAGTAGCAAAGGAGTTCCACAGAAACCCATTCCCAAAGTACCTGAAGATATGAGATATGATAAAAATGGAAGGCGTCCAAAATAGTCGGTTGTATTCGGAGGGAGAGTAATAAGTGCTAGACCAGAATTCGGTTGATTTTCAGGATTTGTTTGATGGCGCAGACATTTTTTTCCGTGCTAAGGATAAGCGCCGCTTTCAAACTTCATTGGACGCTATTGGACATGGGAAGCGCGGTCTAGCAGTTATCGGCAGTAATGATGGTGTATTAGACCACTATTCAAGGATGCTTGTCACTCGCTTACGCGGTATGCATAACCTTCAAGTTGAAGTATTTCTCCCAAACGACACTGACAGCTTACTTAATCGCTTTAATCATATTTTAGCAAAGATGACTATGGAACAGGCGCGCAAACCAGCCGACACGTCGGCTTTAACACACTTGCTTGTGGTAAACGATGCTAAGTCAGTCAAGCAAGATCAATGGAATTTACTTGTGCGACTGATGACTGATTTCCCGGGAACTAATGTTCGATTAGTTATGTTTATTGACAAGACCGGATGGCCCGCGTTTGAGAAATTATTGACTATGTTTGGAAGACAGCTATATCGTTGGGTGGTAGACACTCCATCAGTCGACGAGGCCATTCAGTTAATGTACGCGGCGCGCGAACATGGTTACGAGAATGATACGCAGTTACTTTTGGAACAGGTTGGTCTAGGTGATGTTGTGGCGCCAGATGATTCAGAAATTATGCCCGGTGATATCGATATTCTGAGCCAGGATACATTAATGCAGGATATAGGCGGAAGCCTTGTTTTTCCAGAAGAACCATTTAATTTTGACGATGATAAGCCCGAAAATGATGAGAAAAGAATTCCAGATGACTTTGAGGAAGTCGGGAGTTCAAAATATAAGGAAATTGTTCTTGGTGTATTGATAATTTTGTTATCGCTGGTGGTAACATTATTTGTTCTTCATAGATTTAATCCAACAGAATCGCTGTTTTACAGAGATCTAATATGGTCATCTTTTCAAAAGTGGGGTAAGAGTTTAAATATGCCCCTATTGGACAAAGTAGTACCTATTAGGGAGGATTCTTTTGTTACAAAGTCGACGGTAGAGGAGAAGAAAAGTGATCAAATCGATTATGAGGATAATTCCCTGAAATTGTTACAGTCGGATCGTTTAGAAACCTCAGCACCTATCGAAAACAAATTAGTGGTCAGTGCTACATCAAATGTTTCAGATGCCTCTTTGGAGGATGTAGGCGCTTCAGAAATATTAGAAAATTTTGCTGATTCGTTAGACCTTGAAGCCGAACGAATTGTCGTGCAAACCGGCAATTCCGTTTCTAAGACAGAGCAGATTGAAGCCTTATTAGAGGCCGTTGCTAGCGAATATGATTCAGATACTAACCGCGACTATCTGTTGTCGAATGTTGGTAGTTTAGACGAAAATACGGTATCTGAAATTCTTGCTGCGGAAAAAGTTGCAGATCGACCTGAAGATGAAATTGTTACAGTTATTTCTGCGCCATCACGGCTAAGTATATCAGCGGCAGCCAGCAAAGTAAGAAATTCGAGGGGTAGTGACTTTTTTGTGCAATACATTGTTTTCACCTCCGAATCTCAGGCTAGCAGTTTCATTGATGATTATGGAGGACTTTCAGATGCTCTTATTGTACCAATTTCCTTGCGTGGTAAACCCGCATATGCTGTAGTAGCAGGGCCTTTTGACTCCTTAGGTACAGCTCGAAGCTCAGCTCGAGCTCAGCAGCTGCCGGGAGATTATTGGTTTAGAAGTGCCTCACAGTTAAAGGGAGCGCTCAGGGGTGGTTAAAAAGATTTGCTAACCGAGTAAAGTCTGGGTTGGGAGGGTTAAAGTTTGGTTGATAATACAGACGATGATTCATTATCAGTTGAAGTTTCTGGGCTCAGGCCTGTTGGGATGAGTGACGTGAGTGCTTCGAAAGATAAAAAACAAAAAGAATTTGTGGCACTTGACGAAAAACAGTTACCTAAAATTGAGCATGAGGATTCAGACGGAAGTCAGCTCGGCTCGATTCAGATAATAAGTGATCGGGCAAAAAAAAATGCAGCCACTGAGAGTGAGCAATTTAACAACTTATTGGAGAGCCGTTTGGCTAAAGTTAAAGCGGCCACTGTCGATATTTCTAAACAACTAGATGAGATAGAGCCTCATTTCACCAAAGACGATGTGGATTGATTATGAGTATGGCAGAAGAACAAAAAACTGAAGATGCGTCTGAGGACACTGAAGCACATAACACCTCAGAGGAGACTACGGGTTCCAAAGTTGAAATAGAGAGTTTAGATAAGTACCAAGAGGATCTCGCAGATGTTTTGGGTTATGCGAAACAGATCTCTGGCCGTTTGGAAGTGTTGGTGCCTAGTTTACTTGACACTGCGGATGCGACTAATAGTGCGGCAGATGTCAGTAGGCGGGCGTCACTGACTCTGGAGAAAGGCTTAAGTCAAGTCCAGAAGAGGGTACAGGAACTTGACGAAGCGAGTGCGAAAAGCAACAAGCTATCTGGATACATTCTCATTGGAACGGTAACGGTATTTGTAGCCGCGGTAAGTGTGTTTGCATTCATGGCGCAACAGCTCAACGCAAAGACAAATCAGGTTGATGCAATGCTCGTTGCTTTAAGTCAGCGGGTCGTCAATATGAATAGCGCTTTAAGTCTTTTTGACGAAATAAACCAAACAATGAATTCACTTGCAGTTGAGCAATCCGCATTTAGTGACACACAAACCGCTTTGATAGAGTCTGTGCGAAATGCGGAAAGGTTGGCTGGGGCAATTAAAAGTGATGTCCCCGAAATGGCAGCTAAAAGGGTGGGACAGTCGACTGCAAAAGTAATCAAACAAGTTAATGACTTGGCAGGCACTGTCAAGTCTCAAAGTGCTGATGTTGCAAGGGTAAGCAAGTCTGTTGCAGTATTAGCGACGCAAGTTAAAACAATGCAAGGACAAGTTGGAAATATAAAAGCTCTTAATGCTGACGTCCAATCTCTTATTACTCTTGAGCGCGCTAAGTACATAGACGTTTTAAAGCGACAAGTAGCTTTAGAGGAGGCGAGAGACCAAGGAGAGCAGGTTGAAGAAGATCTCTCCCCGACAGTAGTTACCTTTCCATCAGGACCGAGCATAAGATAATTCTGTTGCGTTTTAACGGCAATTTAAGCACCTTTTAGCATACGTCACATACACTGCGTGGGTGATAAGTGACTTAGCAACTAAATCAGTGTTAGCTTAAAGGCCTTTTTAACAGGACAATGCTTAATCCGATTTTTCTCTACCGAGATTTTCCTCTAACTTAGCAGTTTCTTCAGCGAGATAATCGTCATCAGAGTCACTTTCATTACCATCGTCGTCTTCCGTCGAGTCACTAGAAGATGTGGAAATAGTGGCCTCCGGTACTAGTCGGCTGGACATCAATCCTTTCGGTTCGAGATTGATTTTTGAGAACAACGCTTCACAAGTTCGATCGAGGGCATCAATAATATCCAATCTAGCATCACCATCCTTTACCATTCCTTCTTCGGTAACTATCTCAAAGCCTGATTCATATATAACAGAAGCATATTGCGACGGCATGAACGCTTGAACATTTTCTCTAAGCGTTGAAATTTGCATTGGACTTTCTGGTTGTTCCGGCGTTTTGCCCGCCTTCTTATCCGTCATCCCAGTTTTGAAGAGAGTTTCGATATGTTTGTACAGGATGTGCTCATATTTTGGCTGAAGAGGCATAGCATCAGCCGTCGCGTATCCCGGTGGGGGGGTCCCCGAGAGAAGTTCCCAAAGATCGACACCACTCAAACCAAAAAACGGCTTCTCAGCATTTATCATTGCCAAAGATCCTTTTGGTTGCGGGCCATTAATGGCAATGGTTTCGACTTTTTCAACACGCGCGATTAAGTAAATCATTAATATTACGATTGCTGCGGCTCCAATAACCACTGCTAATAAAAGCAATTTTTCCATTTTAATTTTCCCCTTTATTTAATAGTCTTCGGAGATTTTAAGTTTAATTACTCTTCGGTATCGGCTTCTGAATCTGGAGTTTCCAAAGCGGCCAACTCGTCTCGGAGAAATTGTAGCGTAACGATTGGCTTTTCCAAATCTAAGTCGAAGCTAACTTTATCTGCTATCTCTTGTGTGAGCCTGATTGCACGAAAGGCATCTATTTCCATTGTTTGATATTGACCTCCATACAAAAAAACCGGCTCCGAGAATTCCGCTGGCACGTAAGTGTATATGACCCCATTCGGTCCTTTGGCTGATTGAAACATACCAACTTTGGGGGGAGGAGGATGCTCTAGACCACGATTTCTAGCTTGTTCACAAAGATCCTGATGACGAGCAGTTTTGGTGGCGCCTTCTATAAAAATTTTATCTAAATGCGTTCTACTTCTAAATCCGATGCGTCTTCTGAATGCCATCTCTTCGCGAGTATCTCCTTTGAGTGTCGCTGCTTCAACATAGGCAGATTTAGCAGCCAGCAGAGCTTTTTTTTTCGCGCTGTCTTTAAAAAACATATCCTTACAGCTCTGTTAAGTGTAGGTGTTTTCGAAGTTTAATCACGCATGCAGATAAAATTTGACTCACTCGAGATTCACTTACGTCCAGAATAACACCGATTTCTTTGAGATTCATTTCGTCAGAGTAATATAGTGAAATTACGGTCCGTTCCCGCTCAGGTAGAATTTTGATTGCATCAATTAACGTTTCTAAAAATTCTTCCTTTACAACTTGTGCCTCGGGTTCACTGGAATCTGAGGCAGGTTGATCAGTAGTTTCTGGAAGTTGCGATTCCAGAGATACGGTTTGAAATCGGTGTGCATGATTCCTTTCACGCTGAAATTCTTCCACCCCTTTACCCATATACTCAGCTAATTCAGTTTGCGTTGGCTCTCTGCCCAGCTCGCTAGCAAGTGCTGAGGATGCTTCGTTGTGATCACGCAGATTTACTATAGCCGATCGTGGCAGATACGACATCTTTCGAACTTGATCTAGTATTGCTCCCCGAATGCGATTCTTTGCAAAGACTTCGAATTCAACGCCCTTTTCACCTTTGAAGGAATTATTAGCCTCGATTAATCCAATCATGCCTACTTGGATTAGCTCTTCAAGCTCCATAAAATTCGGGAGTCTTCCTTTTAGATGTAACGCGACCCGCTTGACCAATCCGACATGGGCCATTAGCCCATCGCCTTCTCTCTCAGAACTTTGTATATCTTGATAAGATTTAATATCAGCCATAGGATGTGCCAAGGCGATTGGGCGGCTGAGTTGCGAGGCGTTCGACGAAGAACTCCAATCCACCACTCATTGGAATGTCGGATTGAAAATCTAAAACCATCTTGGCCAGTGCCCGAAAATCGCGCGTGGCAATACTTGAGGGCGCAAAAGACGTCAAAGGTTGCGACGCTTTAATCGAACGCAGTACCATGTCGTCTCGGCGTATAGCATGCAAATAACTGATATCGCCACCCAAAAAGTTTTGGATTACAGAATTTATACTCCCGTAAAGCCGCTCTCCTTCTTCCTGAGAAACTACGCCATTGGGAATAAGACCTATGTTTTCTAGATGATAGTCCTGAATCATCACTTTTATAATTCCGTATGCATCTGCTATCGACGACGGTTCATTTTTTACTACAATAAACCGATGTTGGCAAGCACGCAAGAAAGTCATTACAGTATCCGACATTCCTGCGGCTAAATCGACAACGAAATAGTCTAGTTGTTCTTCTATTTCTGAAAAAGAATTTATTATACCGGCTGTTTCCATTGGATTAAGCGCTACCATGTGTTGTATACCGCTTGCTCCGGGAACCAACTTTACACCCATGGGACCTTCAACAATGATGTCCTGTAGTGTCTTCTCCCCTGACAGAACATGACTGAAGTTGAATGGTGTCCGGCAGCCCAACGCGAGTTGCGCATTGGCAAGGCCCAAGTCTGCATCGAATATCATTACTTTTTTGCCAAGGGACGCAAGTGTGACAGCAAGATTAACCGAAACTGTAGTCTTTCCCACACCACCTTTACCGCTAGCGATACCAATGATTTGCGTTGGCACGGACTTTAGCATGCGATCAAATCTCCCCGCAGGCGAAACGCTCTGGCGATAGCTTTATCACGGCACAAACGAAAACAACTATAAGCAATTATCATGAAACGGCATGTCCCTACCGATTTCGAGTAAGTCCATTTTACTCACCTCATCTTCGTCTATCGCTTTAATGTAGTCAAACAAAATGAATAGGTAATTGCGTCAGAGTATGTTGAGCCAAACCAATTCCAGAAATTGCTGCCGCTGCATCGATGATTGATGGCTCTGCGGAGGCAACAGACAATGGAATTCCACTCACCATAAGTGCATTTATGATCGGCCATGGGTACACTTGAGTTTCCAAGCGG
This sequence comes from Porticoccaceae bacterium, assembly GCA_002731695.1. Classification (GTDB taxonomy): domain Bacteria; phylum Pseudomonadota; class Gammaproteobacteria; order Pseudomonadales; family Porticoccaceae; genus TMED48. Next base: position 60,171 of record PCCK01000004.1, read on the forward strand.
GAAAGCATGATCGAGTGCCAATTCAGCGCGGCATTTTGGAGATGGCGCTTTAATGATGCTTCTGACGCGTCTGCAGCCACAACGATGTGTCTTTTGGCATGAGGAATCAACTTACCTAACATGTTGAGATTATTTTCTACGTCAACACCGGGAGTGTCAATAACAATAACCGCTCGGGATTCCAATTCTTCAAGAAGTTGCTCTAGCGTGTTAAGATTGCTAGCGCGAAACGTGTCCACCCCAGCCTGGGTACCTAATAGTTGAGATTGGTTCCATGCCCCAAAACGAGTGTCATTAAAACTTATCATGGCTACCTGTTGATCGCCATATTGCATTGCCATTTGTTTACACAGCCTTCCCGCCATCAAGCTTTTTCCCGAGCCAGAGCTTCCAGCGATGAGGTGGATTCCTCTCATATTTTCTAAAAGATCAATATTCCGAATTCCGTCTCCGATAAATGCAGCAATCTCTGTAAGCGCACTGATCATGTCAGAATGCTTGTTGATAATATCAGTCATGAGTGCACGAAGTGCTACAGGCATTCCCGTTTCATTAAATGCTTCCACGAGGGGGCGCATCTCATCAGAAACTGCGAGCGTACCGCTCCATGCATCTACCTGTTGAGACAACTTGAACTCTTTACGCATGTTGGTGAGTTCTTGTTTTACCATATCTACTATTTCGCGAGCTCGGAGATTTTGGTTGTCATCTCTCAATGTTTCTGAACTGCGTCCTTCTGTAAAATTTGGATTAACAGCAACGCCTTGCTCAAAAGGATTTATTCTGTCTTCATTGGCAGCAGATATTTTAGTCTCTTCCGGTGTTACAGATTCTTTTGTAATGGGACGCCCAAATACATGAGACTCCAGAACGGAATCAAATTTTGGCAGTTCTGACTCTGCTTGACGGGATGAGAGTCCGATTCCAGTGTCATTAAGCGCATCCATTGCCTGATTTGCTAAATCAATAGCCACTATTAGTTCGGTTTGATTTTGAGCTTTTTTATTCGATACTACCATCGCATTCTCACCATAAAGCTCATAAACTTTTTCCATCGCTTTGCGGGTGTCGTGCGCCAGAACTCTTTGCAATTCCATGTTACTTCCTCAACTCAATTGTTGTTTTCAACGTCCACTGTGGCAACCACTTTTACTGCTTGATCATCTGGGATTTCGCTGTACGACAAGACTGTAAGATCAGGCAGCCTGTGTCTGATAATTTTCGCTAACCATGGCCTTATTCCCGGGGACACAACCAGAACTGCAGGATGTCCCTGATTCTCAACTTTTTGTGTATTTTCGGCCAAAGCATTAAATAAACCCTCGGCAAGGTTTGGTTCTATTACCAATCCTTGGCCTTTGCTGCTTTGTTGCAAAATGTTGTGTAGCATTTGCTCTAAAGCGGGATTCAAGGTGATGACGGGGAGGCTAGTGTTAACATCTATCAAGCCTTGCACTATCATGCGTCCGAGCCTCGGACGGACAGCGGCTGTCAAATCGTCTGGATCTTGAGTATTACCGCTTTCGCTGGATAGAACTTCAATGATAGTGCGCATATCCCTCACTGAGACTGATTCGTCAAGAATATTTTGTAAGACTCTCGTTATGGTCGCGAGAGGGAGTTTACCTGGAACCAAATCCTCCACTAGTTTCGGCGATCGAGCTGCCACTTTATCGAGTAACTGTTGAGTCTCGTCATGGCTGAGCAATTCCGACGCGCTATTTCTCAAAAGAGTGTTTAGGTGAGTTGCAACTGCTGTGGCCGCATCCACTACCGTATACCCTAGTGTTCTAGCATAATCGCGCTGAGAGGGTTCAATCCAAATTGCGTCAAGGCCAAATGCTGGCTCTTTCGTAGGGATTCCCTCCAATCTTCCTAGCGCTTGACCGGGATTGATTGCCATCTCTCTTCCCACTTTAATGTCGCCCTTACCACGCACAACACCATTCATCACAATGTGATACACATCTGGAGGAAGATCTAAATTATCTCGAATACGGATAGGTTGAACCAAAAAGCCTAATTCCGCCGATAGCTTTTTGCGAACTCCCTTCACTCGCGGTAAAAGCTGTCCACCTGTCTCGGTATTTACCAAGGGTATCAACCCATAACCGATATCAAGGCCCACCAAATCAACCTGATCTACATCATCCCAGTCGAGCTCTTCTGACGGACTCTTTTCTTCATTTGCTTGAGTTATCTCATTTAAAGCAGCTTGTTGCAGAGCAGTTTTGGATTGGTTCGCAAGCATAAATCCAAGACCTGCAGCAGTGGACCCAAGAGTCAAGAAAATAAAGTGTGGCATACCTGGCACTAATCCCATGAGTATCAATATTCCAGCGGCTACATAAAGAGCGAGAGGGTTATTTAACTGACTCTTTGCCTGTTGGGTCATCGACTCAGAAGTTGTGACCCTAGTAACAATTATTGCAGTAGCGAGGGACAGGAGTAGCTGAGGAATTTGAGCGACTAATCCATCTCCAATTGTAAGAAGAACATATATTTTTCCAGCCTCAGAGAAAGAAAGATCATGTTGACTTATTCCGATAGTGAGACCGCCTAGAATGTTAATTAAAAGGATTAGGAGACCAGCTATCGCGTCTCCTCTTACAAATTTGGATGCTCCATCCATCGAGCCAAAAAAATCTGATTCTTGAGAGATGGTTTCGCGCCTCTTTTTTGCGGTTTCTTGGTCTATCACTCCCGCATTTAAATCCGCATCAATTGCCATCTGTTTTCCAGGTAAAGCGTCAAGAGTGAAACGCGCTATGACCTCTGAGACCCGCCCTGCCCCTTTTGTTACCACAATGAAATTAATAATCATTAAAATAGAGAAAATAATGAAACCGACTATATAGTTACCTGCAATCACAAAGTTACCGAAAGCCTCAATCACGTTTCCCGCTGCATCTGGTCCCTCATGTCCTTTCATAAGTACTAATCGGGTGGATGCAACATTTAATCCAAGCCTTAGCATAGTCGCAATCAATAGAATTGATGGAAATGCCGAAAAATCAAGAGGGGTAGAGCTATTGATCGCCACCATAATGATTATCAGACCAATCATTATGTTAAACGTAAAAAGGACATCCAACAAAAAAGGCGGTAAAGGAAGTATTAACATGCACAGAATTAGTAGGACAAGCGCGGGTACTCCTAAACCAGAGAGTTCGAATTTCGACAGGTCCTGTCGTATGTTTGACAGTATAGCTGTTGCCATAAATACCTTTTCCAATAAAATCAGCGTCTTAAAAAAAACGTGACTAAAATCAAATTCAGTTACTATCTGAAAAGCAATAACTGTGCCACAAAAAAACCCACAATTTCATCAAGTGTTTTGAATGCTCACTGAACATTAATGTCGCTCTAAAGATTGACATGCATCTGTCGATCTTTACTCTAGAACTATTACGATCACGAGGCACGGTTAGCCACTTTGAGGTGAGAATAGGAAATCCATTAAAATTATCCATCGGGTGCTGTATGAGACGAGTATGTAAAAAATTAATTAGTAGCGTTGGTCTGGGTCTAGCGGCCATTTTTTTTGTGGGATGCTCCACTACAACGACTGAATATTCTTCCGCTGTCATGCGAAATATGGTGAGCGAGGCTGAAAACATAATGGCTACTGGGTATGCAGTAATTAGCGTTCAAATGAATGACAATCCAGCACAGCAACGATTACTTTCGATACGCGCCTCTAAATTGGACGCCTACCGATCTTTGCTCGAGCAGGTTTATGGTCAGTACCTCGACGTAAATACTACCGTAGGGGAAATGGTCGTGAAAAGCGATACCTTTCGGGCAAGGGTTCAGGGGGTTATTTATGGTGCCCAGCTTGTATCGATAACTCCAGTGGGCGATGATACCTATACCGTGACTCTATCTCTGAGTCGGTCTATTGTTGATGATCTCAGGGTGTTGTATATTGATCAAATGTCACGCAGCAAGACAGCGGTTCGGCAAACGGTTCAAACCCCCTCTCAGATGGCTCAATCGAAGCCAGTTCGTGTAATGAAGGGAGTTTGATTTTCAGTTTGAACTAGCGGTAGGAAAAGTAAATGTCTGGGTTCATAGATGGAGGCGTATTAAATGGTGGTTCCACCCTGGCGGGAAGGGTACTAGCTGTCCTTTTGATCCTTAAAATATTCCTAATAGCGTTTAATGTTAGTGCAAATCAAAGTTTTTCTGCAGAGCAAAAATTAGAGGCGATAAAACAAGCTCTCGTCGATCTTGCTATGGAGTCTGAAGTGACTCTCGGTAGTGCCGCATACATTGATGACCGGGGCGTTCTCCATGAATCGACCCTTATGTCGAGTAGCAGCAATGTGCGCGGTGTGCGCGTGCTCTCTTACCTCGAGGAAGCTGGTATCCCAGTAGCTCGAGTCGAAGCGTCAATGTTATCTGACCGAACTTGCCCTGGCGCACGTCCAGAACTTCGCCGTGAGGCAGTGGTGCGTGTCGGATACAGCGGCGATAATAAACGCTTGGGTGATCATTACCTCAGTGAGATTGCGGCACTCTCAGAACTTGTTCTAATTGAATCCTTCAGGAGTTCGTCGGCTTGGACGGCACGGCCCGAAGTTAGGTTTGCGTCCAATTACGATAATCTCGTTTCTGGAACTTCAAGCAATAGAGTGCCTTATCTGTTTGACGTAAAAGTGAGCGATTACAACCCCGCTGCCACAACTGGACCGAATGAGGTCATGGACGTCGTCAGAAAAGGCTTTGAGGCTGGAAAATCTGCGGTAGAATTTTCTTTGGGATTTGCTGAGTGGTCGGGTGTTCCAGCAGGAGCTTGGTCCATCTTTCCTATTTTGAAAGATGGGTTTGGAGAGGGGAGTTATGGTCTAGACCCGTCTTCAGATCCGGCTCTACCACCGAATCCATATTATCCCGGGGAGCTCGGCTCAGGGCAGCAGGCGGTTCGAAGGTTCTTGGGAGCATACAACTTGAGTAAGCTTCCTGAATATGCTCGCGATAATGCGTCTTGGTCTGGGTCACGAATTGATTTAGAGTTGGAACTGGTAGACCGACAGTTTGACACTCCGATTTGGAATAAGACAGTTACGCTCAACTACCCAAGATTAAAAAAAGGTTATGCGAAAACAGCAATTCCACCTGAGTTCAAGCATCAAATTGTTGTTGCGACGGAGCATATGCTGTCGGAGATTAACGATTCCATGGAGTGCATGGCACAATACTATCACTTGAAAAATGCGGATGGCGCAAGCGGCACAGCGTCTATCAATGCCGGGTCCGTCGCCGGGGTCTCTGTCGGCGATCAATTTTTGCTAAGCAGCGATCCGAATATTTTGAATGCTGCGGTTAATTCTTCGGCGCTATCGACTCTGTCTCTAGCAAAGGTGGAGTCAGTAAGTCGCCACAGTGCGGTTTTAAGGCATATCGCTGGGCCGCGTTGGACCAGCTCGCAGGCAAACGAAAATTTAGTGGCGCTTTATTTCTGAGCGCAGACGGAGGAAAAGATGAAATTTAAATCACATGAACTTAAATATTCAAAGGTTTTTGCGGCGCTAGTTTTGGTGCCTTTGCTGTTTTCGTCTGCCTCAACGGTTGCTGAGAGTCCAGAGGAAGCTCTTGCGCAGCTGATCAAGGATGTTCGATTGATGACACCGACGCTTACAGAGGCCTTCGCCGACGGTCGATACATCACCAAGAAAGGGGATACGTTAGACCGCATAATTGCAAATACGATGGTTGATAACCCGGTAAGAAAATCAATATTGCGTCAAGCGATAGTTTTAGCAAATCCGCATGCATTTAAGCGCAAAAACCCGAATTGGATGTATGCCAATAAGCAATTGAAACTCCCTACGGCAGAGCATATTCATAACGTAGTGTTCACGAATTCAGGCGGCATCTTGGACGCCAAAAAGGCTGCCAGCACAGAACGAAAGTCATGGGTTCAATACCCCTAGCAATGTTCGACATTGCGCAAAAAGATGAAAGACTCTAATGATTTGAGCTAAGGAGCTTTGATGTGCTAGGTCCTGAGCAAGTCAACTTCGCGGTTAGGCCAACACCTATATTCCTTGAGGGTACGGTGTCCATTGATATCACCGAAGACGTTGCGCGTGATCTGTCATTACGTGATGGACAAATTGTTCGAGCTGTTGTTGGTATGCGGGGCGAAGAGCTCAGGCTTTCTATCGGTAACAGAGAACTTGTCATAGGAAATAGAGACCTTGCCACCGTGATTGGAGAGCAACTTAAGACGGGAGACAAGATTGATCTGCGCGTTACAAACAACTCTACATTACTTCAACCGCTGGTATCGCCCTCAGTGACATCGGCTTTGGCTACACCTGGGTCTCGGTTAATGAGTCTGCTCTTTCGTCCGGTTCAAGATTCGAGCTTGACACAATTGTTTTCTCCCCAGAGCCCTTTCTCCAGTCTACAACAGATTGCCAAGGGTGAAAATTCGCGCTGGTTGGCACAGCTAGTACAAAGCATGGCGAGGCTTTCGCCTGAGGCCGTAAAGAGGGCACTCATTGCCTCCGGCTTATTTACGGAGGCTCGGGTTGGTCGGCAGCTTTTGGCCCCCATGGACCTTAAGCAGATTCTCAAATCTATTTTGAGGGCACAACCCCCGCAATCGATAATCGCTCGTGAGTTAGAGTCTGCAGTGGATGAGATCGAGAGCCGTCAAGTGGAGAGTCTCCAGGCGCAACAAAATCGAGCACTGTCATACAGTTTTGTGTTGCCGTTTAACGACGCGAATCCGGTTCAGATTGAGTTTCAGCGTGATTCCGGCGGTGACGACCAGGCAGACGCAGATTGGGTAATCAATCTTCATACAGACAGTTTGGTACTGGGTGAGTTGTGGCTTAAAACAACTTTAAAATCCTCGCTTCGCCTAGATATGGAGATGTGGGCAGCCCGCTCTGATGTGGCCAAATTGGCGCGGTCGGGTTCTGGAGAGCTTCATCGACAGCTTGAGGAATTTGGGCTCGCTCTTGGGAAGATGACGGTTCACCATGCTCGCAGGCCATTAGCGGGTATTGGTGATGCGAAGCCCCTCCGTCCCGGTGGTGTTGTGGATGTAATCACGTGATATATAAGCCGGCGAAGAAAGCTGTAGCTATCGAGTATGGTAAAAATCCAGTTCCTATGTTGACCGCGAAAGGGCAAGATGAACTTGCTGAAGCGATCATCGACGAGGCGCAGCGCCAAGGAGTCCATATTGCTAAAGATCCACAACTTGTCGCGTTATTGAGTCAACTTGATTTAGAGGGAGAGATTCCTGAAAATCTTTATGTAGCTGTGGCTGTAATCTTGTCTTGGGTATACTGGCTGAAGGGGATGGAACCAGAAAATTTCAAGAAAAAAACATCACGTTAGCGAAGTAACTTTAGGCGTTTCCTACCGAGTTTTTGCGGCTATTGGAGCGAATCTTTCCGAGCCTATCATATACTTCGACGCTACTTAAGGGATCGGGTGTCTGAATTGTGTGGAGTGCTCCACGAATTGTTTCTAGTTTTCGGTTGATAAGCACTTCATTGCGCATATGTAATTCCTTGCACTCCTTCATCAGATCCATTACTTGCTGCCACATAGCAACATTATCCGCTAAAGCATCTTTACTATCAGTGTAAGACTTTATGCGATCTAAAAGCTCCTCACTCGCTAAAAAATCGAGTATCTCAAGCTTCTGGCTTTGAAGATTTTCAAAAAGTTCTAGGTTTTGGTCTTTCAGCGACTCAAACTCGTTTGAGAGAACCGATTTGAGTGCGTTTGCTTTGTGTAGGGTCTGTGAGATGTACTCGGTTTCTGTATTCGGCATTATCTGCTAATACTTTTTTTGAGGCCAAAGCTTAACTAAGCTTTGGCCTTGATTGAAAGGGGCAACCTAGGTGTTTCCAACCATCATCTCAATGGCAAGGAAGTTTTCGGCAATCCTTCGCTCATTTAACGGGTAGTTACCTTCCCTAAGAGCGGCTTTGATTGCATTGACTTTTGCTTCATCAAATTCAGCAGTGGCAAATGCCTCCTCTGCTGCCTTACTCAATATCAGCTGATCTTTCTCTACATTTGTAACATCTTTTTTCTCAGCTGGAGTGTCAAGAGCTTCACTGGCTTTTTTAAGCTTTTCGGCTGCATCAGAGGCTGCCTTAAGTTGTGCTGCTGCTGATCCAACGCTNGAAATTGAACTTGTCATATCTTCATTCCCTTAGACAATNCTGTCTAAAATNTCTTCTACTTAGAANATTAGTCGGCACNTTGCCACTTTTCTTTAATGAAACCGGCATTCATTTANANAGATGGTAACCCGTTTTTAATCTATTTTAAAGTCCGGTTGCGCTGCGAATGCCAGANACTACGGCCCNTACTTTCTCTCCAGATTCTGGATTAAGCAAAACCACTTGCTCTCCTAGCTTGCCGCTTTCCAATGCTTCCATTGATACGGTGATTAACAACGATCCACGCGCCACGCTAAAGTTCACAGTGTCGCCTTTTATTATTAAAGAGGCCACTTGAACGTCAGAAGCGCGGAGCGGCGTACCTGCCTGAATTGTTCTAATTACCTCTAAGTACTCAATGCCATTTATTGAAAGCATAGTGTCAGGAGGCAAATCACCATAGTAGTCCTCCACTCGGGCATTCAAAGTGGACAACAATCTACCTCTGGTGAGAGTTTCCTGAGCGACGAGGACTCGATGACGTTGCCTCAAATCTTTTTCTTGTAAAACATAACCCGCTGGCAAGCTTCGGGCGATCAGGGCATTTTTAAGTAAGCGTTTCGGAAACCGCTGAGCCGCAGATACTCCGGCAATGGGGTGCATGGAGCGTTCGTAGTCATCATCCGTAAGAAATTCTCCTGCGAGTTTATCCTGCTTTAGAACAAATACCTCGACTACCTGTGATAAATGTTGACGGCGCACGAGTTGCCCGGTTGAAACCGACCTTTTAAGTATTTGATTTTTAATAGCGGTAATGTCTTTTATTAACCCAGAATTATGCCCAACTCTCGTTTGATCTAAAAGTTCAATATCCTCTCCGCTCAAGCGGTGACCTTTTGAAAAATCATCTTTGTAAACGTAGTACATTTTTCGGGCTTCAATGGAAACTCTTATAAAAGCCTTCCATCCAATTTTTGCGCAGTTTACGCGAACTTGCTGAGTATCAGACGAGAACGGAAAGCTGATATCAAATTTATTAGGACATTCTGGCACCATAAGACGGCGATCTAGCGCCGCGACCTTGATATCCTCTTCATCAATGCTTTTTTCTCTTGCAACCCACTTCTTTATTTGGGCAACTAAGATTTTCTTGGAGGGCGGAATCGATGCTTTATCTGCGCTGTATGCGAATTCGACCACCGAAATGATTTGTAGGAATATTATGATAGTTAAACATAGTTTTGCCATGATATTAGTATGATCCTTAGTTTGAGGTGACGCAATACTGACAATCCGGCAATCATTAGCGGCAATGCAATGCCGGCAAAGTGGCATATTGAATTATCTTGGAAATTATATTTTTTATAAGTCTATGAAATAGATCGCATTCTTAGGTAGCTCCCTTTCAAGGAACATTGATTGGCACTAGATTTGCATCTAGCGGAAGTGAGAAAAATTTAACTTGCCTAGTCGTTGTTTAATCGACAGGTGTTTGAAAAACTTTAACGGTAAAATTATGAAAGTTTTTGAATCGGCATTTAGGCTTCATGAGGCGGCGTTGCAGTTACGGACGCAGCGGATGGAGGTTTTGGCCAAGAACATCGCAAATGTGGACACCCCGAACTTTAAAGCCCGAGACATAGATTTCGAACAGGCGTTGAGGGAAACCTTAGCCGATATAGAGCACAACTCAGTCGTCACAACACATAAGGATCATTTAGGTGGAAAGCCAGACCGTGCTCGGGGCGCACTTAAATATAGCATCCCATTCAATACTCCGCTCGATGGTAACACAGTGGAAATGAGCGTAGAGCAAGCAAAGTATGGTAAGGCGGCTGCGAAATATCAAGCAACGCTCAGATTTTTGGAAAGTGACATCGGTGGATTTAGAAAGGCATTGAGAGGAGAATAATAATTATGTCTATGGATAACATCCTTGGGATAGCCGCCACTGCTCTAAATGCCCAGATGGTGAGGCTTAATTCGATTGCCTCAAATATGGCGAACGGTTCGACAGTGGGGTCATCGCCACAGACGGCGTACAAAGCTAAACGCCCTGTTTTTGAGGCGCTACTTAGAGAGGAGCAACTTACCCAAGGTGCTAAGTATCTTGGCGGCGTCAAGGTTGCAGGTATGGTTGACGATCCGGCTATTAATCGAAAAGTTAGAGATCCAGGTAATCCTAAGGCAGACAAAAATGGCTTCGTTTACGCTTCGAACGTAAACGAGGTGACTGAGATGGTTGAAATGATGGCTGCGGGAAGAAGCTACCAAAATAATGTAGAAGTTGTTAATACCACAAAGCAATTGATGATGCGAACTCTTGAGCTAACCAAGGTATAACCGATGACTTCACCTATTTCAGCAGCGTCTATTCTTACAACTTCTCAGTACGAGGAAGAGCAGCTTACTCGAGACACCTCTCAGGACGATATGGGCCGCGATGCCTTTTTGAAGCTCTTTACGACTCAATTAAATAATCAAGACCCATTGAACCCAATGGAAAATGAGGCTTTTGTAGCTCAACTTGCTCAATTCTCTACGCTCGAGGCCAATTACAGCATTAGAGACTCAATGGATGAAATGGTCGGGGGAATGCGAAGAGACCAAATGCTTGCGGGTGCCAATTTAGTTGGGAAAAGTGTAGCTGTCGAGGGTGGATTTTTTAGTTCTGAGGAGGGTGCGATAACCTCAGGAAGTATAGATTTGGAAAGTGGTGCAGATTCGGTGACGATGAGCGTTTACGATTCAACTGGTGAGCTTGTGTTTCGCGAAACCACAGGAAATCGGTTACCTGGCCGCGTCGATCTCAACTGGAATGGACTGAACCTCCAAGGTCAGGTAGCGCCAAGTGGAGATTATGTCATGGCGGCAAGCGTAACGAGAAATGGTAAGTTAGAGTCTGTACCGGTTACGACTTTGGCGAAAGTCAGGAGCATAAATTGGAATCCTGCTTTGCAAGAGATGGCGCTTGAAATTGGTAATGGGTCGCTTGTGTCAATGTCTGACATTAAGCGTATCAGCATGTGATTTGGATAAGGTTAAGTAAATAGGAGACTGAAGAATGTCATTTTATACTTCATTAACGGGGTTGAACGCTGCAACTACCCAGCTGTCGGTTACGTCTAACAACATAGCCAACTCGGGGACAGGAGGTTTCAAGCGCTCTGAAGCAGACTTTGGCGATATTTTTGCCACCTCCCCACTGGAGAAATCTAGTTCGGTTATTGGACGTGGTGTCTCTCTAAAAGAGGTAAGTCAGGAATTCAGTCAAGGCAATATTGAAAACTCGGCAAACGCACTCGATTTAGCGATTGCGGGCGATGGTTTCTTCGCCCTTGAATCGTCGGATGGCACGAAGGTATATACTAGGAACGGGGCTTTCATGCTAAATGAACAGAATCAGATGGTAAATAGCTCTGGTCAGGCGCTGCAGTCTTTACCAGTAGATTCGACAAATAAGGCCGACTTTTCTCAAGATCCGAGTGCAATGACTATTCCGCGTAAGACGGTGGCAGAATTCCAGCCTACCACTGAGATCGAGTTGGGTTTAAATCTCCCTGCACAGGTTACACCGATTACAGAGGCCTTTAACCCCTCGAATCCCGATACATATCATAAGACGACGTCGTTAACAGTGTACGGAACTTCAGGATCTGCCAATCTCGCGACGATTTACTACGTTAAAACGCAGACTGCGACTGCTGATGATCCGTTTAATAAGTATCAGACACACGTATACATAACCGATGACAACGGAGTGGCTCAACCAATCGACACTGCGTTGATTCAGAAGGCTGAAAATGCTGGCGATCCTATGTACATNAACAANTATGGCGAAATTAAGTCTCAGTCTGAGCTTCAAGAGTTACAGCGAACAAGTACAGAAAGTGATAAGTATCTAATNACGCAAGGAACGCTTTATAAGAAGTATTCATTTGACACATTAGCAGAGCCTATTCCGTCTAGTGCAGCTAGCATTGAGCTCTCTGACATGGGCGGCACCGCAAATATAGATGCTTTAAATTTGACGAACGGGAGCGATGGTTTTGATTTTTCAGGATATTCTCGGGAGGAGCTGAAGGACCTGTTCGCGATGTCGATTGATGGTTCTGCCGACGTCAAAATTGGTTTAGAGCACCTCGCCGGAAGTACTGTTCCAAGATCAGGCACACAGATCGCTCAGGAGCTTGAAAACGTTTTGAACTCTCGGTTTGGAGATTCAGGACGTTTTGATTACACGAAGGAAGAGTCTCAAAAGCTTCAGATTACTCGATACACTAATGATGGTGACCTTGACGGACAGTTCATACTAAATACCACTGACATCATCCAGGATTACATGCGCACAGGTAAAGTACCCCTCGCAGATGCTGATTTGTCTGCAACCGGAGGTACCTTTAGTCTGAATGACGGCGTTAACACAGTGCAGGTGACTTACGACGCAGGAGCAACACGAGCTAACATTTTTGCGGCCTTGACAGGTAATGCAGCTAATTCGGGCACAGCCGCCGTTGTAGCGGGCTCGGTTCTAGCTGACTTACAGTTTTCTCTCACTGACAACGGAGTCGATGGTTTAACCATGTTTTATGGCAACAATGAAGTGGATCCAGAGAATCCAGCGACTCCGGGATTACCCGTCGCGACCAAGCCTATTTTTACTCTCGATCAAGAAGCTTATGTTGCAGCGGATGGTACCAATGTTGTTGCACAGACGATTGTTGTGAACTCACAGATGAATGATGCTTTGATGCCTGCAGATGATGAAGGCATTAACAGTAACTTTATCCAGCCGGAAAATCTCGCAGTGGCATTTAACCAAAAGCTGGCTCAGACAGCTGGTTTTGAGGACGTAACTGTCTCTTGGGATTACGCAAGAGTTGGATGGAGAATTCAGCAAACACGGGATGATGTTGGTCAGATTAACTTTTCTGCGGTAGGTGCTGTGAATACCGGCGCTGCCTCGGGTTATGATCCGGCTGACGCAACCGCAATAAACCCTTTGTTTGGTGCAGGCGGTGGTACCGTTCAGGCTACATATGATCCTACTGGTACTTCAGGAGGTACTACGGCGTCAATCGTAGATACAGATCTTGCCGATACTTTTATCAGTGTAGCCCCTCCGAAGGCTTCCTTAACCATACCCGTTAAAGATCAGCGCTTTGGAATTAATGTGGCATATGCTGATAATAACTTTGTCTTTTCTTCTGGGACGACTGGAGATACTTCTAGTATATCGATAACAGACTTATATCCCAATTCAAATCTTAGGGAAGACATTGACAAGGCAGCTTTAAACGTCTCATTGTTTGGCTTCGATACAGGAGATCTTGTCGTTGCACCGAATGTCTCTCTTATCGAGAATAAACCAGCTGAGCGGGGTATTGTGTCCCAGCCCGCGAGCGTTACAGGAAATGTTATGGGTGTAGACGCTCGGAAAGCATTCCCCGTCAACGATGATAACCGAAGTCTAACCGTAATTATTGACGGAATTTCAAAGCAGATTCAGCTTGATAAGGGTTCTTATTCAATCGGGCTCTTTACGACTCATATGGAAGAGCAAATAAATTTAATGGCTGATTCCTTGGGCCGGTCTGTGTCAGGTATCAATGTGAGTTACAGTGAGGCAACGGGCGCAATTACAATTACTGGCTCCACAGCTTCTTCCGACTCCTTCATTCAGATCGCGGGACATTCGGACTTTGGATTTCAGGGAGTAGATCCTGGTTTTGGTTCATCCTCGTCGTTCATTGAACTAGAGCCTGATATGTCAGGCACCAGCACACTTTATGTCAAGCAAAACGCAGAGGGAGAGTGGATCGAAACGACTGATGGCGGCGAGTTTGAAGAAAACAATGTCCCTTATTGGACACCCATTTTCCTTGATCGTGGTGAGTTGACGTTTAGTACCGCAGGTACGATTACGTCCCCGAACTCGATGATCACGCTCAAGAGTGCGGACGTGATTGGGGGTACTGTTGACCTAGACTATCAGCGGAGTACCCAGTTCAACAGTCCTTTCTCGGTATTGAGTCAGACGCAGAACGGGCGGCCAGAGGGCGACCTTGTAGGTGTAAGTATTGGAGACAACGGACTGGTTGAGGCAAGTTACTCTAACGGTTCTCAAAAGTCTTTAGGTAAGATTTTGATTGCAAACTTTGCTACTCCAAAGGGTCTCCGCCAGATTGGTGATACTACCTTCTCACAGTCATCTAAGTCCGGGGATGCGATACTCAATGAGCCAGGAGCGGCAGGGTACGGTACAATTCGTGCAGGTGCTAGGGAAAGATCGAACGTTGATTTAACGTCTGAGTTGGTAGATTTAATCACCGCTCAGAGGAATTTTCAGGCGAATGCTAAGGCAATTGAAACGAGTTCATCGCTAACACAAACTATCATTAACATTCGCGGCTAGATTTTGGGATGTGTATAGGACTGTGTTAGTAACTAGGAGAACGTACTATTGGATAAGGCGGCATTTGTAGCACTCGCATCGGTCATGGAGCAAGCCAAGGTCCGTGCGAATTTAACAAACTCGATGTCAAATGCTACTACAATCGGTTTTAAAGAAAGCTTTGAGGCAGCTACCTCCGCAGTAAAGGTTGAGGGAATTGGGTCTCCAAGATTCGTACCCGCATTAGTAATGCAGGACGTCGTCAAATTAAAACCTGGCTATATTATAGAAACAGGGCGCGGCCTTGATGTTGCCATGAATGACTCTACTGTTCTCGGTATACAGGCTGTAGACGGGACCATAGGATTTACTCGACGCGGAGACCTCAGAATTAACGGCAGTGGGCTAATAGAGAACATGGCTGGACAAGTTGTGCTTGGGGAAGGTGGGACTATTACTGCTCCGGAAGGTAAGCTGCTGTCTGTAGCGCCTGATGGGAGAATATTTGCTACTTCGCCAACTGAGCCTAACATTCCAGCAGAAGAAGTGGGTCAACTGATGCTGCGTGACGCCAGCGAAACGACGCTTGTCAGACGAGAAGACGGATTGTTTACACCGGCGGATCCAGATCAGAAGGGGGAGGATTTTGATTCAGGCCCCTTGCCTGCATCAGTGCGCGGTGGTGCGCTCGAGGGAAGTAATGTGAGTGTCATAGACACAATGGTCAGGCTAATGGATTTTACACGTCAGTTTGAGTTGCAGATTAAGATGATCAAAGAAATTCAGAATATAGATAAGTCTGGATCATCCTTGATGAAGAATTCAGGTTAATTGATAGCACTTATTGGCTTGCGTTACAGCCTCATGTTCTAAGTTTTATGGTTATACACAAGTCCTCATTTTAAGTACCATATTCAAAAAAATAACGCCTTCGAGGTGACGCAATACTGACATAGCGGCAACCGATAGTGGCAATTAGCTGCCTAATAAGTGGCAATGCTTTCGAATTTTTTTCTCTATAGATTTTGAATTTGTGTTAGATGCGGCATGCCGGCAATGGTGGCACGCAAAGTGGCACGAGCAAGCCATTTGGCATTGTTATTGCATAACTAAGATAGTCATTAAATTTTCTTGCCCTTACGTAAGAAAATCGACAGTTATGACGAAAACTTTAATGTTGATGGTACAGAATTTGATTAGTTAGTTTATAGAGGAAAAGGAGAACTTAAGTGGATGCTTCACTTTGGATAGCAAAGACAGGCTTACAAGCGCAACAAACGCGGATGTCTGTCATTTCAAATAATTTAGCCAATGTCAATACAACCGGATTCAAAAAGGATAGAGCAGTTTTCGAGGACCTTCTATATCAAAATGTTGCTCCGGCAGGTGGTATGGCTGATGCTCAATCAGAAACTCCTACAGGGTTGATGTTGGGCACTGGAACACGTGTAGTGGCAACAGAAAAACTCCATGAACAGGGTAATATAATAACTACTGAAAATGCGATGGATGTCTCAATTTCGGGAGACGGGTATTTTTCCATTCAGCAGGCTGATGGCACGCTTGCTTACACGCGAGACGGATCTTTCAAGATCTCTGCTCAGGGACAGCTAGTAACAGCAGGCGGTGAGGTTTTGACCCCTGCCATTACTCTGCCACAGAACGCGGTAGGCATCACCGTAGGGCGTGACGGAACGGTCACAGCGGAGTTGGCTAATGGTGGTGGCGCAACCCAAGTCGGCCAAATTCAGCTCAATAGATTTATTAATAATTCCGGACTTTCACCCATGGGACGTAATCTTTTACGCGAGACTACGGCAAGTGGAGCTCCAATCGTTGGCATCCCTGGAGCTGACGGGGCTGGGATGCTCATGCAAGGTACTTTGGAAGCCTCCAATGTAAATGTCGTTGAAGAAATGGTGAATATGATTGAGACACAACGTGCTTATGAGGTTAATTCGAAGGCAATTTCTGCTGCTGATGGAATGTTACGATTCTTAAATAATAATCTTTAAGGTTAAATTAATGAATTTAATTAAATTCGGGTTGATCCTCTTGAGTGCTCTAGTGATTGGAGGCTGTGCGAGTAAGCCTGCGCTTATGCCCTCGGCTGATTTTGCACCTATCATGCCAATTCCTGAGCTCAAAAAAGAGCAAGTAACGGGAGGGATATATAGCAGCGGCCGCGGTCTTTTTGGAGATCTCCGAAGCTATCAACCCTCGAAGTTAAAGGTCGGCGATATCTTAACCGTACTTCTCGATGAGTCAACTCAAGCATCGAGAAGTAATGAGGTTAAAACTAGTCGGGAGTCTGAAAACACCGTGATGAACCAAGCTCTAGTAAATAATGTTGCTGGCAAGCTTGGTATTGGACCTTCCTTATCCACAAACATTGGACCTGCAGGAGGTGCGATTACTAGCGATGGATCGGGGATTGCGGGACAAGCGGCCCGTCTTACTGGATCGATCTCTGCGATGGTAGTGGAAGTGTTTACTAACGGTAACCTTATGATAGTTGGTGAAAAACAACTTGCCCTTACCGAAGGAAGCGAATTTATAAGGATCAAAGGCATCATTCGTCCGGCCGATATACAACCCGATAATACAGTGCTCTCAAACCGCATCGCTAACGCTCAAATTTCCTATAGAGGTTCTGGCGAGTTGGCCTCGTCGACGAAGACTCCTTGGGGAACAGAACTATTATATAACTTATGGCCATTTTAAATTTCTGGAGTAGTAGGTAATGCGTTTTCTCAGTTCAATCATTTTTTCTTTTCTGCTCCTGCAAGGTTATGTTTCGGCTGACCGTATTAAGGACCTTACGGACGTTGCGGGGGTACGCCCAAACCAGTTACTTGGATTTGGTCTTGTAGCAGGTCTTTCTGGCACCGGTGACGGAAAGGACTTATTGATTACAGCACAGCAACTACGGACGACATTGTCGGGCTTAGGGGTGAGTGTTGATGGCCCCATTAGTGATTTTGATCTTGGTGAGCAGTTGCAGACATTGGCCGCCGCAAATGCCAATAAGGAACTCAAGGTAGAGAATGTTGCAGCAGTAATGGTCACATCAGAATTGCCTCCGTTTGCAAAGCCAGGTCAGCGTGTAGATGTAAATGTCTCCGCGATAGGGGTTGCAGCTTCGCTCCGTGGAGGAACTCTCATCCTTACAGAACTACGTGGTGTTGACGGTGAGACCTACGCCTTGGCACAAGGCCCTCTCACTGTGACGGGCTTGACAGCTGATGCCGCTGGAGCCAGCGTGCAGATCGGAGTTCCAACCTCGGCGAGGATTCCGAATGGTGCCTTGGTCGAGCGAATGGTACCTAATCCTTTTGAAGATTCTGATCATATCGTTTTAAACATTAGGGAGTCAGACTTCTCCACGTCCAATGCGATTTCCGCTGCGATCAACGAGAATTTTGGTAGCGGCGTTGCCAGTCCTATTGATGGGGTATCAATCGCAATTTTGGCTCCCCGCGACCGCGGTCAGCGAGTGGGCTTTATGAGTATGATAGAGAACCTTGAGGTCACACCAGGGGAACCCCCTGCCCGCGTGGTGATTAACTCCCGCACGGGAACGGCGGTGATAAACCGTAGTGTCAGGGTTACAGCTGCAGCTGTAACGCACGGCACCATTTCGGTAAGCATTTCCGCAACGAATGAAGTGAGTCAGCCGGGGGCACTTGCCGGAGGCAATACGGCTTTGAATCAAAACGCGGAGATTCGGTTCGAGGAAGGAACAAACAAGATGGTGGTCTTTCAGCCAGGAGTAGATTTAAGAGAGATTGTGGATGCTATCAACCAGACTGGTGCTTCACCCTCCTCCATCATTGCTATTTTGGAAGCGTTGAAAACTTCAGGTAGTTTGAGAGCGGAGTTGGTGATCATTTAAATGGAAAATTCGTTTGATTTAAAATTGTCGTCACAAAGTTATCACGATTTTTCGGGGCTATCCGAACTGAAGGCGCGTGTGCAAAATGATGACGAGACTGCGATAGAAGAGGTAGGACAGAAATTTGAGGCGTTGTTCGTTCAGATGATGCTTAAATCAATGCGAGAAGCGAATGAGCCATTTAAGAGTGACCTTATGGGATCTTCTGCGCAAGATACCTTTGAGGAAATGTATCACCAAGAACTTTCTCAGGTAATGTCTCAGCGGGGTTCATTAGGCGTTGCGCAGTGGCTGACGGACACGATTCAAAGGCAGAGTGGGAAGGTAAAGGCTGTGGATACATATAACCAGGCGGCATCATTTCCGATCAGAGACGAAGAAAAACGTACATCAACATCGATAAAATCAGATACTAAAATGATGACCCTAAAACCTGGAGATTATCGGTGATGGGTGCTCCTCATACTAGCACATTGGTTCGTAACCTATTGCAGGAGAGTTTGTCGTGAGTGATATGTTTTCGATAGGTGCTAACGCGATTCAATTGTATAGACATTCGCTCACCACGGTGAGCAATAACATTGCTAATCTCAACACTGAGGGCTACTCGCGACAGGTTACAGATGTTTCAGAGTCTGCTCCGGTAGAAAGAGGAAACATCTTTCTCGGCACTGGTGCGCGTTTGGAGGGAGTGGTAAGGGCATATGATGAATACACGGAGAGTAGTCTTCGCAATAGCAACAGTGACCTTGAGACACAGCAGCCGCAGGTAAATTATGCGAATCGCATTATTGATCTTATGGGATCCGATACTGCCGGTCTCACAGGAGCGCTAGATCAATTCTTTGCAAGTGCAAGTGCTCTAAGTACTGACCCCGCGTCGACCACTCAACGTGGAGTTTTTCTGAGGGATGGTGATATTCTTGCGGCACGCTTTAGGGAGGTGTCTGGGGGGCTTGCCGACATTGAGGCAGAGACTCGGGCCGAGGTTAACCAACAAGTCGCGATAATGAACAGCCTGACCGAGCAAATGGTGTTGGTTAATAAACAGTTAGCTAGAAAAAGCTATGCCGCGAAACAGCCGCCTGGGCTTCTTGATACAAGGGATGCTCTCCTACGTGATATGTCGGCCGTCACGCGAATACACGTAACCGAGCAAACAAACGGACAGGTTATGATTAACCTCGGAAGTAGTGGAGGCACACAGTTGGTGAGTGATGGGAAGGCCACCTTGCTAGCTGCTGAATTTTCTGAAAGTAATCCTGCGAAAGTAGATCTTATAGCAAACCCCTATGGGGATGCAGAGCCGACGAGTACCATAAGTAGCGGCGCTCTCGGAGGCTTGATGAACCTCCGAAGTCAGACGTTGACGCCTGCGATAGAGAGCTTTGACCGTCTGGCTCAAATTTTTGTGCAAGAAGTTAATAAAATTCATGAAGCGGGCCTAGATGCCGAGGGTAACCGTGGTAAGAAGCTTTTTGTAATCGATACGGTATTTGAAGTATCTGCTCCCACAATTAGAGGAGATGTCGATGTCGAAATTGAGGTAACAGATCCCGATGCGTTTAAATACTCTCCATTTGAAATCCAGTACATGGCGACTGATAAAGTTTGGCGAATCAAAGATGATTCAACTGGTGTAGTGACATTTTCGGAACCTGGGCTCTCGGTCCTTCACCATGCTGGAATGGATATAGCTTTCGATGGTCAATTAAATAACGGAGACACGTTTTTTATTAACCCAAAGTCTCGACCAGCGGCTGGGATGCAATTAGGAATTTCCGATCCGATGACTGTGGCTGCGTCTGCGCTTATGCGGGTGGTGCCAAGCAATACTAACATTGGTGATGCGAAGGGAAGTGTGAGCTTCAGTCAAGACCTCGACTTTGAAGGGTTTCAGTTTGGCAAGAGTGTTCGCGCTCTTGTTAATAATCCCAATGCAGTATCTGACAGCAATGTTATCGGTAATAGTATTCAACCTGCATATGTAATACCGCGGGGTGTCAGTGACGTGGCCCTGATGCTAGACATTCCGCAAGAAAGCAACATGCAGTTACAGGTGATCACAAGCGAGGGCGTTCACGTGCTTGGGCATCAGATTGATGAAGATACCCGAGCAGGGATGACGTCCCTTGACCAAGGCTTTCGTTCGAACAGTCAGTACAGCAGTGCTTACCTCAATGGCGAGGGTGACGGCTCTTATCTCGGTATGAACATGACCTATGGGTTCTTAGCTGAGAGTAGTGAAAAAGAGAGTTTTCAGAACGATGTCGAGGGCACAGGCCTTATTAAGGTCACGACCTCAATTCCGGCGAGCGCATATACAGATAGAATTTCCTTTACCGAGAATACCTCAAATGCAAGCATAGACGTGGTCGGTGCCAACTCGCTAATATTGAATGGCCATTCTTTGGGAGCGTTGACGCTTAATGCCGGAGCTAAGACCTCTGCAGCTGCTATGGCTAATTGGATCAATAGTTCGGTTGCTACCAGAAACGGAACTATTGTCCCTACGGAAGTTATTGCCTCAGCCGCAGACCTTAATTTGCAGCTGTTAGTGTCAATCAATGGGAAAGAGATTAGTCACGGTGCAACTGCGCCTTCCACAGCGAGTGACTTAGTTACCCTGATCAACGCTCAGTCAGCCGCGACTAAAGTGACAGCTTCTGAAACACCAGGCGGAGGTATAAAGCTAACAAATGCTCCGGGTTTTGAGGGTCAACCAATAACACTGGGTAACCCAGATTTAAGTTCCGACTTGAACGCGCTTGGCAATCGTAATAAGACCTTCACGAGCATCGGTGTTACGGCGGTTGCTCGAAACGTAATTAACGCGAGTAAGGCAGAACTTAACTTCGCGCAACAGATATCGATAAATGGTACAACGATTACTGGCAACTATCAGGCCAATCCAAGTGCCGAGGGTTTAGCTGACTTAATTAACGCCCAGTCAGCCAGTACGAATGTAGTTGCAACTGCTTATACAAACGGTAGTCTCGGCATTACCAATGCGGTTGGTTTTGAGGGAGAAAATATCGAGCTCGGTAATCCGGTCGCGTCATCATCGACTAATACGCTTGGGCAAAAAAACAAAGTTTATACTGGCACGCTTAATTTGAATAGTGACGACAAGGTTAGGTTTACTTTTGGCGCGAATGGGGCTCCATCCGATCTGGTTGAGCTTGGGCTTAGGACAGGTCTTTATATAGACGAAGCAGTCGGAGAGGATCTTGCAGTATTTGTCACTGGCTCGGGAGTTGCTTCCATTTCTGCCGGTTATACAGAAACTGAAATGAACTCGGAAAATGAGTTACAGAAAGACGCGCCCTTCGTTGTAGCGTTTACGTCTGATGACCAGTACATTATCACCGACACTCGGTCAGAGACAGTTGTAGCCACTCGTACTTTTGAGCCAGGAGAACCGATAAAGTATCAAAACTTTACTCTATCTTTGGATGCAGCTCCGGTAAGAGGTGATACATTTACCATTGAAGAGAATATCGATGGCGTTGGAAACAATAGCAATATTTTACTTATGGTTGAGCTACAAAATAAGCCCGTGGTAGACGGTTATCAGTCAATAAGTGATGCATATATTGATACAGTGAGTACGGTTGGTAACAAAGCGACTTTGAGCAGGATTTCGCAAGAGGCATTGCAAGTTGTATACGATCAGGCGGTAGAAACCAAAGATGCTGTTTCCGGCGTTAGTTTAGACTCGGAGGCTGCGGACCTAATACGTTTTCAGCAAGCCTATCAGGCATCGGCGCAGGTGATCCAAGTTGCGTCAAAACTGTTTGATTCAATACTTGGGCTAAGATAAGGGGACCCTTGTAATGCAGATTTCTACAGGACAATTGTTTGATCGTGGTGCGGAGCAGATGAGTGCGCAAAAGTCTAAAGTCACCGAGATGCAAGCTAAGCTCTCGTCGGGTAAGCAGATCTTAAAACCCAGTGATGATGCTGAAAAAGCAGGTACAATCCAGAGGATCAGGACTGCCGCGGGTCGTCAAGATGCCTATGAGAAAACGTTAAATACCATAAACGACCGGCTTGCCACAGAAGATGCAGCGTTACGCTCTATAGATAATGTAATGCAACGGGTTAGGGTTCTTGCGGTTCAAGCGAGCAGTGATTCTACAACAGCGGCAGATCGAGAGATTTTAGCAATAGAGGTTGATTCCTTGAGAGGAGAGCTCATGGCTCTCACGAATATGCAGGATAGCACAGGTAATTACGTGTTCTCTGGCTCAAAAATGCGCACTGCGCCATATCAGGCTGATTCATCAGGTGCTGTGACATATCAGGGAGATAATAACATCATGGAGGTCAATGTCTCCGATCAGCGGCGTATGTCAGTAAACAGGCCCGGTAACGATGTATTTACCCCGGTGCTACGTGAAAATGAGGGTCAGGCGCCAACGAGAATCGGTTTCTTCACTGTCGTCGAAGATTTCAGAGATGCACTTCTCACTAACGATGGAGATGGTTCAAGGAGGGCTCTGAGGGAGGTTTCTCAAATGACAGATAACCTGTCATTGTCTCTTGCCAGTGTTGGTGGTCGCATCAATGAAGTAGAGGCTCAGTTCGATATACTCTCTGACACTAAGATCAGATTCGCAGGAATGCTTTCTGATGCAGAGGACCTCGATTATGCTAAAGCTGTTTCGGAACTTACGGCGGAAATGTTGTCCCTTGAAGCTGGTCAGGCCAGCTTTGCCAAGATAACGCAGATGAGTTTGTTTGATTATATTCGTTAAACATCAACAATGGGAAATATAGTGCTTAAAAGTTAGGCAATAGAGTAGATACTAACTATGTCAACAGATGCAACCAACTCAAGTTCCTCCTCGTCGACTGCTGCCCAGCAAATCCTTACTACTTTGGGTGCGGGATCTGGCATCGATATTTTTAAAATGTCTCGTGACCTAACTGATGTAGAAAAGTTACCCAAGCAGGAAAAAATTAATGAAAATATCGCTGCGACGGACGCGCAAATTTCTGCTTACGGACTTGTAAGCTATCAGTTAGCCGTCCTCAAGCAATCCTTTGAGGGTCTAAATGATGCAAATGAGATGGCAACCAACACCTCAGCTTCAACGAATGCGACTGCGGCGAGCTTTTCGTCTTTGGACGGTACCGCTCAGGTTGGGTCTTATGACGTTAGTGTAAAGACCTTGGCTAATGGACAGCAAACTAAGTCAGATGAGTACTCCTCAAAGACGACTCAGATAAACGGTGGCGCTGCATTTAATCTTGTTCTATCCACTGGTGTGAATGGTGTGGATTCGACTCCGCAAACTATCGCTGTTAGCACTGCAACTCCACAGGGCGTGGTTAATGCAATAAATGCGGGTGACTATGGTGTAACGGCAAATCTCGTTGATACTGGAACGGCGGGTACAAATTACCGAATTATCCTTTCTGGTACGAGCGGCGCGGCTAACGCGTTCTCCGTCACAACAAGCTCTATAAATGGAGGAGCAACGCCAGATTTAGGGTTTAGCGATACCGGCACTGCTGCCCAGTATGTTGTTCCTTTCTCAGGGAGCGACATAACGGGCGCACAGTCTTCGGATACTTTTACCTTCACTGTGGGAAGTAAGACTGCGACAGTCCAGTTGCACGGAGATCACGATAGTAATGCTTCTACGGCAGATCAGGCACTATATACGGGTCATGATGATTCGGCTCTTTTGACCGCTATTAGTACCGCACTCACTGCTGCGGGAATTACCGAGTACACTGCATCTTCCTACAGCGCGACTAGTCCGACTGTCAATGGATTCAAGTTTACCGCTGCGGCGAAAGGAGCGGTAACAACGGCACCCACTTCGACATTGGATGGTTCGGCAGTCTCCGTTACTGAACTTGTTGCAGGTGTTACCGAGAATACAATGCAAAGCGCAAGCGATTCAGAGATAACATTCAACGGACTTACCATAACTCGAGCAACAAATACCATAAATGACTTGGTTCCGGGTGCAGTTTTATCGATAAATCAGGTCACCGAGACGGGTAGCACATCTAACCCCGTCAGGCTAAGCATCGCTTCCGATACAAGTAGTCTGAAGACAAAAGTGCAGACTTTAGTTTCGGACTATAACGACTTCAATACTCTTATGGCAGAGTTACAGTCTAGCTCAACGGACGAGGACAATGAGATGATGGGTGCGTTGAGGAGAGATTCAGCTACCGTCCGATATATCCAAAGCCAACTGCGTGATGCTCTTCTCGCCGATGCCGATAATGCTGACGGCTCGAGTGATCCTCTTTATTCTTCTAGCACTAAAGGCCTGAGAGATATTGGTGTCTCGATGGATAAAAGCGGAAATCTTACTTTTGATGAGGATAAGTACGATAAAGCGGTCACCTCAAACTTTGATAACATAGTAACAATGTTAACTGCTGATACCACGAATCAAAGTCTATACAGCACGGATAACAAAGGGCTAGCGCAGAACATTGCGACAGTGTTGGAAGGTCTGACAGACAATGACGGGGTATTAATGACGCGTAATGCCAATGCCGAATCAGCGAAAGAGGATTATGCAGATGAGTTGGCGGCGTTGGAGACCCGATACGAGGCTGTTTATGAACGTTATCTTGCTCAGTTCTCTGCAATGGAATCCATGATGGAGTCCATGAACGGCACCAAGGAATATCTGGAAGGTCAGCTCGAATCTTTATCTAAAGCTTACGATAACAACTAATATCTTTGCAGATTGGGAAACTGTTTGGTTTTCTTATCATCATTAGCACTGTTCTGCGTCCGAGTTGCTTTTGGAATGCCTCTCTCCTATCCATATATAAATCCTGGTAACCATACAGCGAGTTGCGGGAAAACCACGAGCAGGAGCATTAAAAAAATTTGCAAACCAATAAATGGGACGACCCCTCGGTAGATATCTTTGGTGTCAATGCTGTTAGGCGCAACGCCACGTAAATAAAAAAGTGCAAAGCCAAATGGTGGGGTTAGGAATGATGTTTGAAGATTTAATGCAATCATTACGCCTAGCCATATAGGGTCGATGCCCATTGTTAGTAAAACGGGTGCGACAATGGGCACTACCACAAATGTAATTTCAATAAAGTCCAATATGAAGCCAAGAAGAAAGATCACTACCATCACGAGGAGGACAGCACTAGCCACTCCCCCGGGCAGGTCGGTGAGAAAGGCATGGACTAGTTCTTCCCCACCAAAGCCTCTAAACACCAATGAGAATACTGTTGCACCAACTAGTATAAGGAACACCATTGACGTAATTTTGGTTGTGGATTCGATGACTGAATTAAAAGTGTCCCGATTCATCTTTCCTTTCAATATGGCAAGTAGCATAGCACCACATGCACCCACACCCGCAGCTTCTGTGGGGGTTGCGGCTCCTGCGAGTATGGAGCCAAGCACTATCAGAATTAGAAAGATTGGAGGGATTAGGTGCTTTAGTGAAGACCAGAGGCTGGTGCTTGAGAATATTTTCGGATTCTCCCTCCTGACAGGGAGTGGATTTGAAAACATTATCAGATATGTACAGTAGAGAAGTACTAACACTATGCCGGGAATCATTGAGCCTACAAACAGGTCACCCACTGAAATGGTCTTGGGTGAAAAAATACCCTGATTAAGTTGGGCATGCTGATAAGCGCTGGAGAGAGTATCTCCCAGCAATACGAGGGCAATCGATGGTGGGATGATTTGGCCGAGAGTTCCAGTAGCGCAGATCATTCCTGTGGCTTGTGAGGCAGAGTAACCACGTTTGAGCAGTGTCGGTAGGGACATAAGACCCATTGTGACAACAGTCGCGCCGACAATTCCCGTACTTGCTGCTAACAGTGCGCCGACAATTACCACCGACAGTCCAAGTCCGTTTTGGAAACGGCTGAAGAGCTGTGCCATGCTTTCAAGAAGAGCTTCTGCGATTTTTGATTTCTCGAGCATCACGCCCATCATCACAAACAAGGGCACTGCAATTAATGAGCTATTCTCCATGATACCGAATAGGCGGTTTGGGAGCGCCATCAGATAGGCGCTATCAAAATCTCCGGTAAGCATACCAATTGTTGCCACGATAAGGGCACTACCCGCAAGGGTTAGTGCAACGGGATATCCCAGAAGCAAAAAGCCGCAGGTAAGTATAAAAAGTAGAAGCGGGAAGAGCTCACCCATCTTTATCTTTTACTGGGTCACTTGGATGGTCTCCTAAGCCTTCGTTTATGATTAATATTTCACGATAGGCGAGTACTAATCCTTGCAAAGATAGCAAAATCGGCATGATAAGGAGGAGCGACTTTAGACCGTACACGAAAGCGATCCCGCTTCGTTCTTCTGAGCGCTCCGAGATCCACCAGCTGGCGAGAACATAGTTCCAGCTGGTGTAGATGATCACTGAGCAAAGCGGTAGTAAAAAAAATATGGTACCAAAAAGATTAATTAACGATTTGTTATATGGCTGAAGTGATCGGTAAAAAATGTCTACTCTTACATGTGCATCGTGTTTCAGGGTATAGCTGATGCCCAACATAAAAATTGTGGCATGCAGATATTCGACCAGTTCTTGAATGGCAATGGATCCAATTGAAAAACAATAGCGCATTACAACAATGGCGAGTACTAAGAGAGCCATAATGGGTAACAGCCACGAAATTACCCGGCCGATAAGGTTTATCAGAGCCTCAGTTATATTGGTAAACGATTTAACGATGATCATAAACAAGCATTATTTCATTAGTGGAAGTGCGTAGCTAAGAATTTAAAATCTTACAGTATAACGTTAAAGAGCCATTGTTGTCACAGGAGCGGCATTGCTACGTTCGTTTACGAGATGATGAATGATTGAAGTATGCGTTTTTTCTTGCCGATCTCGCAAATGTAGCTGGCTCTATTGGACCATTGCTGTTTAGGCTTCCAATGTGGTTCAAGGTGGAAATTTCATGAGTAGGTATATTGTGGTGTGGACAGGCGTTAACAACAAAAAGTCTAAATCTCCATGCAATTGTGGCCGCGAGCCGCCCAAGCAAACCTGTTACCGCATCTTTGCAATTAGTTTCCGTCAAGCCGGCGGATACAGGTGTTTACGACACTCTTAACAAATCGGAATAATACTAGCATTGCCAGTAAAAAGGCTGAGGATTTAGCAATCGAGCATATGAAGAAAAATTATGCCGACTTTAGAATTGCTGCTATGTAAAGTTGAATGACTCAGTTAAAAATAAAGTAATAAATTCCAGGTTTTCTCGGGATGAGGCCACTAAACGGGCTGTGGTAAGGCTCAAAGATTCTGGCACAGGAGGACGTGGTTTAGGTAATAGCCGAAGAGCCTGTGCTATGAACCGCTGTCAACCTCGAGATCCTTGAGGGGAGATTGTTTGATGATGTTAATTAGACATATTTCCTACTTGCAGCGTTCATTTTTGGGTTTAAAATAAAAATCTTCATTTAATTAAATGGTTATCAATTTTTTTCAAAGTGGTTTTTAAGAAACAGACTGTAAATGGCAAACCTTTCATAGACGCTGCCGAAAACTTGACATTCCGGCAATCTGTAGCGGAAAACGTCTGCCACTTTTCCGGCACCACTTATTTTTAGATTGTAACAAACGCTCTAAAGGATTGATTTTAAAGCTAAATAGATGTTGCCGCCGGCAATGCGGAAAAGTTGGCACTCCATTTGCATCGTAGCGGTAGAGAGCGTTTTATTTGTTAAGCGGCTTCGCTTTCAGCACCTTGATGGTCTGAAAGTCATGTATGTGAGAGAGCCCCAAGCCGGCTTGAGACAAGTAAGCGATAGCATTAAGTCTGGGGAGACAGGTGATGCTACCACTGACAATAAATAGGATCGGTAGTTGATAAGGAAACTTTAGAATTTAATGCGAAATTAGTGGCTGTAAGTTGTGATAGATACGTTAGGTTTAGCAGCCAAATTAGAGGAAAGTGAAGATGACCGTAATTAATACGAACATTAGCGCGCTGATAGCACACCAGACGCTCGCGAGAAATGACCGAGATATGAGTCAGGCCATGACGCGATTGTCTACTGGGTTGAGAATCAACTCGGCTGGTGACGATGCTGCTGGGCTTGCGATTGCAACGCGCATGACTGCGCAGATGCAAGGGTTAGACCAAGCAGTGAGAAATGCTAACGACGCGGTTTCAATGATTCAGACTGCCGATGGAGCGTCCATAGAGTTGGGCAATATCATCCAGCGGATGCGGGTATTGGCGGTACAGGCCATAAGCGATACATACACAGAGACGGACAGAAAGGCTCTGAACGCAGAATTTGCAGGTCTCCAAGAGCAACTGGAGATCATAGCCACTCAAACAGAGTGGAACGGATC
>PCCK01000005.1 GCA_002731695.1 Porticoccaceae bacterium
CGCTCTTTTTCCACCGCGTAAACATTTAGTGCCAAAAATGAAACAATAAGGCTGAAGTAGTAGTAAAAATCGCGAATGTCAATGACACCGCGAGTTATCGACTCAAAGCGCGACCCTGTGCCCACAAGACGCAGACTATCTCCTACTTGGTTACCGAACAGATCTGTGATGAGGGGAGTGCCGACGAGATAAAACAATCCGCAGAGCGCGCAAGCCGAAATTAGACTTACGATCTGATTGTCACTTTTTGCGGAGACGTACAGCCCGATGCTGAGATAAGAGGCCCCCAGAAAGAGCGTAGCGACGTAACCCGACCATACTGGGCCCCAATCTAGTTCTCCGAGCAGGGCTACGGTGAGCGGTAAAGGTAAGGTGATAGCCAGCGCTACGAACAGTAAAAATAGACAAGCGAGGAATTTTCCAAGTACAAAATTCCAAATAGGTACTGCTCGGGTTAACACAAACTCAAGCCCTCCGTTTTTTCGCTCTTCGCTCCACATTTTCATGGTCAAAGCCGAGCTTAGTAGCAGAAGAAGGAGGGGCATCCACTCGAAAAGTGGTCGGACATCAGAAATATTTCGTGCAAAAAAAGACTCCACCCAGAAGAATATAAAAAGGGTAGCTGTGGCGAAAGAAGCGAGGAAAATATAGGCAATGGGTGATGAGAAAAATAGCGAGAGCTCTTTCTTTGCAACGCTACTTATTATCGATAAAGAGTCTCTATTACGCTGCATCTTCAACCTCCTGCACCTCAGAAACTTCGTTACCCACCTCTTTAAATAAAGTCTCAAGGTCCCGTAATTCAGGCTTCAATAAAAATAAAGCTTCTTTTTGGTGCGATATTTCGTTTGCAATGCTAGCGGAAAGGTTTTTTAGTTCTGCGCTAGCATTGGTTGTGACTCGATAGGTGCTAGAGCCGTCAGCTGTAGCAATAACTGAGATGGATTCAACACCAGATAAGTTTTCCATGGACTTAGCTCTTATGGGATCTAGCGTAGACTCAACCAACACAGAATTACTGGCGCGAAGTTCATCCAGCTGAGCATCGAGTGCGAGCTTGCCCGAGTGCAGCATTAGGACCCTCGAGCACAGGGCATCTACTTCCTGCATAATATGTGTTGAAAGAATTACCGTCGCATTTTTTGCTATGTCGCGTATCAGCGACCTCATGTGCTGCGTCTGCTCCGGATCAAGCCCGTTTGTGGGCTCATCAAGAATGAGAAGGCTCGGATTTCCGAGAATTGCCTGTGCAACTCCTAATCTTTGTTTGAAACCTCTTGACAAATTTGAAATCGGGGAAAGAAATTTTTCTCTAAGATCTGTAGACTCGGTTACTCGTAAGATCTCTGTAGTTTTCTCTCCGTTCCTTAAACCCTTTAGGTCTGCCGAGAAATTAAGGTACTCAGCCACTGTCATCTCCGGATAAAGTGGCAACGTCTCGGGCAAGTAGCCCAATACTTTTTGTACCGATTTTAGGTCGTCTTGAATGTGGTGCCCGTCTACCTCAGCGCTTCCACAGCTGGGTTCGAGGAAACCACTTAGCATCTTCATGATGGTGGTTTTGCCAGCGCCATTATGGCCCAAGAGGCCAACAATTTCTCCTTTACTCACAGTAAAAGAAACACTTTCTACGGCAAGAAACGCACCATATCGCCTCGTTAGATCTTCCACCTTTAACATTTGACGCTCCTGAATTTTTGAAGAACTTGCAAACAACTCGATTTACACTTGTGACTTATATGTGGGGTTTTGACGTAAGAAGTTCAAGCTTTTTTTAACAATTTTTTAGATTCGATTATTATTTTTTTGATTTCCTTTGGGTGAAAATAGTCTTAAAGAACTTGGACCATTCGGCTCTTATAATCCATACTAATTTTTCTAGAGTATTTCCTTCCTGTTGAGTCCTATGCATGAAAAACCGCTACTATGCTGAAAATCCTGATCAAAAGATAAATTGGAAAGTATTCAGGGCAATCTCNCCTTACTTATTTAAGTATAGACTCCGAATAGCTGCGGCTGTGGGGTGTTTGGTGNTGTCAAAGGGAGCAAGTGTTAGCGGACCATTCATACTCAAAAATGTGGTTGACTCGCTCACAAACGANGGTATCGATGAGATCATCTTAATCCCCACTGCGTTAATTTTTGCCTATGGTTTTGCCCGATTTTCTATGCTTGTTATGGGTGAGATCAGAGACACAATTTTTGGTCGGGTATGTGAGCGTGCCATGCGTAAAGTAGGCCTAGAGGTTTTCCAGCACGTGCATCATCTCGACCTAGAATTTCACTTAAACAGGCGCACTGGTGGCCTCTCACGCGACATAGACCGCGGTATTAATGGCATTAGTTTTTTAATGAGGTTTTTTGTTTTCAACATAGTGCCGACTTTATTAGAAATCATGTTGGTTGCCGGCCTGTTGTTACACAACTATGGCATAAGTTTCGCTCTCGTTACTATCATGGCGGCGGCTTTATTTGTCTTATTTTCAATGATTACGACGGATTGGCGTACGCAATTTGTGAGAGATGCGGCGCAAGCAGATTCTAGAGCGGGGACAGTATGTGTTGAGAGTTTGTTAAACCATGAGACGGTGAAATACTTTACAAACGAGGATTATGAGAGTAAACGATATGATCAAGCACTGAAGGAATGGGAGCAGGCTAAGCGCAAAGAACGCCTGTCTTTGTTAGCATTGAATACAGGCCAGGCGTTCATTATCTCGGTTGCTATGGCAATAATGCTCTGGCTTGCTGCTAGTAATGTAAGACATGGAGTAATGACCATTGGCGATTTTGTGCTTATCAATGCTTTCATGATGCAACTTTTCATGCCATTAAACTTCCTCGGTTTTGTTTATCGAGAAATCAGAGGTGCTACCGCGAATATCGAAAATATGTTTTCTCTGATGGGCATGACCTCAAAAGTACTCGAGCAGCCAAACTCTCCCGACCTTAAAATTTCTGTGGGAGATGTAGTCTTTAAAGATGTTTCCTTCGCGTACCATGATGAGCGATCGATTTTGAAATGCGTCGATCTTACGATCAGAGGTGGTCAGCAAGTGGCAATAGTAGGTACCAGTGGCGCTGGAAAATCTACCTTGGTCAAGTTGTTGTTTCGCTCCTACGATACTCTTGGAGGAAGTATTCTTGTTGATGGACAAAATATTGCTAGTGTATCGCTACGGAGCCTACGTGAGTCTATTGGAATAGTGCCTCAGGACACCGTGCTTTTTAATGATAGTATATTCGAGAATATTCGTTACGGTAATCCTGCTGCTTCCGATAATCAAGTGCTAGAAGCAATAAAGCTTGCATACCTCGAGGATTTTATTAAAGAGCTACCTGATGGGTTTGATACTGTAGTTGGTGAGAGGGGCCTAAAACTCTCCGGCGGAGAAAAACAGCGGGTAACCATCGCGCGCACTATTTTAAAGAGGCCTGCGATACTGGTATTTGATGAAGCAACTTCGTCATTAGACAGTGAATCAGAGCGATCAATTATGGAGGCTCTAAATGAAATTTCTCGCGGATACACAAGTCTTATAATTGCACATCGCCTGTCTACGATTATTAATGCCGATAAAATCATAGTTATGGACCATGGAGAAATTGTGGAGGAAGGCTCGCACTCGGAGCTTTTAGAGATAGGAAACAAGTATGCAGATTTATGGACGGCACAACTCAAAGAAAAAGACTAGCCTTCTGTGATACATTGACAATTTGACGAGCCTCTATTTGATTTGATAGATAGTAGTGCGAAATAGACACTCGTATTGATCTTTTGTTACCCTGACATATTGCTAATCAGTGCAATTTTAGGTTTTTGACGTCACTTAGTGCAGATCTTGCTTTGGTGGCGCTTACTTTTTGGAATGCGATATGAGACTACACCTGAAAAGCCATGTGGCCGGGCAGGTTTGGAAAGTGGTGACCCAAGTTGGCGATGATATATTAACTGATCAGGTAGTATTAATTGTGGATTGTATGAAGATGGAAATACCCATTGTCTCCACGACATCTGGGAAATTGGTAGAGATACGTGTTTCTGAAAAGGATTTACTAGCGGAGAATCAGACAGTGGCTGTTCTTGAGACGGGTCAGTGAGATGACTTGGGAATCTGATATCGATCAAATCAATCATCGAAGGGAGTTGGCTAAAAAACAAGGAGGCCCCATTGCTGTAAAAAAGCATCATCAGAAAGGTCGTTTAACGATCCGAGAACGGATTCATGAGTTGATTGATGGGGACAGTTTTAAGGAAATTGGAGAGGGAGCGGGGGTTCCTGAGTATGATTCGGCAGATAATCTCATCGATTTCCAGCCCGCGAATTTTGTTCTTGGTTTTGCTAAGGTAAATGGGAGGAACGTTATCGTTGGTGGAGAGGATTTTACGTTGAAGGGAGGTTCTCCAAACCCCGCTGGCCTGAGGAAGAGTGTTTATGCAGAGCAACTTGCGTTGCAGTATAAGGTCCCGCTCATAAGGTTGCACGAGGGTGGTGGAGGAGCGGTAGGTGGTACGAATCAGGAAAAAAAACACCGGCCAGTAGGCGACCCTGTTTTTGCTACCTCAAGATTTTACTCATTAGCCCAAACATTGGGCCACGTGCCGGTGGCCACTGCTGCGTTGGGACCCGTAGCGGGATTGCCGGCTGCAAGACTCGTTGCGTCACATTTTTCGGTGATGACTGAAAATGCAGCAGTTTTGATTGCGGGCCCTCAAGTCGTAAAGCGCGCACTTGGTCATAATTTGACTAAAGATGAACTTGGTGGTCCGCAAATCCACCTAAGGAGTGGCGCTATAGATAACTTAGCGGCAACTGAGCAGGATGCCCTTGATCAGGTGGCTACATTTTTATCTTTTGTTCCGGATAACGCGTGGCAGCGGCCCAAACAAATCGGTTGTAGTGATCCTGTCGATCGTTGCGAAGATGTGCTGAAGAGTATTGTCCCAGTAAGTTCGAGGCAGCCTTTTCAGATGCGTCGAATTATTGAGCTTGTCCTTGATAGGTCATCTAATGTATCTAGTTTTTTCGAAATTGGACGACAGTATGGCCCGAGTATCATTACGGGCCTTGCGAGACTCAACGGTTTCTCAGTCGGAGTCATCGCGAATGATTGTATGTTTTATGCTGGAGCTATGACTGCGCCTGCAGCGCAAAAACTACGTCGTTTCGTTGATTTTTGTAATAGTTTTCATCTGCCAGTGCTTAGTTTTGTAGATGAACCGGGTTTTATGATTGGTCCTGATAGTGAGTCTGCTGGGACGATTCGTCATGGAACTGAGGCAATTTCTGCAGTGATGCAATCCCGTGTTCCCTGGGCTAGTGTCCAAGTTCATAAAGCTTTCGGTGTGGCTGCGCAGGCACACTTCGGGCCGGATGGATTTGTTTTGAGTTGGCCAAGCGCGGCTACCGGGGCTTTACCAATCGAGGGTGGAGTCGCAGTCGCATTTGCTCGAGAGATTGCCGCAGCCGAGGATCCCTCTGAGCGGCAGCGGGAATTGGAGGCTATGCTGGCAGCAAGTCAATCACCCTTCCCGAGGGCTGAAGGGTTTTCGGTGCATGAGATTATTGATCCTAGAGAAACCAGACCAAGACTGATTCAGTGGCTGGATCTGGCGGTTAATTCGCAGGTCGAACCACCTAAACCATTTTTGACGACCATGAGACCGTAACTTCCAAGCTAAGCTCTGCCTAGCGGTTGGAGCACGTTGCTTTTGTAAGTATGATATCTACCGCAAATCAATAAGACTTTAATACCGTTTATTATGAACGCGCAGTGTCTCATCCCATCGCCTATCAGAGAGATATTGGATCCCGGCACTAAGCGAAGTGGGCGAGTTGATTCGAATGAGTGTCTCTGCTGCGATAGCGGACGCGTAGCCATTTGGATCTCCCAGCAGTAGCACCGCTATGTCTTCGATTCTCGTGTGTTGGTCTACGACAACTGTGGCATTCAGCAGCACCAGCGCCAGATTCATTCTAATCTGATCTTGACCGGTCCAACCTCTCGGGACGAGCTGCTCTTGCCATAATGGATAACTTGTTTTTACCAGTTTTTCGAGCACATCGAAGGTATTATCTGTGAGTCCCAAAGACATGCATGCTAAAGCATCTAAAGATTGGCGCACGACTTGATCAATATTGCTCTCCAGACGGAGGGTCAGAGCCTTTATAATCTCCGGATTACAAAATCCTAATTCTCCAAGTGCAAATGCAGCATTGATTTGCATCCACGGATCTTCGCTCATAAGAATCTCGATTAGCAAATCGATTGCGTCCTCGCCAAAGGTTACCAGTCTGTAAGCCTCATCTTCCATCACCACTGCTTTTTCGTTCCACCGAGGAGAATTATCATGAGATTTACCTTTCGAGATTAGATTTCCTTGCTCATCCATAAAGGGCTCATGTACGTGTTTTTCGAGCCCAGCCTTTCGTAGGAGCGAAACCTTCAAGCTTTCAAGCTCCGATGATTTTCCTGAGGCATATATGTTATTGACCCTGATACCTTGATTTGAGAGATGGTTTGACAAGTTCGGTTTTGAAATACCACTCAAGCGGTTTTTGTTTTGGTCCTGACCGCGCATCCAATTCCATACAAAGTGCCAAGCCGGTGTCAACTCGTCTTTACAAGAGGTCCCGGTAGGTTTTTTCCATTCATTTTCTTTGTGATTCCAAGAAGCTCTTACAGGATAGGATGTCCTCACAAACACGAATTTGATCAAGAAGCGGTCTAATTTGGCTTGATTAGGGAAACCTGCATGGACTGTATCAAAATGACATAGCATAAAGGTTCCTGCAGAAACAAAATCTGGTTGGGTTACTTCAGTGATTTCTGTTACAGACTGGTGCATATAGCTTCCTAGCTTAAATCGGGTGGGTCCCATCTGTTTCGTAACGTCATGAGGACAGTAAAAGCCAATAAGATATTTTGGAAGGTGGTGTCTTGCCCGTGCGAGCGGGCTTTGTCCATCTTGATGCCAGAGTGATGTAGCAGTCGATCCTTTTCCAAGGTGATGCACGTTAGTTGTAAGCGTAAAGTCCTCAAGTTTTTTAGCGACCGGAGTGCTTCTGTGGATGGCCCGGTGAGGATGAATCAAATAATTTGGGCCTAGTAAAGATGTTAATGCACCAGATACTCTTGGGCACCGCAAAATTTTGTAGATATCTGGGACCCTAGACAAAAAATTGTTACCAAGAGGCATCTCGTACTCCGCGGAATATTGAAGTAGCTCATGAATTTTTCTATTGATACTCGGGTCTATGCCACTTTGAAAAGACATCACACCGTCTACAATGAATTTCTGAACCTCTTCGTCTGTTAATAAAACTTGATCCGACATTTTTTTTCCTCAATAAACCTAACTTAAAAGGATACATTTGATTGCGTCATTTTTCTCTACATCAGTACGGGAATTAACCCATATTTTCCTGGCTATTTCTTCAAGATCAAATTTCAACTGGAGATCCATCATCACATATGTAAGATGATTCTAATGATAAGAACACTCAATTTTTTATTAGTGATGAGGATTTTTTATGCCAAAGTTCATGTTCGAGAGATATACAGCAGTTTTCATGCATTCTCTAGCCAATCTGAGCACTATCCTGAGTAAGGCTGAGATCCATGTGGATGACCTTGGAATTGACCAGTCTATTTTCATCGGTGCAAGGCTGTATCCTAATATGCGTCCCTTGTCATTTCAGGTGCAAACGGCATGTGACTTGAGCAAACGCGGAGCAGCCAGACTTGCTTTAGTTGATGCACCGGAAGATCCAGATTCCGAGAGGACGTTTTGCGAGTTGCAGAGCAGAATTCAGCGGACAATATCCTTTTTGCAATCTCTTCGGAAGACTATCATTGCACCCGACGAGAATATGGAGATTTCGTTTTCTGCAGGGCCTTATGACCTTAAGTTTGATGAACAAAATTTTGTTTATTTTTGGGTGTTGCCGAATCTACACTTTCACGTGACGACCGCTTACAATATACTTCGGCACAACGGTGTTGAACTAAAAAAGCCAGATTTTCTTGGGGCATTGAAAGGTCTATAGCACTAGAGACTAAAGTTCCTTCCACCTGTTTAAGTCATCGTTAGTAACTTTCTGTAGTTTCTTCTTCAATGATTTCCTCGAGAGGGACTCGCTCTCCTAACAGAAACTTCCTTGTATCTTCCTCCTCAAGGTCGGGAATACCATTGCCGTCCGAGTCTGAAATATTCGGATTTGTGCCAATAAGGAGCTCAAGTGAGTCTGGTAACCCGTCAGAGTCAGAATCTACCGGGGTATTGCCCGAATTATCGGGATTGGTGCCGAAAAAGTTTTCTAATATGTCGAGTACTCCGTCGCTGTCACTATCTAGATCAAGAGAACCAAGAAGATTACTCTTTAGATCTTGAGGACCTGATTCGCTACCTGACGAGATTCCAAGCTCTATGCTATCAATAAGCTCCCAAAAGGAATTCTCGTCTGCATTGAGATCAAAGAACACGTTTTCATTACCAATTTCTGCGAATATTGAGTTCATCATGCCTGATATACTTGTAGACAGTTTATCTTTGAAACTAGACGACAACTGGAACTCTTGAAAATTCCAACCTTCAATTAAATCTCTGATAAAACGTTCATCTGCTAGATTGATGGATTCGAGGTCATAAGTTTTTATAGCGTCTATTAATTTTAAGTCAAGTAGCTCATCATATCTCGGGATAAGACCCCGAATGTCCGAATAGAGTTTTCCAATCAGATCTTTCAAGTGTGTTAGCTGGGCATTGATGAGAGCGGCGTTAGAGTCCGCATTGTTTTTTGTCTCAGCAATGGGATCATCAAACCGGATCATAAAATTTTCATCGATTCCAAGTTTGTCCTTTAGAGAGTAGTAGTCAAAGTCGTCCGAGATAGCTAGGATATTACTCAGTGGAGATAGAATATTATCCGCACTAAATACTGGCGAATATGCATAAATGCGATGAAGGATGTCGTAGTCGTTGTCGGAGGGTTTATTTGCTTGCACCTCTGCAACCAATACCCCCGAGCTATTACTGCTGTCGAAATCTAGCGAGAAAGAACCATCATAATCTGTTGTGGTTTTAAACACGGCGTCTTGACAGCCGAGTCCCTGCGATTTTTCTATACAAACTGTTGCGGCTGGAACATATCCAGCAGTGATCACTTTTCCGGTGTATGTTGCAGGGGTGAGTATTTCTATGATTTCTATTTGCTCTTCAACCAAAATAGTAGTGCCCTCTTCAGAATTATTTCCCACACCCTCTCCCGTGTCTTGGCCGCTCCCAGAGTGACACTCTTGTGAATCTGGATCCTCAAG
The DNA here is from genome assembly GCA_002731695.1 of Porticoccaceae bacterium. Lineage (GTDB taxonomy): Bacteria > Pseudomonadota > Gammaproteobacteria > Pseudomonadales > Porticoccaceae > TMED48. The sequence continues at coordinate 9,322 of PCCK01000005.1, forward strand.
ATCACTGACTCCATCTCCGTCGGTATCAGGATTTGTGGGATTGCTACAGCCTCTCGCCCATTCGAATAAGTCTGGAAGACCATCGTTGTCAGAATCAGAGTTTGTTGACTGAGCATTATTTGGATCGAAACCCATGAAGATTTCCATATTGTCATGTATGCCGTCCTGATCGCTGTCTAAAACAATATTTTCAAACGGATTTAATCCAAGATCCGGATCTTTCAAGCTATCCGGATCCTCGAGGTCGTTTAAATTATCCCCATCTGAATCTTGGTTGTTTGGATCTGTTCGCATGAATAGCTCTAGCTCATCCGGTATCTTGTCTCCATCAGAGTCAAGGGGGAATGATGCAGGATCCTTGGGGTTAGAATTCAGTGCCTCTTCAAACTCATCAGGGATTCCGTCGTTATCCGAATCTTCTCCAACCATATCGGGATCATCACCCCAGGTATCGGGATCCTCGGCATCCACTATTCCATCTCCGTCGGTATCGGGATTATTTGGATCGGTTCCGAGTCCCTCTTCTTCAAAGTCAGGGATTCCGTCGTTATCCGAATCCTCTCCTGTATAGCCCCCACCGTTTTCATTCGGAAGTTCATAGTTCTTGGCATCTGGGTCTTCTATACAACCAAGGCTTATTGCAGCTTCATTAGTCAGTCCTGTACACTCGGACTTATTATATGTAACCTTGCCATGCACGACAGAGGCGGCACCTGAATTGATCAAAATAGTGGGCTCCGCGCCCAGATAATTGTCTCGGTCATGTGGGTCGTTGAGTACTACTAACAATTCGGTGTCTACAAGATCTGATTTCGCTCCTGAGTAGAGATCAACAAAATTACCTATAACGCTGGGTACGCCAGGTACACTTCCATCCGCTTTGCTCAACCATTCTTCACCCTCAAGGGCCTTAACTTTATATGCGATTTCAGGATCTGACGAATCCTCTAAGATCCCTCCATCAGGAATGTTGAACCGGTTGAGGTAACGGTAATTTGATTTCCATTCTGTGACGAACTCTCCTACATCCTCACCCGTGTCTGTATTGTAAACAGAACCTGGTAGGCAACATAAATCTCCCTGTCCCCAAAATTCAAGGTCTATTCGCTTACCATGATCATCCCCAAAGACGTAAGATCCATCTGCATGCTTTGTGTCTGGAACTTTATAGTAGAGTCGTTTTGGTTTATCTATTTCTACCGGAAGACCCGTTGAGGCAGCAGTAATCTCATAGTTTGGACGGGTAAGCATTTCGATAGAGTATGTGGTCGTTACCTTATCCCAGATCTGGGACTCACAATATCGCTTGTTGTCGGTTGTGTCTCCATAAATGGGGTGGTAATCATAGAGCTGGTCTTCCCCGTTTTTGTTACACTCGAGCAAATCCAGATTTGATTTGTCTACAAGCATTCCTGATCGTACACCCCTTGCAATGCTCTGCCGCCAACCATCTCCAAACTCATACTCCACTCCTTGAAGCTTCCACTCGGGTTGATCTTCTAGCATTAGCGCCGTATTCGCAGCCTGTCCCTTCATCAACTCTATACCCTCGTCGTCAACAAGCCTTCCTGATTCCACTGTGTATGAAACGACATCCTCGGCCGGAACACCCTCAAAGTACTGTCCCTCTTCAAAGGTCTCGGTCCTAAGTAGTTGGGAATCTTCGACAACGATTAAATTAAATCTCATCCGTTCAATGACATCAGAATCATCAGCACCTTGCCACTTGGTAGTCAGATCTGTTTCCGCAAAAATCAGTTCAAGTTGATATTGTCCGGGCGTTAAGAAATTGGGAATGGTATCTCCGAGGAACTGACCTAAATTTCCATTTGCATACAGCAAATCAAACAAATTAAGTTTCAGTCCATCAAGACTGTTTTCATCAATTGAGGCGAGTGTTATTTGTGAGCTAAGGTTATAACTGCCCGAGGTTATGTCACCATTTTTTGAACTTGCCGTGAGTGCTACACTGTTGGATACTGGAGCAACGATAGAGAAGCCATCAGCATTAGAAGACCAGTTCGCTAAGACGGAGGCGGTAATTGAACCCTTTTGTGTTGCGGAATCACTGCCCGCTGTAAGGCTTACAGAAAAGTTCATCGAACCAGATGAACCAGCTTCTGGGATTGAAGTTACGTCAACATAAATTTCGGGAGGGATGCCTGACGGGTCGGAATTTCCTTCAAGAAGCGCAGTTAGGTTGCCGTAGCTGAAGCCGAAATTTTCCCAGTTACCGACCATCTCGAATTCACCTGCAAAAAGGCCAGAGCCTAAAGGATCATATCCTCGAAACTCTAATCTCATATTGTGCTGGAGATCACTCCTGCCCATGACATAATCCGTCACAACGGCTGAACCGATATCGGTTAGTTTGAGTCCAGAAGACTGGATATCATTATCTCGGATCCAGAAAGCTTCCGTTAACTCGCTCTTGTTGATAGCCCCCCACTGCACCTTCTCGACGGTAAGGTCCTGCTTAAGGTAAGGACCTACATCCGCGAACGGTGATGGGACAATAACATCTGTGACCTCTGAGACATCATCTGATAATGCTTTAACCGCTTCTGAGAAAGTCGATTGTACCCGTGAGCCGGAAATACAGTCCCTAATGCAGAAAAGCTTCTCTGGCAACTCTGCGATACTAATAAAACTACTATCCTCTATTCGGACTCCGGCCTCCTCTGTCGCCGAGTTTGGCTGCTGCATTGCTTCAGGCTTGATGTCATACCACTGATCTGTGTCGGTTGACCAGACACCCATTTCCCGTATTTCCTCGTGGTACCAGTCATCGGTTTCCTGACCGTGGGTTTTTACCATGGTGCTAAGCCACTCGGCTAATGTGAATTTAATTGGAGTTGTGAGCTGTGTCTCTGAATAATCAGGGAAGAAACTGATACCGGTTGTCAGAGTGAATTGTCCGGTCCCATCTTCAGCACCATCCTTTTCAAAAAAACCTCGGTACTCTTCGTAAACTACCCGTCCGTCATCGCCGCTGAATTGAGGGTTCAGGGTGCTATATTCCCTCCACCACCAGTCGTCATTTACGTGCATCTGGAGGGACAGGCCATCGATGTCATTCAAGGCTATATAAGATGTGTCTCGTCGCTCAATCAAAAGATCAGAAGTGGACAGATAATAGGTCTCATCATTTGAGCTTGAATCTTCGTCGAAAAACTCGTTCTTAAATGGCGTGGCTTCGGTGATCAGAGATCTTCCCTCAGGATCTAAATGAACACCCCAGTTGTCGGCGAAGCCATGGACACGAATCTCTTTACCATCTGCGTCGAGCACATCTGCCGCGATGGGGAAACCACCGTTTTTACTCTGAAGGCGGTCGCCGTCCTGAATTCCTCCGTTGTGATAGACTCCATACCTATGGATGTTACGCTTTGCCTTATCTTTCGCTGTCGAGAAACATTGCTCCGATTGCGTCACGTTAACATCCGAAAACTGACTGGGATCATAATCAATAAACAATGTATCTGTAATATCAGTCCTTTTGGGTTCCCAAAAGTCCGCTCCCACCTCCTCGCTATCGGCCGGCACATCTGAAAAATCCTTGAATTCCAGTTTTTCGGCGGCTAGCAGCTTTGTGCAGTAAGCGTTAGCCGCGTCGCTAAAGTAAAACTGGTGATAAAGCCACAGCTCTTCAATATCACCGGTTGGTATTTGAAAGTGGTCATGTGACTCGTTATGCATACTAGGATCCATCAGGACCCCGGCAAATTGTCCAAATACACCTCGCTTGTCTCCATTTTCCAAGAACTCGACTGAAATATTACTTTCACCCGACATGCCGAGTTCTTTAAACTTGATCTGACCGCCATTAGCTTTTAAATATCCAGTGGACAATACCAGGGCCTCGTCCATCATAAACTGTGCTTCGTTGGAGGTATCAGTTGCAGTGGAGAATCGCATAACAAATTCTCCATTCGGTGCATTCTCTGAGGGCCCCGCAGTCTGCACTATTTCTACGAATACCCTGATTCCGGACTTCACGATCTGACTAAGTTCATCATCCGCTTTGGTGGTGATCCATCCCTTCACCGTCACGGGAGATTCTTCATCTTTCCGGAGGACGTTTACGGTTGCAGAGTCAGCTGTTTTCGCGGTCTGCACGGTTGATGTGCTCGAAGCTTTGCTGGAAGAAGATGCACTTGTTGGTGTTGCGCTAGCAAACTCTGAGGCACTATCCGCGGTACTGGACGCGCAGTCATCCGGATAAATGGTTGCAGTATAGTTACCTTCGTTGACGAATGAGTCAGGCCTCATTGCAGACATCATACAAATGATTTCATTTACAACTGCCAAAGACTCGTTGATTGGTTGTCCCTCAACATAAAAGTCTTGAGCATCGTTTTCATAGTCTGAGGAGTAGGCCGCGAGGACAAAAAAACTTGGTAAGACGAAAAACAGAAAGGTATGTATTCGCATTTTTTACTCCGTTTCCAGAATAGTAATTGCGGCAGGAAGCTCGAAACCTAATAGGTTTGTGTTAGCACTTATAATCTGGTCCTGCTGTGATACCGTTACCGTGCGTAAAACTTGAGTCGAATTTCCGGCACTATCTGATGCAGTATATGACAAGGTATACGTGCCGAGAGCACTGCCAACGATGCCGCTCGAACTCACTGTCACGGTACCGTCAACTAAATCAGTTGCGCTCACCCCGGGCTCACTATATGTGCTTCCAAAGGCGATCGCCATCGTTGCACCTCCAGTAAGCTCTATTACTGGAGAGCTGGTGTCGGAGACCGATATCAGCCGTTGAGTGGAGGACTTATTACCCGCTTTATCGATTGCATTATAGTTAATTATGTAGATGCCGGCTGCCGATCCTACTTCGCCGGTCGTAACAACCGACACTTCACCGTCTTGGTCATCGGTTGCTGCAGCACCCTGATCAAGGTACCTGATACCTTGTTCATGAACGATATTGTCGGGACCTGTCAGTGTTATGACCGGTGGTATGTCGTCTAATATGACTCCCCATTGTCCAAGAAGTCCGCCGATCTGTGTTTGGAGATCTTGAAAGTAACTATTTTCTAGTCGCTGGCTACCAGATGGCGCACTCCAGTTACCATTTACGTCGCCCATCAAGATGCCAACAAAATTAACGTTTGATTGGTTTGCGTTTTCGAGGACGCTGCCGCCAACATCTGAAATCACATTACCTTTATTGGTTCGATACCCGCCGTTTCCATTGTTGAGTGATTCATCCCAGAAGTCATATTTCTCTTCGACAAAAACCCATCTTCTTGGGGTTGAGTTTGGAAGTTTTACTGCCATCTTAAGAACGGCTAAAGCGTCTGCGGATGTTACCCTCTGGTCACCATTGATGTCGGCCGCAATGTATTGGTAGGGAGACACGATTGCGGGCACTCTTGGCCCTGCTCCGTCTGGATCTGGATTAGGGTTGATACCCACCGCGATTTTTAACGCGGCCAGTGCATCAGCGGAACTGATTACAGGCCCTGTTTCTGCTTCAGAAATTTCTTTCGATGCAATAAGACGTTTTCCGAACGTATCTCCTGCTACGATACTGAAATAGCCGGAGGCGTCGGAACTTGTCTCAGCAAGTGTACTACTAAACTCATTTTCTGTTAGCTGAAGTTGCACCTGGTTGAGAAGTGCCTGGTTTTTCCAAAAATATACTTTACCTGACAAAGTATTTTGATCCGTCTTTCGTGAATTTAGGATTTGTTTTTTAAGAGAGCCACGTAGTGTTTTTGCCCATGCTACCGATTTTTTGATCGAAGGTGGAGCCGATATGTTGTCATCGGTTGGGACGTCGGCGTGGAGATGTCCACACGTAAGTAAGGTGTAACACAGCGGTAAGTAGACACGCATAGCTTGTAAGCCTCCTACAAATTTTCAGACCGAGATGATTTGCAACTGCTGTCTTTTATTATGATTGAAAAGTCTTACACTTTGTTTGGATGATTGTACCTACACAGGAGCGCCAAGGCTATTAGTATCACCTAATCACAAGTCAGGGAAGCTCTAGGCCTCAGATTTGGTTTAGTATTTCGGAAATTGTGTTCAACCTTTGTTTAGGATTTGTCATTTCCAGAAGTGTTTGCATTGTTTCTGAATCAAATCGAAGCAGCTGAAATATTTTGAAAGAAAACGATATGGGATCGACTGATAGCCACGAAACCCTGTCAAAATCATTCACTTGGGGCGGCGATTCAAGGCTTGTCAACATTGTAAGAGAGTTGACAATTTTTGTTTGCAGTGGCTTCAGAGCCTCTGAATCAGTACTATCGTCATGCAATTCAGAGCACTTGGCAATGCGATAAGGAAGTGTCTGAATTTCTTCAATGAGCTTGTAACGTTGCGCTATATGTATGGTTACATAAAGTCGCCCGTCCTTAGTCTTTTCCGGAGGGTTGCAAAATCCTGCGCTGAAGATCGTCCTTGGCTGATATGTAGCCTGGTTTGAGGTAAGCACTTCTTGCAAGGAGGAGTTTTTTTTTGCAGGACTTATCTGTTTTTCGATGTTACAAACTGCAATCATCTGGTTTCTGGCAACCGACTCCTCTACCATTTTCCGATATCTGGGCTCGAAAACATGTAGTGGGACTACAGTACCTGGAAACGCCACCATATCCGGTATGGGGAAAATGGCAATTTTAGCAAATTCTTGCATTTGCGGGGGATCTCTAGAGGATTACAATGAAACACATTCATGGTGTGTTAGCGAAGATTAATATGTTTTTCTTGGGTGTACAATCGAAAGTGAAATTTTTATCGATTAGTTATTTCGAAAATTGTAGCCGGTTTAGACGAGCACATAAAAGAAGGTAAAAAAAAATTTTCTTTGGAGGGGTTGAAAAAGGCTCAGCTAAGTTATCCTTGATATGGTTGCAGGGGTGTTGTTTGGGTGTTTTGAAAATCGGGGTTGTTGGCTCTAACCAAGGTAACGGTCTAAGTCTTGTAAGGTAGCTTGTGCAATCTCGCCACGAGGTTTACGCATTTTGCCGAGAAGCTTCGCAAATCTTAAGAGGTGTTAGGCCAAAAAATTTTATTGAAAATTTTGATGTAACCAATCAGGTTGCCGCGCGGGTGGGCCTTCGCTCAATGGGTTCAGTCAAATTTGATTGGTTGATATACGTCGCGGGTTTGATCAGGCCAGTAACTTTTTCAACGTTTCATCAATCTTAAGTACTTAAATAGTTTCAAGTAAATATGGTTAGGCTTATTCTTATGGTGCAGACATTTTTTGCCATAGCTCCCGCAACAACCTGAAATCGGGATGTTGATAAGTAAACTGGGCTCAATGAAAGAAAATTCCTCCAGACGCAGTTACGGGTATAGAATGTCAAAAAGCGCACTAAATATAACAGTAAAAAGTATGAGTGAAGAGTTGCGTTCTCGGGGAATAGCACTGCTCTTATTGCATCAAGGTTTTGTCAAGACAGGTATGACGGGGTTTTAGAGGCAACATAAATCCGTTGGACTCGGCGAGGGTATTAATCAAAATAATCAATGTAAAAAGTTTGAGAGACAGCGGTTCATTTTTTAATATCGATGAAAAAAACTTCCGTGGTGATAGTTTGCCTCCTTGTTAGGATACAGTGGAAGATATAAAAAGAGCGGGCGGGGAGGAGAAGATATGGAGCGTAAGCATTGGCTGGAACAGGTTGTTGAGGATATTATCGATCCACAAAGACCGATAATTGATCCACACCATCATCTTTGGCGAGATAAAGCGGTTGATGATTATCAACTCGCTGATCTATGGGAGGACACCGATTCTGGGCACAACATAATTGGTACGGTTTTTGTAGAGTGTAGTGCGGATTATCGTAAAGAAGGCCCAGAGGCTCTGCGCCCAGTTGGAGAAACCGATTTTGTATCAGCAGAGGCAGAAATTTCTCTAACAGAAATGGCGGATGGAAGACCACCTATTTTAGGCATCGTCAGCCATGCGAATCTAAGGCTTGGGGATGCTGTTGAGGAAGTCATTGGTGCTCATTTGGATGCAGGTAAGGGGCGTGTAAAGGGAATTCGTCACTCCGCCGCATACTATCCAGATCCACCCGCCGTTGATCGTTATGCAGGTCGAGTCAAACATTTGTTGCTCGACTCGGATTTTCGGCGTGGGTTTGCGAAGTTGGCGCCCGCTGGTATGTCTTTCGATGCATGGCTTCTTCACACTCAGATTCGTGAGTTGATAGATTTAGCTTGGACATTCCCTGAGACAACGATCATATTTGATCATTTTGGAGGGCCTTTAGGTATTGGTCCATACAAGGGGAAGCAGTCTGAGATATATCCGCGGTGGAAGCGAGATGTAGCTGATTTAGCAGAGTGTGATAATGTTGTAGCAAAACTTGGGGGGCTTGCGATGGTGATAAATGGTTGGGGTTGGGATGAACGTGAGTTACCAGCATCGTCCGATGATATTGTTCGTGCTCACCAAGATTATTACTTGCACATGATCGATTGCTTTGGTCCACGGCGGTGTATGTTCGAGAGTAATTTTCCAGTAGACAAAGTATCGGTTTCTTATGCAGTGCTTTGGAATGCATTTAAAAAGATCGGACGCCGTTTTAATCAGGAGGAAAATGGACTTCTTTTTGAAGGCACAGCAAAACGGGTTTATCGGTTGTAGGTTTATGTTGCCTCAAACAGTGCAGAGGCACCTTGACCGCCTCCAATACACATAGTTACCACACCATATTTTTTTTTCCGTCGTTTGAGTTCTCGGAGGATATGGCCAGCCATGCGGGATCCCGACATGCCGAATGGGTGCCCAATTGATATACTTCCCCCGTTGACATTGAATATTTCATTATCAATGCTCAGTTTATCCCTACAGTAAACACACTGAGAGGCGAACGCCTCATTTAGCTCCCACAGATCAATGTCATGGATATTCATACCTGCGTTCTTTAGCAGTCTTGGTACAGAGAATATGGGGCCTACACCCATTTCGTCAGGCTCACAACCCGCAACCGTAAAACCCCTAAAGATTCCAATTGGGTTCAGCCCTAACTGCTCTGCTCGACTGGCACTCATCAGGAGTGTCATTGATGCCCCGTCACTTAGTTGAGACGAGTTGCCAGCGGTTACAGAACCATCTTTGGAGAACACTGGGCTCAGTGCGGCCAATCCTTCAAGTGTAGTATTGGGTCGATTGCACTCATCGGAATTAACTGAGACAGTTGATAGAGACGTCTCGCCTGTCTGCCGGTCAATCATCCTCATTGAAGTGCTCATAGGGACTATTTCATCACGCATAAGCTCTCGCTCGACCGCCCTCGCATAACGAATCTGGCTTTGAAGGCTATATTCGTCTTGAGCCTCTCTGGAAATTTTGTACCGCTTTGCTACCACTTCTGCCGTTTCGCCCATACTCATAAAGATATTGGGTCGCTTACTTAGCAAGACCGGATTTTTTTGATAATGGCCCTCTTCTTGACGCTGAAACATTGAAATAGATTCGGCGCCGCCAGCCATTGCGATTTGAGTTTGACCTGAGGCGATTTGGTTCGCTGCGAATGCAATAGATTGCACACCGGACGAGCATGCGCGGTTAATTGTTGTGGCCGCGGTACTAGCCGACAGTTTTGAAAGTAATACTCCCAATCGAGCAACATTACTACTTTGTTCACCAATAGGCTCTGCAACGCCGAGGATAACATCCTCTACCTCCTCAGACATAATTTCTTGATTCCGGTCGAGTAAGGAATTTATGACATGTGCGGTCATGTCATCTGAGCGTGTAAGATTAAAACTGCCTCGATATGATTTTGCTAAACCAGTCCGCACACTGTCTATAACGACTACTTCCCTCATATAAATCCCGTTTTTATTTTATTGTACCACCAATAGAAACTCTTGTTTCTCAAATGTGAGTAATAATAAGCTTTAGAGATTGACTCCGGGAGGGGGATTGCCTTTAAAAAATTGTATTGATCACACGGTTTCGTATTTTCTCGGATGAAAAAGACATGGTCTGAGAATATCCATTGCCGGTAACTTCTACCTCAAAATAGTTATCCTCTTGAGTTTTAGTTCCGAGGGTAATTTTAAGGAATAACTCGTCAGGCATTTGCTCCAATGCAAAGCGTCCCAAGATTATCAAGTTTCTTCCAGAGTTACCCTGCTCTCCATTTGACGGGGCGAGCGACAGCATGATTCCCTCAAGGCGGAGGGCATTATTATCGTTATCTAGTAGCTGAACATGATTTTGTATGTGCCGTTTTATTTCATCATAGCTCGAGGCCAATTCTCCTTGGGAAAGGATTTTATTTTTGTCTTTGTCAAAGGCTAAGAACATCGATTCGGGGGTAGCCAGAACCAAAAAACCTCCTCCATTGGTGATGTTCAAAGTTCCATGACGCCCATCCATAAGATGAGCGCTCGCAAATGTAGTTAAGCAGAGTAAACTAAAAATCAAAGTGGCCAAATTCAAAATCGGTGAAGGTTTCACCGCAGTCACAGGGCTCCGTTCACGCATCGCTGGAGAAATGGAAATGTATCCGTTGCAAAATAATGGTAGATACCTTGGGGAAACTCTGGGGTCGTGCCCATACGCCCGTTACATGCATCGAGGTGACCGCTTCCTTCAATATACTCATAGTCTTGCGTAAACGTACCCATCGGGTACAGAGAATCATCAGCTCGGTTTAGGTCGGATGTAGTTTTCAACTGATAACTACTCTTAATGGTTATAACTTCAGAACTTGCGTCCATTGCATCGCTGTAACCGTAACGAGCATAGATGGGAAAACCATCTGCAGCCCACCCGATATGGGTCATTGCGACCCCTTTATTTAGTTTGGTAACGAAGCCCTCTGGTATACCGTGGTAGTGATATGCGCCAGTGGGCTGAACATGGGCGTGATTTTCGTCATCCCCGAAATTAAACGAGTTCTGTCCCAATGCTTCAATACTCCAGCTTCCCTGCATCGGTGGCGCCATAGCGCAACTAGTACCATCGTCACTGCAGGTGCCAGCTGTGCCTGCGTCGATCTTAACTCCGTTTAATATATAACCAGTTACTCCCCGAGGGCCTCCCATAGTTGTTGACGTAGACGTTGTTTCCGGATTTAAGGTAAAAGCAGCTGATACAGACTGTGTGGAGATTGTGTTTGGGTTTCCTGAATTTGGAAAGGTACCCACAGAGTGATCCGGAATCCCATTTGCAGTGAGTGTTCTCTCGGTTCCATCACAAGACCACCTTGCCCAACTCTGCATATCAACAGAGGCGGAGTCATTGAATACATCATAAGTATAGGAGCATTCTACATCCTGAGTCCCTGCGTTCGGGGAGTTTGCAGAGGTATCTACTGAAGTCTGCGAAGAATCATTAATGCCGCTGTTTTCTGCGGACACTTCATTTGTTGCAGAAGTCATACCATCAGACGTGGCCGATTGATTGGTGCCTCCGCCACCGCAAGCGACGATCAGCGTCAAAGCTGATAAAATTGAGACCAAATGGGGATTTTGCATGATTATGAGTCTCGAATGTTATAGGTGCTCTCTGGAATAACGTATTAAAAACCAAGATAGTTGCATTCTATAACGATTTATTAGAGATCACTGGAACATAGACTTTTTCCTATTCAATGAAAAGAGTGGTGGAGTAGCTACTTTTTGTCTTCCCGCAAACTCTTTTTCTTTTCAAGACTAATTTTATCTTTCATGCTCATGACATATGCTGCGATTGATAATACTAAAATAGCTCCGGCTTCTGCCAAGACAAGGAATGCATCCATTTCTTTGCTCTGCATCACGATTAGCCGACACAGTGCAGTAATGGCAATTATGATAGGTAGGGTTACGGGAATACGACTGGTGCTGTAAAACGCACCAACCATCCCAATTATCTCGACAAAGATAAATAGCATAAAGAGGTCCGCTAAAAGCACCTGCTGAGAAAGCACCATTCCATAAATATGCTGGATCGATGCTACACATGTCGCGACACCAATAATCCCTAAGAGAAGTTTCTCGCTTAATTCGGTGGTCCAGCTTAGTCCGTTAACAATTTTCAGAAATTTTTTGTTCATCCTTTGACCGCCTAGAACCTCGAGTTATTTGTTATTGATATCAGTATTGTCGATCAAAGTGGGGTAGCTATGCAATCGACGTAGATTGATTTTTCTCGATCGTTAGCTTCGAGTAGTCACTATTTCCTGATTTAGTTATGCTTACGCTAATAATCATTGGGTGTTGTTAAATGATGTCATCACTTTATAAAATCCCAAGGCATGTTATTTTCAGGGCTTTAAAAACAGCGATAGTAGTTGGGACTATTCTTTTGTTAATCAATCAATGGCATGCACTATTTGGAATGGCGGAATTTAGATGGCGTGCTGCCATACTGACGTATGTGGTCCCATTTGCTGTGTTCATATATAGTTATGTCACAAACTTGCCATTTTCTTCAGATTAATCAAGCGCTATGACGAGCTCTGGAGAAATGATTGTCATCAGAACATCAAAGGTCTGAGCTGTGATTTCAGGGGATTGTGATTCCAGGTTCACAAAGGTTGCCGATGTGTTCAGGAGGGCGATCATGAGTGGTCATGAGTTGGGAGCTACCCTTGCAATTGAGTACGATGGTCAGATGGTAGTTAACCTCTGGGGCGGGTATCGAGATAAACAGCGGAAGCATTCTTGGGCCAATGACACAATTGTGAATGTGTTTTCTGTCACAAAAGGTGTCGTTGCAATCTGCGCGGCCCGTCTGGTTGAGCAAGGGAAGCTCGATTTAGAGCAGACTGTGGCGCATTACTGGCCCGAGTATGATTGCGAAGGAAAAGGTGCTACCACAGTTTTTGACCTCCTATGCCATCGCGCTGCCATGCATGGGTTTCGCGATTCAATACTTGAGGGGCATTGGCATGACTGGAACTTCTTCACGAAACTGCTAGCACATCAGCGCCCTTTTGGAGTGCCCGGTGCTAAGCAAAGCTACCATGCACTCACATTCGGCTGGTTGGTGGGAGAGCTTATCAAACGTGTTGATGGACGCTCGGTTGGCCAATACTTTCAAGATGAGATTGCTAGACCTCTCGAAATAGATTTTAAGATTGGTCTTGATGCATCGGATATCGCACGATGCGCTGAGAAAGTAATGTCGAGAACGCCAAAGATCTTACCGAGCATTGATTTTATGCGTTATTGCCCTGACTTCATATTACCAAAAACCCTAAAAAATATTAAGGATGCGGTATGCTGTGACGATTTTCATGTGGCGTTCCCAGCAAATCTTGATCCAGCAACAACTGTCAACTCCCGAAGTTGGCGGTTAGCTGAGATCCCTGCTGCTAATGGCCATGCAACGGCCGCTAGCCTCGCGATGCTCTACGGCATCTTGAGCAATGGCGGTAATCGAAATGGATTTCGGTTATTGGCGCCCGAAACGATAGATATCGCTACCAAGATTCAGTCAAATGGACCTGATACAGTGCTATTCGGACTTCCTTTTAAATTTGGACTTGGATTTATGGTAGATTCGCCCACTACTCCTATTTCGAGCACCAAACGGCGATTTGGGCACTCCGGCATCGGTGGTGAGACCGCTTTCGGAGATCTCGAAAATGGGGTTGGGTTCGCTTTTTTGAATAACCGACAGCACGGTCTAAGAGACCTCTACAAGACTACAAATCAGCTCTCTCGTGCGTTTTATCGTTTGCTATGATCGTTTTTTTACAACGTGGTGTTTGGATCCTTGTTAAACTCAGCCTCGATTTAGGTGATTCGCTTCGGAGATTTACAAGATAACGAACAACTGGTGATATTTCATAAGTAGACTTTGGCTGTTTTTTAAGGAGGTTGCGTTGGCTGAACGGACGTAAGCTATTTGTGTTCTATGAGCGCCTTGAGGATGAGTTGGCAGATCGCAGTGGGGCTTTGGTCGATACGTTAACTTATGTCGGCATTGCTGGGTTCATAGACTTTTGCCTGATGAGGCGTGACCGGATCATAAACTTTGCGCGTCTAAAAAGCACTCTTAAGGAAAGGAGATGCTGTACCAACAAAAACCGTCGCACTTGCAAGATCGGCATTTGACAAGGTATGCGAGGAATACTAACACATGTTTTACGATAGGAAAGACTTATGATCGATTTTACTTTGGCCAGTCAGTTAG
>PCCK01000006.1 GCA_002731695.1 Porticoccaceae bacterium
AGCAATTAATGACCCTAAAGAGGAGAAATTGTTTGTTGGGGGATATCAACAGGCAGATAAATTTTTGGAGATGGCTAAAAGAAATTATAAGCTGACAGATTAGTATGTATGCTTGGAGACGGTGCTTTTTCAAGAAAAATTGAGGGATATTTAATATGAGAGCTCTAACTTGCAATGAATTTGGGCCCGCCAAGAATCTTGTTTTAAAAGATCAAGAAGAATTAGAGCCCGGTGATGGTGAGGTTCTAATCGACGTCAAAGCCGCCGGTGTAAATTTTCCTGATATCTTGACTATTGAGGGCAACTACCAGTTCAAACCAATCCCACCATTTGTCCCTGGTGGAGAGGTATCCGGTGTCGTTTCGAAGATTGGTAGAGGTGTTACCACTCGAGCAATTGGAGATGAGGTTTTTGCAACACTGCAGATTGGTGGTTTTGCTGAACAGGTTGTCGTGTCTGAGTATTCAACATTTTTAAAGGGGAGCCTTTCTTTTGAACAGGCCGCCGGCTTCGCAATCACTTATGGCACTTCGTACTATGCACTGAAACAAAGAGCTGAATTCAAGCGGGGAGAATCGGTACTTGTTCTGGGCGCGGCAGGAGGTGTGGGCATAGCTTGTATACAGATTGCGAAGGCAATGGGCGCCAAGATTATTGCTGCGGCAAGCACTGAAGCAAAACTTGATTTTGCATGTGAGGCAGGAGCAGATCTAAGAGTTAATTATTCCACTGAAAATCTTAAGGATACTGTTAAAGAGATTACCAAAGGTAAGGGGGCTGACATCATTTATGACCCCGTGGGTGGAGATTTGGCTGAGCAGGCGTTTCGCGCTGTTGCGTGGGATGGGAGGTTCCTTGTTATAGGATTTGCGTCTGGATCCATACCGCGGATGCCACTCAACTTGGCGCTGCTGAAAGGCGCCTCGTTGGTTGGAGTTTTTTGGGGCTCATGGGCAGGCAGAGATCCAGCTGCTTCTCAAAACAATTTTAGGGAGCTCGTCGAAATGGTAGATCAGGAAAAATTTTCTCCCCTTGTCACAGAGGTTTATCCGCTGGATGAATTTTTTGAGGCATTCGAGTGTATTTCTCAACGGCGAGCGAGAGGAAAAGTAGTTCTATCAATGGGTTGATTTTCATGATGTTATTTATCGTTAAATGAAAAGTTAAAAAAGTAGTGAGTGTGGGGTTCTCATGAAATTGATCGTCGGGATGTCAGGTTCCAGTGGGGTGATCTATGGTATACGCCTTTTGCAACTTTTGGCGGAAAAGAGTAGCATCGAGACTCATTTAGTTATGAGTCCTAGCGCTAGGATGAATATCTCCATTGAGACAGCTTGGTCCGTTGACGATGTCGAGTCTCTTGCGTATAAGGTTCACAGTAACAAAAATATCGGTGCAAGTATTGCCAGTGGTTCATTTAAGACGAGTGGAATGATTATCGCACCGTGTTCCATGAAAACCCTTTCTGGGGTGGTACACTCTTTTTCTGACACACTTTTAATCCGAGCAGCCGACGTAGTTCTGAAGGAACGCAGAAAACTTATTCTCGTGCCCCGTGAGACGCCTTTACATTTAGGTCATTGCGAACTTTTATTACGTGCTAGCCGATTAGGTGCGTTAATATGTCCCCCCGTCCCAGCGTTTTATAATAAACCTAGTTCAATTCAAGATATAGTGGATCATACGGTAATAAGGCTACTGGATTTGTATGATATCGACGTGCCCGGCTTAGTTCGATGGAAGGGTAATAGTTGATTGAATTTTACTCAAAAAACTTACCATACTGTGACTCATTGGTTAATTGCGATTCTTGGTACTCTGCAGGTGACTCCGCTCAGTAATTCGTAGCCATTTGTGTTGCAAACACGTGCTATCTCATTAACTGGTAAGTCCGGCCCCCATAATGTAACCACGTCGCCGATCTGGATTTCTGGTTCATCAGTTATGTCGATAGTTATCATATCCATAGAAACACGGCCCACTAGGGGCTGACGCTTTCCACCGATCAATACCGGAGTATTGTTGGGTGCATGTCGTGGGTATCCATCACCATAACCCGCGGAAACCGTGGCAATTGTTGATTTTCGTCTCGCTGTCCAAGTTGCCGAATAACCGACAGATTCTCCATGATTAATGTTACGTATTGAGGTAACCGCCGAAACAAAATGCATTACGGGCTGTAATCCTTCATGCAAATTTTCATGGGGAAATGGGCTATTCCCGTAAAGCATGTAACCAGGCCTTTGCCAATTTCGGTATGATGTTGGCAAACTCAAAATGGCTGCGGAATTAGCAATACTCTGTTCTACATGATGATTCGGTGCTATCTCTATTTGGGCATATGCATCATCGAACGTCTCCAGCTGCAGTGCTACCGTCGCATTATCGGGTTGATCTGCCGAGGCAAAATGTGATGCTAGGACAGAAGTGCTTTTCATTTTTTTACTCGACATAAGTTCTTTGTAGACTGAAGAGATCTCACTGGGGTGGAACCCTAGGCGATGTAATCCTGTGTCAATACCTAGCCACAGATTCAATGCCTTTTTAATTGGAGCTTTGATTAAGTCATGTTTTTGGCGATGATTTTCAATTAGTAACCAAAAATTATATTTCTCTGCAGTTAAAATTTCATCGGCACTAAACGTGCCTTCCAGCAGGAGGATAGGCACCATTATCCCGAGAGATCGAATTTCCATTGCTTCCTCGATGGATGCAACACCAAAGGCTTCAGCATTTTCAAGCGCACGACAAACTATCTCCGTGCCATGACCATAACCATTAGCCTTGACCATAGGCATACACTTACCACCCGTTTTTTGCAGTGAGAGGGCATAGTTACTCCTTAAAGCCTCTACATCGATCAGTGCTTTGGTGGGTCTAGCCATTACAATCACAAACCATAGGTATTACTCCTGCCATTATGGTTAGAAGTTTCTTGTAGAGGAAATTGATTTTTTTCATTTTCACCAACTGATTAGTTTTTTACTACTTTCCATTGATCGAATGTAAATCATTTGTACTGGGTTACTATACCATCTCATGAGGCTATAGATTAAGTAAGTGTTTCTTAGACTGAACTTTTTCACGTTTTTTTACAATTGTATCTGGTTACTATTTAGCTCAATCGGTAAACTATTATATTAGGATATATTTGATTCGCCTCTCTGGTTTTTCTTAGTAATAGGACCCTGTTAGTTTTATTTAAGGAAATTGCATATATGAGTAATATTGTCGTCAAACATCCGCTAGTTGTCTTGCATGGAGACGAGATGGCACAGGTTGCCTTCGAGCGCATCTTGGAACAGTTCGTTAAGAAACCGCTTACAATTCAACTCATCGAGATTGATTTAACCGCTGAAAATCGTTTTCTCACAAATGGTCAGGCTGTGCGTGATGCTATTGAGGCTCTGAAGCACCATGGAGTTGGGGTAAAGAACGCGGGAATGACGGTAAATCGGGTTCAACTTCAGACGCTTCTTGAAAAATATCCGTCAGTCATAGAGAAGGAGTTAAATAGGCTCGCAATTAAGTCGCCGAATGGTGCGATCCGCAAGGGTATTGGGGGAAATATTATTAGAGAGGATATCCAATTTAGAAACCTACGGGTACGGAAACCTGATTGGATTGGTCGTGATATTGAAGTCGATACGATGGAAAATGGGGGAATCAAGCATAGCTATAATGAATTATCCAATGCGACTGGCGTTGCGAAGCTCATATTTGTAGGTGAAAGCGGGGATCCAGAAGAACTACATAGAAGATTTATAGGGAAAGGTGACCCCTGGTTGCTCGCGACAAATGATGTTAAACAAGTAAAGGCATGGGCTCATAAATTTTTCGCACGAGGCTTGGATGAAAGTAGAGATCTCTACCTTGGTTTAAAAGATACCGTAATACCTGGCTATGATGGTGTGATGCGGTTGGCTATTGAAGAAGTTTACGAGTTACATTACCGGCAGCAACTAGAGAAGAGAGAGTTGAAGTACCGATATGAGCTTATTGATGCTCAGGCGGCTCGATTAATCGCAAATCCTCCTAAAAGGGCTCTTTGGGGCGTTCCTGACAATACCACTGGGCGTAAACTATATAAATTAGTGCGGCATCTGAAAAGATTCGGTATTCCAGAGAGGAGAGCCCATGTGTCGATATCTCGTATGAGTGCCGGAGGGGGAGATCAATATGGAAGTTTTAACGCGCCAATCGCAGAGGATGGGATCATCAAAGTCATTGTAGATGGGAAAGAAAAGCATGCTCGGAAAGTAAAAAAGGGTGATCCAATACTTTTCATGTCAAATGACCGACTTGCTATTAAGGATTGGGTGAGTCAGGTTTTTCGTGAGGCATCAAATAATGACAAAGAGGTGTATTTTGGGTTGAAGCGGGAGTATATGCAGTATGATGAGGTTTTTAGCTCTGTAATATCTGAGGTCAGGCATGAATTAGCTCGCCGAGACACACCTCCTCCTTCCTACATGATAATGCGGCCTTCAAGTCAATTGAGAAAGATGATTACTGATCCGCCAAGGAATGCGCTATACCCAGCGCAAAATTTAGATGGTGACATATTTTCGGATATAGCCGCAGCCTTAGGGGGAAGCCTAGCGACGGCAAGCTCTATTATTGAAAGCAAGGACGGGACCATGCTTTATGAGGCCCCTCATGGTACTGCACATGATTTATATGAGAAATATATTCAATCGGGTGGCAAAGAGGCGGTATTTAACTCTTCAGCTCTTCTATATGCTGTGGCAAATAGCTTGGAGAACTTGGGTTTAAAAGAATCCAATAACGCTCTTGTTCGCTACTCAAAAAACCTTAAAGATGCCCTTATCATGACTGTGGAGAAGGGTGTCATTACTGGAGATTTAAGTGGCAAGACAACGGATCCAAATAGTGAAACTGTGGTTGATTTATTCGGATTTTTGGACGCAGTTGAGCAAAATTTGAATCAGCTCCCATGTGAGTAATTGGTTCTTACATAAAACGTGAATTCAATCAAAACGGACCAGTCATGGCTAGACCATTGTTGATAATAGATTCTGGTAGTGGGGGNTTCACAATTTTAANGGCAATTTTAACAAAAATACCNANTTTATCATATACATATGCTGCCGATTATGCGGGATACCCCTATGGAAACCGTGGTGCGGAAGAGATTGTTTCTCGTGTAAAACGTCTGGTTTCGGCATCACAAAATCAGCTTGATCACGCGATGATAGTTGTTGCATGTAATACAGCAAGTACCTATATACTGCCTACCCTCAGGAGAGCATATGATATTCCCATAGTCGGTGTTGTACCAGCGATTAAACCAGCATGTGAGCGTTATCCTAAAGGGAAAATACTATTGTTAGCCACTCCCTCAACGGTAGAAGGATCATACATAGATAATTTGGTAGAGAGCTATGCCATTGGGGTGTCCGTTCATCGTTTTGGAAGCGTAGATTTGGTAAAAGTAGCTGAGGATTCATTGCATAAAGGTGAACATACTGATCTTGTACGTTCGGTGGTTGGACGTAAAGCTGATTTTAGATACGACGCAATTGTCCTTGGATGTACTCACTTTCCGTTAATCGCAACTAGCTTGAGAGAGATTTTTAGTGGAGCAGATTTGATTGACAGTGCCTCTGGGATTGCAGAGCGGGTGCAAAGACTTGGCGGAGACGACCTTTGCAAAAGGGCCAGTAGACGCTTTTTTGCCACTTCAAACTGTTCGCCTCCATTGGCTTTTTTGCACCAGTTCGGACTATCTAAGCCACAAATTTTGCGTATGCCTTTTTCAGAGATGTAGTGGTGGACCACGTTTGTTAACATGTTGTTTTATGAAGCTCAACACGGCTCCGATAGCCACTGGTTCATTGTTGCCCCGGCTACGATGACGATATTCAACTTGACCATTACTTAATCCCCTCTCGCCAATAACTAGTCTATGAGGTATACCGATTAACTCAACATCGGCAAGCATATTCCCCAACCGAATTTTTTCTAGGTCTATGAATAACACATCGTAGCTGGCGACCATCAATTCTTTGTAAATATTTTCGCTATACTCTCTGACAGCTGCAGACTTGTGAAGATTTATGGGTATTATCGCAATCTGGAAAGGGGCGATCGACTCTGGCCATATAATTCCATTGCTATCATGATTCTGCTCTATAGATGCTGCGGCTAACCTTCCGACTCCAATTCCATAGCAACCCATGTACATTGGAGTATCTTGACCCGCTTCGTTCGACACCGTCGCTTTCATCAAGGAACTATACTTTTTGCCTAATTGAAAAATATGGCCCACCTCGATACCGCGCGCGATTTTTAATTTTCCGACACCATCAGGGCTTGGATCACCATTGATAACGTTTCTCAAATCTGCAACTTTAAAAGGCGGACAGTCTCTGTCCCAACACACTCCGGTAAAATGAA
This sequence comes from Porticoccaceae bacterium, assembly GCA_002731695.1. Lineage (GTDB taxonomy): Bacteria > Pseudomonadota > Gammaproteobacteria > Pseudomonadales > Porticoccaceae > TMED48. The sequence goes on from PCCK01000006.1 coordinate 6,421, forward strand.
GGTCGTCTTTGTTGGCGCCGCATACGAAAGATCCGAGTGCTGCGGCACTGTGATCAACAAATAGATCTATGTTAAGGTCAACTGGTCCGACAGATCCCGCTGAGCACCCAACAACTTCCTTAATGTGGGCCCTCGTGGCTAGTGCAAGTTCACCACGGGATTCAAGAACCTTCTCAGCCTTTAACATATTCAGCTGATGATCTCCCCGGAGGACTATTGCAGATAACCTTTTGTCACCATTTTCTTTTTTTGAACAAACGAGTAGAGTCTTTACCAAATCAGTCTTGCAAACATCTAAAAACCTGCTAAGTTCACTTATCGTTTTGATTCCGGGGGTCTTAATCTCTATCATCTGAGGATGCTTTGTGATTAGTTCCGCTTTTGGCGCGATGGCTTCAGCTTTCTCAATATTTGCCGAATATCCACCTTTGTCCGAAAAGGCGATTGCATCCTCCCCAGTATCTGCTATTACATGAAATTCGTGAGAGTGACTTCCGCCGATGCTTCCAGTATCCGCAATAACTGATCGAAAATTTAGGCCAATTCTAGATAGAATTTTGTGATAAGTGTCGAACATGACGTCATAAGTATGCTGTAGCGAGTTTTGGTCCAAATGGAAGGAGTAGGCATCTTTCATACAAAATTCTCTAGTTCGCATAATGCCAAACCGTGGTCTTATTTCATCTCGGAATTTTGTTTGTATCTGATATAAATTTATTGGTAGTTGCCGATAACTTCGGATCTCATTCCTAGCAATATCCGTTATGATTTCTTCATGCGTCGGGCCCAAACAAAAATCTCTTTCATGCCTATCTTTTACTCTGAGTAGTTCAGGACCAAATTTGCTCCAGCGTTGAGATTCCCGCCATAGCTCTGCCGGTTGCACCAAGGGCATGCTTAGTTCTATTGCGCCAGCATTGTTCATCTCTTCACGGATGATCGCTTCAATTTTTCTAAACACCCTCAGTCCGAGTGGAAGCCAAGAATAAAGGCCAGAGGCATGCTGTCTAATGAAGCCTCCACGGAGCATTAACTTGTGGCTTATGATCTCCGCATCCCCAGGAGCTTCTTTTTGTGTCGTTAGCAAGTATTTGCTCGCACGCATCCCATTTTCTCATTCTGTTTTGTGTTATTTTCAGTTTAAATTGCCTGTGTGTTCTGGTAAAGCAATACCACTTTTCCTCTCTAGACATTTTAAACCAAAAGATTTGTGAAAAAACTAAGAGCCTTTTGTGAAAACAAGATCCATTTTTTTTAAAATTCCTTTGACCAGCCATTCTCGGATACGCCCAAATATTGTATACTAAACTAGTTTAATCATCGCGATGTTTGTGGAGATATTAACCTAAGAGATACTTATGCCTATCTATGAATATCGTTGCACTTCTTGCGGTTTTGAAAAAGAAATACTACAAAAAATAAGCGATTCTACGCTTTCAGAATGTCCGGCCTGCGGGCTTTCCTTCTTTAAGAAACAAATTTCTGCTGCGGCTTTTCGGCTCAGTGGTAGCGGTTGGTATGAAACTGATTTCAAGACGAAAGGACAACGAAATCTCAGCCGAGATGGGGACAAGAAAGAAGCGAAAATCTTGGAAAAAGGCAGCTCGGATGAAAGTGTGTCAAAAGAGATCACCCAGAGTACGACTGGTAAGAACATTTCTAAATAAAATTTGGTAATTTAGGGAATTGTTAGCTATGCATCGATCAATTTACTGCGGGGCCATCTCGCGCGACAACCTCGACGAAGACATAACTATATGTGGATGGGTCGATCGAAGACGTGACCATGGTGGTGTCATTTTTATTGACCTGAGAGATAGGAAGGGAACGGTGCAGGTTGTGTTCGATGGTGATTCGGGAGTCCACTTCGCTGAAGCTGACCGTGTCCGTTCGGAATATGTACTTAAGGTGACTGGGAAAGTTCGCGCTCGAACTCCTGACACAATTAATTCTCTAATGTCTACCGGTGAGGTAGAAATTTATGGGATGTATTTAGAAATATTAAATCATGCCGAAACTCCACCCTTTCAGTTAGATGAACATGTTACTGTTAGTGAAGAAATTCGCTTAAAGTACAGGTACATGGACCTCAGGCGTCCAGATATGCAGAGGGCCCTTTTATTAAGATCAAAGGTTACTCATAGCATCCGAAACTATCTCGATAAGCACAACTTTCTTGATATAGAAACACCTATTATGACCAGAGCAACTCCTGAGGGCGCACGGGATTACCTAATCCCGTCGAGAACTTATCCGGGCCAATTTTTTGCCATGCCACAATCTCCTCAGCTTTTCAAACAAATATTGATGGTAGCGGGGTTTGACCGATATTATCAGATTGCAAGATGTTTCCGAGATGAGGATCTTCGAGCCGACAGGCAGCCTGAATTTACGCAGATCGATATAGAGGCATCTTTTGTAGATGAGTTCGATGTGATCTCATTTTCTGAGCATATGCTCAAGGAAATATTCCTTGAGCATATGGGTGTTGATTTGGGTGTGTTTCCAAAAATTTCCTATGCTGAGGCGATGGAACGCTACGGCTCGGATAAGCCAGATTTGAGAATCCCGTTGGAGTTAGTTGAAATTAAAGACCTTTTAGCTGAAATTGAGTTTAGAGTTTTTTCAGCGCCTGCAAATGATCCAGATAGTAGGATTGCCGCGTTGAAAGTGCCGGGCGGGGGTGATATGTCGCGAAAAAAGATAGACGAATATACCGAATTTGTAGGAATTTATGGAGCAAAAGGCTTGGCTTGGATTAAGGTAAATTCGGTTGAGCAGGGATTGGATGGATTCCAGTCACCCATCATCAAGTTTTTAGGTGAAAAAGTTACCATGGATATTATGGAGCGGATGTCGGTAGAAGACGGTGACATAGTTTTTTTTGGAGCTGATAAGTCCTCTGTTGTCTCCGAGGCATTGGGAGCGCTCCGAAATCGAATTGGCAGAGATCTCAATTTATATTCTCAAAGCTGGGCTCCAGTTTGGATCGTTGATTTTCCCATGTTTGAAAAATTAGATGGAGGTTCTTTTAACGCACTACATCACCCGTTTACTGCACCTGTCTGCTCCGTTGACAACATCATAGATGCGCCACAGGACTCGTTGTCGAGGGCTTATGATATTGTTTTAAATGGTTTTGAGTTAGGCGGAGGCTCTATTAGGATCCATGATTCTGTGACTCAATCAGCGGTTTTTGAAGTGTTGGGAATATCCCAAAACGAGCAACGGGACAAATTTGGATTTTTACTAGATGCCCTAAAATTCGGAGCACCTCCTCATGGCGGTATAGCGCTCGGTCTGGATAGATTGTTGATGTTGATGTTGGGGACGGAGAGTATTCGAGATGTTATTGCTTTTCCTAAGACGCAATCAGCTTCATGCATGCTCACTGATGCGCCTAGCAGCGTTGAGCCGCAACAGCTCAAGGAACTGGGTGTTAGACTTCGTAAGGTAGGAGGTTAGGTCTTACACCAACAGCGATTCGGAGATTATTATGGCTGGGCACAGCAAATGGGCCAACATAAAACATCGTAAAGCTGCGCAGGATGCGAAGCGGGGCAAAATATTTACTAAATTGATACGTGAGTTAGTTGTAGCCGCCAAAGCCGGTGGCCCTAATCCTGAGGACAATCCGCGTCTTCGTGGGGCAGTTGATAAGGCGCTCGGGGCAAATATGAGGAGAGACACAGTCGATAAAGCGATTTCCCGAGGAGCTGGAGCCGGGGAAGGTGATAACTACGACGAACTTACATATGAGGGCTATGCGCCAGGTGGTGTTGCAATCCTCGTCGAGTGTATGACAGATAATCGGAACCGGACTGTAGGTGAGGTTCGTCATGTCTTTAGTAAGAGAGGTGGTAATTTAGGTACTGATGGCTCGGTGGCTTATCTCTTTAGACGTGTTGGGATAATTAGTTACCCCGCAGATATTGATGAGGAGGCGATCTTTGATGCAGCGCTGGAGGCTGGCGCGAATGACGTCACATCAAGTGAAGAGGGCATAGTAGATCTGGAGACGGATTTCGAGCAATTCCTTCGGGTTAGGGATCATTTATCAGGCCTCGGGTTTACGCCTAAAAATTCCGAGATCACCATGGTGGCTAATCAGCAAATCCAATTAGATCTGGCAAGCACAGAAAAATTATTTGCACTTATTGATGATTTAGAGGAGCTTGATGATGTTCAAAATGTTTATTCAAATGCTAAAATCCCCTTAGGGTTTTGGGATCAATTTAGTAATAGTTAGTGTTGAATCTCCACTATAAAATACTAATTTACTTGTTTTGCGGAAAGTTCTTTGGGGTCTGCGAAGAAGAGACATTTTCCTCACAACGTCCGCGCATGTTTGGTTACTATGCCTAAACTTCTTTGGGTCTTGGAAAGTTTAAGTTTGCGTTCATTTTGGGTATGAGGCACTGACTATGAATAAACAACCTATTTTTCGGAAAAAAAGCTTTTTTGGCTCCACTTTTCGACTTTTTCAGACAATCTCTTTGTTTTTTCTTTGTGTAATTTTGGTCTCTTGTAACCAACAGACAGAGTATATTTTCATTAAACAGAGTCCAAACGATAACCGTAGTTATCGATACCTTGAGCTACCTAATAAAATGCGGATACTGCTTGCATCAGATGTTTCGAGTGATAAATCTGCCGCAGCATTGACCGTCTATCGTGGTAGTTACCATAACCCAGAATCTCGACCGGGACTTGCACATTTTTTAGAACACATGCTTTTTATCGGCACTAAAAAATATCCAGATGTCGATTCTTTTCAAAAATTTGTAACAGCAAACGGGGGATACTCAAATGCATATACAGCCTCCGACCACACAAATTACTTTTATGATATTCAGCCCAGTGCTTTTGAAGAGTCTCTAGATCGGTTTGCTCAATTCTTCATTGCGCCCCTATTATCGCCTGAGTATGTCGAGCGGGAAAAAAAAGCTGTTCATTCAGAGTACAAAATGCAGTATAAGGATGATGCTCGTCGAGGTTACATGGCAGCAAAGGAGGCATTAAATCCTAAACATCCAGCTCGGCGTTTTTCAATTGGTTCATTGGATACGCTCTCCGGTAAGATCGAAGACGATTTAAGACTGTTTTTCCGGAATAACTATTCCTCTGATCAAATGGCATTAGTGATTTTGTCCAACAATACTTTGGATGAGATGCAGCGAATGGTGAGTAATGTTTTTGGTAAAATCCAGAACCGACATGTTGGCCCTAGTTATGTGTCAGTCGCTCCTCTAACAGACGAACAGGTACCAGCAGTTTTGTCCTCGAGACCGTTGAAGGACATATATACCGTGAGCTACAACTTCCCAATACCGAATCCAAGGCCTCATTTTCGGGAAAAGCCTGTAGCTTATATTTCGAATCTAATTGGACATGAGGGCGAGGGCAGCCTCCACCAATCACTGACTAAAAATGGTTGGATCGAAAGTTTGGGCGCTGGAACCCAAGACTTTGACCGCAGTAATAGCGTGTTATCTGTAAATATATCACTCACAAACGAGGGAAGGACTCATATTACGGAAATATCTGACATGTTGTTTGGGTTTATTAAAATGTTGAATAGTGAAGGCCCACAGTTATGGCGCTATGAGGAGCAGTCGGCATTAGCATCGCTTAAATTCCGTTTCCAAGAAAGAGGCGCTCCTATTGATTTCGTATCCTCAATTGCCCCTATGATTGATAAATATCCTCCAGAAGAACTATTGGTGGCTCCATATGTCATGGAAAATTTTGATGCCGCCCTGATAAAGAAGTATTTAGCGTATTTAACTAGAGAAAATGTTCTAGTCGAGCACGTAGATCCCGATGTTACAGTATCCTTAGAGGAGAAATATTTTGAGGTCCCCTATTCACTTACTCTTGGTCCAATTCCGCGAGGCTCTGTGAGCACGGCTAATATGCGGCTCCCTACTCCTAACACTTTTATTCCTGAAAATACCATGTTACTACCAGGAGATGATCTCTCAATATCCAGGCGAATAAATGATCAATATCTACAAATTTGGCTTGATACAGATACGGAATTTGGGGTTCCAAGAGGCAACGTTATTCTGAACCTATTTTTCGATGGTGGTCTCCATACTCTCGAGGATAATGCTAGGGCAAGGTTGCTTTCAGAACTAGTAAATGATTCCCTAATCACTGAAACGTATCCCGCTCTTCTTGCCGGTTTGGATTATACCCTAGCTGAATCCGACAGAGGTTTTGTTGTCACGGCCACAGGATATAACGATAAATTAGTTGGTTTGTTAGGGAAAGTGCTCGAATCTGTTGTTGACAAACCGCTGGAGGAACACAGATTTTTGACCATTAGAGAAAGTTTGACAACTGCCCTAGATAACTTGTCAAAAGATCGTCCATATATGCAGACCCTCAGAGCGCTGCAAGACGAATTGCTCTCAGCAAGCTGGTCCCCTGATAAGCTATTGGAAGAAGTTAAGCATGTCGAATTGAATGATCTCGAGTTGTGGCGTAAAGAGCGATTCAGACGGGTTGCTGTCATGGCAGCAATGCACGGTAATGTTGCAGTAAGTGATGTTGGTAACCTTCATAAAATTTTGAGCGAAAAGCTTAATTTAGCAGATGTCAAAATACGTCGCTCTGACTTAAAAACGATTACTGAAAATGAGATTTTGGATATTAATGTTGACCATGATGATGCAGCAATATTAATGTATGTACAAAATCCTGATGATGAATACAGAACTCGAGCTATGAGTGCGCTAGCTGCACAGCTCCTGCGCTCACCATATTTCTCTGAGCTCAGAACCCAGCGTCAACTTGGATATGTCGTTCACACAAGTACTAGGAGATTTCGTGACCGAACGGGTAATATTTTTTTGATACAGTCGCCGGTTATGGGTGTAAGTGGTTTGGAGGCGGCCTCACTGGAATTTTTAAGAACATATTTAGCTCAGTTACCCACACTGTCGCAGGAAAAATTTTTAGAGCAAAAACATGGACTAATGAATCGCTTAACACAGAAAGATAAAAATTTAGGGGAGAGAAGTCGTCGATATTGGACAGATTTGGAAAATGAAAATTATCAGTTCGATAGTCAGCAACGAATATCAGCGGCAGTCGAGTCTCTGACTAAATCTGACATGCAGGTGTTCCTTACAAAATTAGTTGAGCGGCTTAATGATCAGAAATTATTAATATACAGTGATGGTAAATTTACATCGGGGGAAATGCTGGATAGTTGATTACGATTAAGTTGGCGGGGAAATAGCCAATCAATAATGCAAGTTTTTCTTCGACGGTTCGGTAACTTTGATGATTGATGGGAATATTTGATTAAAGTATCCAACCGGTTTTTGAGATAGTGGAAAATTTATGACTAGAGTGATTGGAATTGATCCGGGATCACGTCGAACTGGTTTTGGTGTCATCGATGTGCATAGAACCAAATTGACCTATGTTGCCAGCGGAGTTATCCACTTGAAAGAGAGGATCTTCTCCGATCGGTTGAAAATCATTTTTGACGATTTAAGTGGGATACTGGATCAGTACAAACCTGAGCAGATGAGCGTAGAGGAAGTTTTTTTTGCACGTGATCCTCGTGCAGCGCTCAAGCTTGGCCAAGCCAGAGGAGTCGCGTTGTTGGCTGGAGTAAAATTTGGTATTGATATTGGTGAATATTCAGCGAAAAGCATAAAGCTGTCGGTAGTGGGTTCGGGCTCTGCGGACAAAAGGCAAGTTCAGTTAATGGTTACCACTCTTTTAGAACTGTCCTCACCGCCACCGGAGGACGCAGCTGATGCTCTGGCTGCTGCAATATGCCATGCTCATAGTATGACGACTAATTTAACCTTAAAAGGATCACTTAAAAATAGCTATGCGCGTGGTCGAAATAATTAAATTCAGTAGATTGGCGAATATGAAAACGGAATTCCCCACCCAAGCTTTTGTGGAAACATTTTGTGAATGGCTTTAAGAAAAAATAAAATATGATTGCGCAGCTGATTGGTATAATAGTAGAAAAGCAGTCTGATAGTCTTTTGATCGATGTCAATGGTATTGGTTATGAGGTTTTGGTTTCATTAACTAGTTTTTTTGATACTCCATCGATCGGATCTCAAATAAAACTTCTCACTCATTTTGTTGTTCGCGAAGACGCACAGTTACTATATGGCTTTACAACTTATGACGAGCGAAATTTATTTCGTCACTTAATCAAAGTAAATGGCGTTGGACCGAAGCTAGGATTAGCTATTTTATCTGGAATGACGGCGACAGAGTTTGACCAATGTGTTCAAAAGAATGATTTGACAAGTCTCGTTGCTATCCCGGGTGTCGGAAAAAAAACAGCGGAACGTCTTATAATTGAGATGAGGTATAAAAAAACATTATCTACAAAAAAGGAAATTCTTGAGGAATCCGGTCCCGAAAGTGTAAGGCTTTCCGATATTTTTAGTGAGGCTGAGAGTGCACTGGTTGCTTTAGGATATCGACCGCAAGAGGCGAGCAAGATGGTTAGCGGTATTGCAGACTGCGGCTTTACAACCACGGAGGAGTTAATAAAGCTAGCTCTCAAGCAGTCAATAGTGCCCAAATCGGTATGAGGTACCAATCGCTTAATGAACAAGATGGATTATTAAAATAGATTTGTAGGTAGAGTTTGCTCTCAGATGATATTATCTTGCCGTTGACAAGTTTGGATAAACTATGATCGAAACAGACCGGCTTATATCCGCTTTTGCCGAGGGCACTGAGGAGAAGTATGACAGAGCTCTTCGACCTCTTTCACTTTCGGATTATGTTGGCCAAGCGGTCGTCAAGGAGCAACTCGAAATATTCATTGAGGCGGCTCGGCGACGCTCTGAACCGTTAGACCATTGTCTAGTTTTCGGACCACCTGGGTTGGGAAAAACAACTCTTGCACATATTATTGCGAATGAGATGGGTGTAAATCTAAAGACAACATCAGGGCCTGTGCTTGAAAAGCCTGGAGACATAGCTGCATTGATGACTAATCTTGAGCCAGGTGATGTATTATTTATTGACGAAATTCATAGATTGAGTTCAGTTGTTGAGGAGATTCTCTATCCGGCGATGGAGGATTATAACTTAGATTTTATCATCGGCGAGGGTCCGGCGGCGCGCTCGATGAAGATAGATCTGCCACCTTTTACATTAGTCGGCGCCACCACTCGAGCAGGCTTATTAACCTCCCCGCTGCGAGATCGTTTTGGAATTGTTCAGCGGTTAGAGTTTTATTCTGTAGACGATCTTGCTTCGATAGTAACGCGTGCTGCGGCTATTCTTGGTGTAGAGGCAAATAGAGCCGGAGCGCGCCAAGTGGCGCAGCGGGCAAGAGGTACTCCAAGGATTGCGAATCGACTTTTAAGAAGAGTACGCGATTATGCGGAGGTAAAAGGAGATGGGTTTGTTGATGAGAAGATCTCAGATTCCGCTCTAAATATGCTCAGTGTGGATAAACAGGGTTTTGACCATCTGGATCGTAGATTGATGTTGACGCTGATTGAAAAATTTGACGGTGGTCCAGTTGGCGTAGATAGTCTTTCAGCGGCTTTGAGTGAGGAGCGCGGAACCATAGAGGATGTTATAGAGCCTTACCTCATACAGCAAGGTTATTTGATGAGAACCTCTCGGGGTAGGATCGCGACGCGACAGTCATATGAGCATTTTGGATTACCTCAACCTAAATCGGGGCACCATGATGGACAACAAAAGCTTAATATAAATGATGGATAGTTTCGCGCATTGTGTGAGGGTTTATGTTGAGGATACCGATGTTGGTGGGATTGTATATTATGCTAATTATTTAAAGTTTATGGAGAGGGCGCGCACTGAGTACTTCAGGGCTCTTGGCTTTAACAAGCCAGCACTTTCTGAAAATTCTCAACTTGTTGTGAGAGATGTTTCGTTACGGTATATTCAGCCTGCCTACTTAGACGATCAGCTTTTCGTGTCAGGGTCTATCAAAAAAGTATCTCTCGTCGCCATTGAAATGAATCAGGACATTACCCGAGATGAAACAGTCATTGCAAGAGCAAGTGTTAAGCTTGCGTGTATTGATGTGCACACAAAAAACTTATTAAAATTTCCTCAAATAATGTTCGAGGGATTAAAATCACAAATCAACAAGTAGCGTGGTACCGCAAGTGACAGAGCAAAATTTATCGATACTTTCGTTGATAATTAATGCAAGTGTTTTAGTGCAGTGCGTTATGGGTATTCTCTTCCTTTCATCGTTAATTTCATGGATTATGATTGTTCAGAGGTGGTTGTATTTGAGTGCCGCCTCTCGGAAATTTAGAGTGTTTGAGGAGAGATTTTGGTCCGGTATCGACCTTACAACCTTGTATGGCGAAATTTCAGAAAATTTTCGTGACGGGAAAACTAGTGGGGTTGAAAATATATTCCGTGCTGGCTTTAGTGAGTTTAGTCGTCTTGTTCGTATTGAGGGTTCTGATGCAGACACCATTATGGAAAGTACGGACCGAGCAATGCGCATAGCTCTGTCCAAAGAAGAAGATAATTTAAGTACCCATCTGCCTTTCTTGGCCAGTGTAGCTTCAGTTAGCCCATATATCGGTCTTTTTGGGACAGTGTGGGGAATTATGAATTCGTTTCGCGGGCTTGCTATGGTGCAGCAGGCTACACTTGCCACGGTTGCTCCGGGAATTTCGGAAGCTTTGATCGCTACTGCAATGGGACTATTTGCCGCAATTCCAGCGGTGATTGCATACAACCGATACGCTGCTTTAGCGGAGCGAATTAACAGTAACTATGAAACTTTCGCTGATGAATTTTCTAGTATTTTGTATCGACAAGTTCATGCTCGCTAGGACCATACAAATAAAGATATATCTGTGAAGATTAAAAAAGCAAAAAACAAACTAGTCGCCGAGATCAATGTCGTCCCATACATAGATGTGATGTTGGTGCTACTCGTGGTGTTCATGATTGCTGCCCCGTTACTAATTCAAGGCGTCGAAGTAGAGTTGCCGACTACCAACTCTTCGCCGCTAAACTTATCTGATAATGAGACACTCATTGTATCGATTAAGGCAGATGGGAGTTATTGGATTGACGAAAGAGGTTCGAATGTCGCTGATACGCTCGAAAATATAAAGATTCGTGTTAGTAAAATTTTACGCCAGTCACCCAACACACCTGTCTTGGTATGGGCGGACGGAAAAGTAGATTACTCGTTTGTGGTTGATTTGATGAGTGAGCTACAAGAGGCAGGTGCAGCCAGTGTGGGTCTTGTTACGCAACCCCGTAGCGGTTGATATGAGGACAAAATGTACTATCTAGTTGGCGGTGCGGTGAGTGGGCTAATTCATTTGCTTGTGATGTACTTGTTTCTCTTTAATTGGCAAGCTCCGTCAAAAAAAATATATTATCAACCAAAATATATTAAAGCCGAACTGGTAGCACTTTCGCCAAAATCATTTGCTAAGCCTTCGAAGAAACACCAGTCTGACCAAATTAAATCTGTGCAAAAGCGTCAAGATGGGGAACAGCAAAAACGCGATGCTAAAGAGCGTCAAAATGCAGAAATTAGGGCTAAAAAGGTGGCAGCAGAGAGTGAGCTGAAAAGCAAAAAACTTGCAGAATTGAGAAAAAAAGAACGAGATGCTGAGGAGGCTCAAAGAAAAAAAATAGCTGACTGGGAATCTATGTTAGACCTTGAGGCACAAGAACTTGAAGCGCGGGAAGATGACGAAGCTACACAAAGTTATTATCAGATTATTCGACAACGTCTGTCAGATAATTGGAGCAGGCCTCCGAGTGCTCGGTTGGGAATGACAGTCAAAGTCCGCATTATTCTCGTACCCACTGGACGAATTGTTGGGGTTGTAATAGAAAGCTCGAGCGGCGATGCCGCATTCGACCGGTCAGTAGAGCAGGCTATCCGAAAAGTAGACCAATTTGTAGAGCTTCAGGGTATGGACGGTCGATTATTTGAGTTAAGATTCCGCCAAGTTACTGTGTTATTTAGCCCGGAAGATTTGAGGTTATAAAAATGGGTTTATGCGGTTTAGTGTGGCGGAGGATATTTATTGTTTTAATCTTCTTTTGCGGGTCAGCTTGGGGTGAGCTCGTGATAAAGGTAACTAAAGGTAATGATTCACCAACCAAAATAGCAATTTCTCCCATCATAAACACCACGAGCACCGAGCCTTTTGATATTGGACGACTTGTAGAGAATGATCTTCAGCGTAGTGGTTTTTTTATCACAACTCCACGCGAAGATATGCTCAGTTTTCCGTCAATGGTAAAAGATGTTTATTTTCGCGATTGGCGTTTGCTGGGGAGCGATTATTTAGTCGTCGGAAAAATGTCCAGCGAGGAATTTGATAAGATCGATATTGAGTTCAGTCTTTTGAGTGTTGCCTCAAAGGAAGTAATATTTAGACATAAAGTATCTGGTAGCGATTCACAGTTGAGGGATCTTGGGCACGCAATCAGCGACAAGGTCTATCATGCCATAACTGGAATTCGAGGGATTTTTTCTACTCGCGTTGCCTATGTCACTGCGGTTCGTGAAGCTGATGGGATGACTTACCGTCTGCATGTGGCGGATGCAGACGGTGCAAGAGAGAAATTAATGCTCAGGTCAAACGAACCAATTATGTCTCCGTCTTGGTCGCCTGATGCCAAGAAGCTTGCTTACGTCTCATTTGAGACTGGTAGACCAGCAATATACACGCAGAATCTAGCTACAGCGGCGCGAGAGCAAATAACTAACTTTGGTGGCTTAAATGGAGCTCCTGCTTGGTCCCCAGATGGAAATGAATTAGCTTTAGTGCTCTCCAAGGACGGAAACCCAGAGATTTATTTAATGGCTTTGGAGAGTAAGAAGTTAACTAGGCTTACTCATCATTTTTCAATAGACACAGAACCCGCATGGATGCCTGATGGCAAAAATTTACTGTTTACTTCTGATAGAGGAGGCGAGCCGCAAATATATAAATTAAATATTGCAACGACGGCCATTGAGCGCCTAACATTTGAGGGTAACTACAATGCCCGAGGCAGTTTGGCTCCAGATGGCAGGACGTTGGCAATGGTGCATCGTAAATCAGGAGCATTCCACATAGCTGCATTCGATTTACAAACGCGACGGATTAGAGAGTTGACTACCACTACGCTTGACGAATCGCCAAGCGTAGCGCCTAATGGGGCGATGCTGATGTACGCGATGAAGCAAGAGGGGAGGGGAATGCTAGCGGCAGTTTCACTTGACGCGGGTGTCAAATATATTTTACCGGCTCGCTCTGGAGATGTTCGTGAACCCGCTTGGTCTCCTTTTGTACGCTAAGGGAGATTATCTGTTATTATGTTACAAAGTGTTGTTAGGGACATTAATTTAAATTTTTAAGTATGGAGCACATGATGAATAAAACGTTTACCGCAAACTCTCTAACCTTCCTACTAATGGCATTGTTATTTACTGCTTGTAGCTCTACTCCTGTCGAAGAGGAGGGTGCTGACACCACCACTATTCAAGAAAGCGAGGTTACGACTGCAGTTGTTGAGACACCAGTGCAAGAGAAAGTGATGGAATCAGAGATTTTAGCAGATACAGTATTTTACTTCGATTTTGATAAGGCAGTTTTAAAGGATGAATCTAGAGTAGCACTAATGGAACATGCGAGATCGCTTAAAGAGTCTCCAAGAAGCATAAGATTAGAGGGACACGCTGACGAGCGAGGCACGAGAGAGTATAACATGGCTTTAGGAGAGAGAAGGGCTAACTCAGTTAAGGAATTTCTGATGCTGGAAGGAGTGTCGGGCGGGCTCATAGAGGTTGTGAGCTATGGCGAGGAGAGAGCCGCCGCGTACGGTAGTAATGATGAATCTTGGGCAATGAATCGTCGAGTAGAGCTCAAGTAAAGACTGTTGGATGTATAGGCAGGGAAATTTGAATAGGTGTGCTCCCCCGCTAAGAGGAAGTTCTTTGCATTTCTTGGGTCGGGGCGTTTTAGGATGTATTCTTGCTGTAAGTTTATTATCAGGCGTTGCGATATCTCAAGTAGCAGCTCCAGTTTCTGAGCTCCTTCCAGCGGTTGGAAGTATAGATTTCAAAGATCAGTTCCCCGTAGATTTTGAGACTGAGACTGAGACTGAGACTGAGACTGAGGGAAATGACATGTTTTTGGCTCTGCAATTGCTTAGAGAAGAGGTGCGTCTCTTACGCGGCAGTGTCGAAACGCTAGAGTTTCGTTTGCAGCAAGTCAAGCAGCAACAGTTAGATGACTATCTTGATTTGGATCGTAGATTAGCGGTTTCGACGTCAAGTGAAGCCTCAAATGAGGATTTGGCGGTAGCCGACGCGGGCACGTCGTCTAGTAATAAAATTTCAACCAATGGGTCTATTTCTAGTATGCCATCTTTAGAGGCAGATCAAGACCGGCAGGTAAAACAAGATTATGATTTAGCATCTGCCTTGCTTCTGAGGGAACGTGACATAGTGGGAGCTACAGTGGCTTTCAGAAATCATATTGTGAAATACCCTACTAGTCCTTTTGTAGCCAATGCTAGCTATTGGTTGGGTGAAATATTTTTGTTACAGGGTGAAGATGAGCAGGCTCGACTCGAATTTATGCGAATCGTTGATGACTATGCAGGACACCCGAAGGAGATTGATGCGAAGTTTAAACTGGGAAAGATTTATTTCCAGCTCGGTGAGCGGGCCCGCTCCAGAGATCTTTTGGAGTCTGTTGTGAATAGCAAGGCTCCAGCTGCGGACAAAGCAAAAAAGTATCTCGAATTGAATTTTTAGATCACCAAATGGCGGTTAAATTGAGAGAAAAAATGTGCTTTTCACTTTATTTTGAGCGAATCGAGCAATTGCTTCTTAGTAAAAACAGATAATTTGGATGTTAAGATCTAGGTTTGACTAACTCCACATACTATCGGAATATCCTTGATAAAAGTTCTTCTCCTCGAATGGTAACGAAATTTACTTGGCAGTTAGCTCCGCTGGTAGACTAGGGGGCTCTTTGCAAGTTGTTTTATTACAATAAAATTAGTACAAATCATTGGGTAACGATTTATTTTTGTACTATAAAATTTTGTTTAGACAAAAACTTATTTTTGATAATATCAGTGATTTAGAGTGAAGTGTCGGCCAGCTTTCCAAGCTTTTTTAGTAACTAAAGTGAGGGATTCTTTCACCGTTGAAGCGAAGGCATTAATAAGAACTTTTAACTCTTGCTAGTAGAGCTCTGAACACGATGGTACTTAATAATGTTAGGACAACGCTTAAAACAAGTTAGGAAATTTAAACTAATAAGCCAGGTGCAGCGTGCCAAATTGCCAAAAGTATCGGAGACCCGAATTTCTGTGCTGGAGACAAGTCAGACTCGTCAAAGTATCCGTACTATGAAAGTTGCTCCTGCCCCACGCGTCCGCCCAGCGTGGCTTGAGACCGGGGTTGAACAAAATGACAATGTTGACTCAACGCTAGAGGAATAGGGAACGCTGAGATGCTTCAAGCTTTTGCTGTATAAATAAAAGGATAGAGAATTGATGTATTCGCATAGAGTTGAAATTAACGTGTAAGAGCAGGAATTGTTGAAATACTTTCGGCTTTTAACGAATGAGCAGAAAGAGAGAGAATTGGCTTATCTACAGGTGGCAAGCACAAAATCTTAACCATAAATAAATTTTTGGGAGAAGCGATCATCTTTCTTTGATACAACACTCATAAGAGTTTTTTACTGGATTTTTTAAGTGTCAATTTATGTCAAGTATAGTCAGGATTTATCGCAGAAAGGCGGAGGTTGTGCTACCATTTAAGTCTAAAGTATAGGACAAATCGTAAAAGATAGGACAACTTTTTTACCTTGTCAAAATATTAGTTCTAATAAACGTACTTAAATCAAAGAGTTAAACGTGTGGGCCGTTAGCTCAGCTGGTAGAGCAGTTGGCTTTTAACCAATTGGTCGCAGGTTCGAACCCTGCACGGCCCACCATCTTTCCAAGGCATGCCAGCGGTCGCGTTAAATTGTGGATGCCCCAATTATTGTTGTTCGTTGCAGGTTGATTATAGTCAGATCAAAGTGTGTTTTTGACTTTCAAGGTGCAAATATAAAAGGTTAGCTGGACATCGTCATGACTAGGGGGTCTTACTTTGTCATTAAAAAGGCTCATAGTTTTCTTACTTTTTTCCGTTATGGTGGCTTCAATATTCCTTATTGGTGGAATGCATCAATCGAAAAGGGAAAAAAAGACGGCCATATCATATCAAATACCGCAGCCTGCGGCCCTAAAACAGACCATCGAAGCACTTCTTGATGGAAATAGCTCTCAAAAACTGGTGCCTAATCGAAAAAAGTCGAGACGAGTAATACCTGAGGAGATAGGTAGGTTATCTTCATACGAGGTGACTGAGCGTGTAAAAAATGATTTGGAACAAATTGCTGGATTGGCAAGGTCTCAGGATGAATCAAAATTGAGAGTCCATTCACTGTCAAAGAAGCAGTTGAATCAGCTACTCCGTTTGGAGACTCAATACGGAAAGGGCCGACCATCGAAGATAATTTCTAACAAATCAAACCGTGTAACCGCAATTTTTCCCGACTTTGAGCTGGCCGGCCTTGCTCATAAGACGCCAGAAGATATGGGTGACCATCTTTCTCAAATTGTTCAGGACCATAGAGATTTATTCGGCATTTCAGACACTGGGGTAGTTTCAAGTTCCGATGCCGATTGTATTCAAGAAGTTTGCCGTATCGAAATTAAAAAATCCTTTGGCGGTTTGCCTGCATGGGATCATGGACTTATCTTTACAACAAATAAGAAAAAACTTTATTCGATTCAAGGCGAATTTTCTATACCGGATGTAGGTAGGTACACAAATGAGAGGCTATCGAATGAGACATTGAAGTATGTGGTAGCGGAGCATTTCCAGAGGGAGTTAAAGCAAGTTGAATTTCAATCCTCAGAACTAGGCATCACATTGGATAACGGAAGAGATTTTTTAGCTTATAAGATCCACGTCAGATTTGGAAAATACAAGCGATTTGAAGTTTATGTTGATGTTCAAACCAGACGTATTCCAAAGATTATACCACTAGTGCATCATGCTCAGGTGTCCGCTAGCGGGATTGACCTCGCTGGTAAAAATATCTCATTTCAGGCTGAAAGTCGTTCCGGTGTCTTTGATTTAAAGGACTCGCGGTTTCCATTAAATGGAAGTACTCATGTTTACTCTGCTGAGGATAAGACCGGCTATGAGGAGAGTTACACGAGTGATGTGTATTACATATCTTCGGGTTCGCCGGACTCTGGCTGGGATCCTGCAGGAGTAAGTGCAATAAATAATGCCAAGACGCTGGTTGATTACTTCAAAAGCAATCATTCCTTTGATGCCCCAAGTCGGGGGCAACAAGATATCACCATCGGGGTAAATCTTGCGGCTAACAATAATGGGTTGAAAGATAACGCACTAGCGCTTGGTAATAATTTATTTATCTTTGGCGCGGGCAACGGCATAACCAACAATAATTGGGCTCTGGGCTTGGATGTTATGGCTCACGAGATAACGCATGGGGTTATTAATAGTACCTCTCGGCTAGTATATCGACACCAATCAGGTGCTTTAAATGAATCATTTGCAGACTTTTTCGGTGCGATGACAGATGCCGAAGATTGGCTGATTGGTGAGGACATATATATTCAAGAGGGTAAGTTTTTAAGGAGCATGTCGAATCCTCAGGACCCGAATGCGGATCCTCCGCAGCCGGCGCATATGTCACAATTTAATAGTTCAAGAGGTGTTCACAGTAATAGCGGCATCTTTAATAGGGGTTTATATCTCTTGGCCGAAGGTTTGACCTCAGAGGGTTTGGGCATAAGTGTAGGTCGAACAAAGGCAGCAGATATTGCGTTTAAAACAATGCGATCGTTATCTCCCAATTCATCCTTCGACCAGGCCGCAACGGCAATGATAGCAACCGCGCAATCAGAATACGGTGCCTCGTCGAGTGAGGTCTTAGCAACGAGGCTTGCGATGCAAAGTATTGGGCTTCCAGAGGATACTTACACTACCATAGGCACCTCGGGAATCGTTAGCCCCGCCTCAACAGCTGCTGTGTACTTGTATCCAAGGTATGCACCAAGGAATTATGGTCCCACAGGTGCGAGTAGCAATGAATACTCAGTTTATGTACAGTATTTTTCAAATAATGCCACCTCCTATGACTCACAGACCGATTTTGGACCTCTTCCCGGTCGGTATGCTAGCTTAAAGCGACCATCGCTTATTTTTACTGATGACGGGAATTTTCGATACATATATGAGGGTAAAAGCGATGGAAAACTGTATTCTTATTCCTCTTCCACTGCATCCACGGAAGAGGTAGTGATTGGAGATTACACAATATCAAATTTGGCATTATCCAATGATTTTTCAACTCTGGTATTTACAGTAGTCGAATCTCCAACCATTTACGTCCTTGATCTCGAATCAATGGATCTGTCTACGCACATTGTTCGCGGGCCTTCAACGTCCAGAGCAGGTTCTACCGGTCAGACGGCAGCTTATGTTGATAGTATTCGATATGATCCGACACAACGATATGTTGTCTTTGATTATCTGTCCTGTGGTGTTACAACTTTAGTTTGTAATTCATCGAATGCGTCTTCGTTTTGGACAATTGGATTTATGGATGTTCAATCTGGAAATTTTTCTTATCCCTTTCCCAGTCAGTCAGCAAATCTTGATGTTGGGTACCCAGCTTTCAGCAATACGACAGACCGCTACATAGTTTTCGACATTATCAATTACGCTGCAGATACCGAATCTGGCTATCATTCAGGTGTTTATCTGTACGATGTTTATGATGGTGGCTCACCTAGGTACATTGGTGACACGGACGATACCGCTGGCGAATTAGGTTACTTTGGAACACCATCGTTCACAAGCAATGATTCTGGGGTTGTTTTTACCATGCGAACCGACTCAGGCTCTACACTATGGAGAGCAGGTGTTCGGGATTATTTAAGAGATGAAACCTACAATATCATCAACGATTATGATGTATTTCAGCCAATGGCAATTCCAGGCGCGACCACAAATCGTGTTCCAATACTCGCCTTATCGACTAATGCATTAGATTTTGGTGATGTCATATCCGGTGAGATTGTTACTGCCGAGTTGTGTGCAGAAAACGCTGGACACTTCCCTATTGAGTTAGGGTTGTTCGCTGCCTCAAATGATGGAATCTCCTGGAGCGCAGAGAATCAGGTGATTCAGGATGGACAACAGGTATGTGGATCGGTTTCAGTTGATAGTAGTCGCTTCGGCAAAGGAACTTTTTCAACTGTTGAGTCCCTAACTCATAATGGTTCAAATAGCCCAAAGGCGATAACAATAAACGCTAACTTTGATGCGGATACTGATTTGGATGGGACTCTTGATTATGCAGATGATGATGATGATGGTGACACGATTTCTGATGCAGATGAAATCGAAAATGGTACTAATCCGCTGCTAGCTGATTCCGATGGAGATGGTGTAAATGATAACCTCGATGCTCTGCCTCTTGAGGCCACCGAGACATTAGATACTGACCGAGATGGAATAGGAAATAATGTGGATAATGACGACGATAATGACGGCGTTGTGGACATAGTAGACGCTTATCCACTGATAGCTTTAGGAGGTCTAACTGACACTGATGGTGACGGGCAACCCGATGACTGCGATAGTGATTGTGTTGCCTTGGGTATGGATGCGGATGCTGATGATGATAATGATGGAGTTACTGATGCGAATGATGTATTTCCGCTCGATGCTTTGGAGACCATAGATACTGATGGTGATTTAATAGGCAATAATGCTGATTCCGATGATGATGGTGATGGTGTCAGTGATGAGCAGGAATTTTTAGACGGGACTGATCCTCAAGATAGAGATGATTGTGCCACTTGCACTCCTCCAGTATCAGGAATTACTTATCACTGGAAAAGTCATACACTGCTAGAGTCTGTTGATGTCAATCTGGCTGGGATAACAGATGGTGTTGTGAATGATTTTTATGAGGATGCTATATCGAATGAATCTGGCTCCTACTCATTCACTCTAAGACATCGAGGCACGAATTATCTAACTGCAAGTAAAGCATTAACTGCTAGTGAATCAGGGACTGTCATTAGTTCAGCTGATGCCCTAGCGGCGCTAAAGATTGCGGTAGGCATGAATCCCAATGCTGATCCTGATGGGGAGGGGCCCAGAGAAGCGTTGCCTTTATCGCCTTATCAATACATAGCCGCGGATATTAACAGTGATGGCCGAGTTACCTCAGCAGATGCATTAGCAATATTAAAGATGGCGGTGAAACTCACATCCGCTGAACCTCGCAGGTGGATATTTGTTGCTGAAGATTATGACTTTTGGGATGAGGCCAATCAGGTCTTCAAAACCACTCGTAAGGACGTAATTTGGGACAGGAATGGAGTCATCTTTGATTATCCTGAAAAGAGCGTGCAAAACGTTGTGGGCGTTCTTATGGGCGATGTCAATGGTAACTGGACTCCTCCTGACGTAAGTGAAACAGTAGCCGAAAATTATTTTACAGACTTTGTGGCATTGTACGGTGGCTCAATAGGGCAGTGGGGATTAAAGAGTCTAGAATCTCCCATACAGTTACCACAAGTCCCTGAACCCAATATATGGGCGCCGGGATTCTATGAATCGATACGGTCGCTCGAAAATATTTGTGAAAATCCTCGTTCAAATGATATTTATCAGGATCAGTTTGGTAGTATTTCAGACGAAAATAACTGGATAAGGTCATGGACAAACGATTCTTACCTTTGGTATGACGAGCTGCCCGATATAGATCCGGCTTCAGTAGACAATATTGCTGAGTACTTTTATATGATGAGGACTACCGAACTCACTTCTAGCGGCCGAGAAAAAGATCCAATTTACCAGAGGTCTATGATAAACACGGAAGAACTCAGAAATATTGATGCAGGTGGAGAGAGTTTCGGTTATGGGATGCATGTGCTGCGATATAACCCAGTGGATATTCGCCGAATATTTGTTGCATATACTCAGCTAGATAGTCCTGCATCCAATGCTGGGATAACTCGTGGCGATGAAATTGTTGCTGTCGATGGAGAGCTCGTAGCTGGCGGTGATCAATTTTTGATAGAGTCCGCACTCGCTCCAACCGTTATCGATGAGGAACATGTATTGCGTGTCAGAAATTCAGTCAATGGAGTGGTTGGAAATGTAAGTATTCTTAGTGCGGAGGTTGAGCAGCAACCGGTTTTGACTGTGAACGTATTGGACATATCCAGCTCTAATAGGGTTGGTTACATATTATTTAATGACCATTCAAGAGCTGCAGAGCGAGCGCTGATAGATGGTATTGGCACTTTGAAGGCTGAGAACATTGATGAGCTCGTTTTGGATTTACGATATAACCAAGGAGGCTATGGATATATTGCAGCTCAGTTGGGTTACATGATCGCAGGCGCGGTTTCTGATGGTCAAACCTTTCTAAAAGAAATTTTTAACGATAAGTATATGATTAAAGATCCTTTTAACGGCTTAGAAATATTACCGCTCCCGTTTTTGAACACAACTTTTATGGATGAGACGGTTACTGGATTAGAGGCGAGTACGCTACTACCAACGCTTAATTTAGACCGTGTTTTTATTTTGTCAGATTACAGCACCTGTTCATCAAGTGAACTATTGATTAATGGCCTGAGGGGCATCGGTATAGAGGTCATACTGATCGGTGGTGCTACCTGCGGGAAGCCCTATGGCGGCCTTATGACTGATAATTGTGGGACGACCTATTACATGATTCAAAGCACCGTGGAAAATGCTCAAGGTTTCGGAGATTATGCGGATGGATTTACTCCAACTGAGTCTCTTGATATTGGTGGCCGGGCTGTAAAAGGCTGCTCAGTATTGGATAATCTTAGTGGTGCGCTTGGCAGTGCAAGTGAGAATATGCTGAGCGTGGCGTTACACTATATCGAAAATGATTCCTGTCCTTATGGCACCATTCCTACTGATACTGCTTTCACAAAACAGACTCAACCGTCGCGAGGATCATTACAACCAATTCCTATAGAAGGACGCGCGATAATGAATTATTCAAATCAAAATCAAACGCGCTCTGAGCAGTAGCAACTTTTGGGAAACTCCGCGCTTAAACAAAGAAACCGATAACTGAATGTAAGGTTCGTCGGGCGCGGTTTTTTATGAAAAAAAAATCTTAATTTTATTTCCAATACTGGGATCCCCCTAATTGCCTATTCTCGTTTGATTGTCTCAGAGCTTGCATACGTGCTAGCCGATCAAAATCTCGCCCCGGACCAAGATCTCACAAATGAGATATGGTGACTATTAAGTCATTTACTTTGAAAGGTGTCGTCAAAAATTATCTTGAGCAATTAGCTCTCATTGAGTGACCCATGAGATTTTGTTGACTGAGCCAACCAAGGGAGTTGATTTAGCCGATTTAACATTGCAGATTTTCTTGATGGAGGACTCGAATTGCGATGGCCGTAATACAGAGCTTAGGAATATTATTTATCGTCGATTATCATTTATACTTATAATTGATTTTATTTGGTGATTTCCCTATGCGTCGATCTTTTAAATATCTACTTTCATTAGCATTCCTAGTATTGCCACTTGAGCATGCGTTTAGCGATGTTAGACCAAATCTTATGTTGATATTACTCGATGACCTTGGAAAAGAGTGGGTCAGTGCCTACGGGGCTTCGGACATTGAAACACCGAACATAGATGAATTAGCAGCATCCGGAATGAGGTTTGAGAACGCCTGGTCAATGCCTCAGTGTACGCCATCGCGCCTCTCCATAATGACGGGACAATATCCGTTTAGACACGGTTGGGTTAACCATTGGGATACACCACGTTGGGGGAATGCCTACTATGATTGGCGCTTAAACCCAAGCCTAGCAAGGATAATGAAAGATGCTGGTTACAAAACAGTAGCTGCAGGTAAATGGCAGGTAAATGATTTTAGAATTGAACGGGAGGTAATGGTTAAGCATGGTTTCGATGACTATGCTATGTGGACTGGTTATGAGACAGGTAACCCGCCAAGCGCAGAGCGGTATTGGGATCCTTACATTCATACCAAAACGGGAAGTAAAACTTATAAAGGGGCCTACGGAGAAGATTTTTTTACGCAGTTTATTATTGATTTTATCTCAAAAAATAGGCAAGAACCTTGGTTTGCTTATTATCCAATGAACCTGCCACATGCGCCATTTGTGCACTCGCCTCTGGAACCTGGGGCAAAAGGAGTTTTGGGTAAGCATAAAGCTATGGTTAGATACGCTGACTTTTTACTTGGCAAAATTATAGATAACTTAGAGGCAATGGATGAGCTCGATAACACCATCATAATCTGGACAACCGATAACGGGACTCATGGCGGTATAAAGGGAGAACTAAACGGTAGAATAGTGAGAGGTGGCAAGCAAAAACTAACTGAGAATGGAATAAATGCTCCATTTATTGTTTACGGTAAGGAGTTGGTGCCTCGCGGTGTCGTAACAGATGCGTTGGTAGACTTCACAGATTTGTTGCCTACTTTTACACAACTGGCGGGAGCTGAAATGCCTGAAGGCATAACCGTGGACGGTAAATCGTTTGCGGACCTTATATTGGGTAAGTCAGATGATTCGTCACGTGATTATATTGTATCCATGGGCGGGCTTAATGAGGCAGCAAGATCTGACAAAGGAGTAGAAAATGCGTTTGTCTTCAGAAATCGCGTGATAAGGAATAAGCGGTTCAAACTTTATGCTAAATCTTCGCCTGAATATGGTCTCGACAAATTGATTGATTTGGAAAACGATCTAGAGGAGCGAAATAATATTTTATCAAGCAAAGAAGACCATATTGTTGAGACATTAAATTACTTTACCAACGTTCTTGAGAAGATGAGTCTGAGGGATAATGATCCAATTTACATGCGTCGTGATCCGAATCCTTGGGATTTGGAGGTTTCTGTGGAGTCCCAAGTCTGGAAGAAATAATAATTTCTTGTCACTATCCGTTGCGATTACATGAATGCATATTTGGCCAACAAGATGAGATGATCAGTCTCCGGTCGTTGACGGTTTACCAAGGGCGATAATCTGAGAGATTTTGACGTCACGTGATGAGTTGCCGATCAAGATCTTGTAGTGCCCATCCTCAACTGTCCACTTACGTTTTTCGGGATGAAAGTAGGAGAAGGCGTCACTGCTTAATTCAAATTCAACCTCTTTTTTTGTGTTGGATCCCACGTGCACTCTTTTGAATGCTTTTAGCTCTTTTACGGGCCTATCGACCTTTGATGTTGGATGGCTTAAATACAATTGAGCTACATCAGTCCCTGCCACATTACTCTCGTTTTCAATCTCAAATCGCACCAAAAAAGATGACCCAGTGAGGGGATGAACACGCAGATTCCTGTAGGTAAATTCAGAGTAACTCAATCCATACCCAAAGGGATACAAAACATCTACTCCCATTTTATCAAAGTACCGATATCCGACGTAAATACTCTCGTCGTATTTGTTACTGGCCCCGTTCTTACTAAATACTTCTCCTTCATAAAAAGAACTAGTCGGATAATCTTTCGGGGATCTCGGATAGCTAAAAGGCAGTTTTCCACTAGGGTTGATCTGACCGACAATTATCTCACCGATGGCGCGACCAATTTTTTCTCCAGAGTAGGGTACGAATAATAGTGTTTCGACCGAATCAATCCAGCGATTCATATCAACATAAGACCCTGCGATATTAATAACGATAGAATTAGGATTTTCACCCGTCACGGAATGGATGAGTGTTTCCTGAACTCTAGGTAATCCTGCTTTATCCCGATCTCTACCCTCACTCTCATCGAAGCCTGATAAGCCAACTACTAAAATGACTAAGTCGGTTTTTGCTGCTAATTCTGAGGCCTCTTGTATCAAAACCCTGTTTTCTTTGAACAGTAATTGTTTATTATCTTTGATATTCGACGTTTTAACGCCGGCTGCATAGCTGACTTTAATTCCCTCAGGAATAACAGCTTTTATTCCGTTAAATGGAGAAATCAGTGCTTCCCTCTTGTACCAATTTCTGCCGCTACCGCCTCCCTGCAAATAAAGGGCATAGTCTAATTTACCGAGGTCGGGGAATGGCTTCGCGTTTGGCCCAATCACCGCGACAGACTTATATTTCTTGAGATCTAAGGGTAGTAAGTTGATTTTATTCTTAAGGAGAACCGCTGATTTCTGTGCGACCTCTAATGCGATATTTTGATGCCTCTGATGATGAATGACCGAGCTAGGGAAGGTGTGTAAATTATCGAACATCCCAACCTTAAACATAGCATAGAGTTTTTGACTTACCAGCTCATTTATCACATTTTCGGAAACCATATTCCTTGTTACTGCATCAACCAGATTTTTGCCATAGAATTTTGTAGCGTGCATTTCGACATTCATACCGGCTAGTGCTGACGGCGCAGTGGAGTACATTGCGCGTGCAAAGTCAGATAGAACAAAGCCCTTAAAACCCCACTCGTCTCGAAGAATGTCAGTAAGCAACCTTTTGTGTTCGCAAGCCTGAATACCATTGACGCGATTGTAGGCGCACATGATGTTTAGTGCTCCACCTTCGACCACTGCAGCTTTAAAGCCTGGAAGGTAGATTTCTCTCAATGCACGTTCGTCAACGCTATTATTGATATCGAATCTATGCCTTTCTTGATTATTCACGACAAAATGTTTTGGCCCGGAAATGATCCCATGAGCTTGTTGGGCTTTCACAAACGGTACAATTAACTGAGATATTAGATAAGGGTCCTCTGAAAAAGATTCCCAGTTCCTTCCTCCAAGCGGGTGTCGGATAACATTTAATGTAGGTCCCAAGTTTAGGTTTTGACCAAGCGCCCTCAATTCCTTTGCAAGTGCTACACCGACTCGACTATACAATACCGGATCCCAAGATGCGCCAATGGCGATAGGTGTGGCGAAATAGGTGGCGTTCGCGTAAGGATTTCGTCCAGTCCTTACGCCTGTAATACCATGTCCCATGATTAGCGGGGGAATACCGAGCCTTGCATTACCTGAGGTCCCAAAATTAAGATCGGGGCTACCGAATGGGTTGTCGTCGTCGCGAACTGCCATTCCTCCGAGTTGTTGCACCTTTTCCTCTAGTGACATCTGTTCCAAAAGCTCTTTTACCCTGATCTCTATAGCAACATTGGTGTTGCTATGTACCATTCCATTATTATCCGACGCAGCATTTACACAAGAGTAAAGGGCTATTAGGATTACAGAAATAAGTTTATAAAGCTGTAATCGAAGCTTATTAGAGTCTACTCCTCGAGCTAGTGTCAGACGATGACAGACGGTTTTGACCTTATTTATTAACATTACTTATCGATAGGCCTTATGAAGTTGTATCTTGCTGTGCGTTTAAACTCTCTGTTTAACAATACCTGTTTTGTCCATAATGTTTCAAAGCTTTTCTTGAGAATGTTCTAAAGTCTTAGGCGCATTTCAATCAATATTGCATTAATTTTTCAAAGGATTCCTGCAATATGAAGTAAGATGTGCTTCGTGGGATCCTAAACTCTATGAGGAGGGTACGCAGACACCAGAAAAATGACTTTTCTTCAATCTCTGATAATTCTTCCCATAGAATTAGCGATTATGATATTCAAATTTTAGGGTAAACAACATGAAAGGAGATATGCAAGGCAAACCATGTTTTGGAGTTCAACTCAAAATAGTCAACGACAAAGAGGTCGAGTTGCCATGTGATGGGGCAGCAATAGGACATCTGATGGTTAGATGATCGTGTATTTTAAAGCGATATTTTAAAGATACGAAAAAAGCGGTTGATAACCACGTATGGTTCGATACTGGAGATATTTTAACGTTGGATGAAGATGGGTATATGACCATTGTTGGCCTTGCAAAGGATGTTGTGAAATCTGGAGGGGGAGTGGATCAGCTATATTGATCTTGAGAATGCAGCATATGAGCATCTAAAAATTATAGAGGCTTGTGTCATTGGGATACCAAATTATAAATGGGATGAGAGCCCCCTTTTTTTTGTCGTTACTGAGGTAGGTAAATCAATTGAAAAGCAAGAGATAAAAGATTTTTTGAGCTCAAAAGTAGCAAAGTGGCGGATACCAGATGATATTATATTCGTTGATCAACTGCCACACGGCGCCACTGGTAAGCTTCAGAAGTTTAGTTTACGCGAGGAACATTCCAATCATTATTCTCAGAATGGCTGATGGATGACCAGTATTATCGGGTTTTCTCAAATCGTATTGAATTTTGGTCATTGAGAGGGTGAGATCATTTATGTTCTTATGGTGGTGGGTTCGTATTTAGTGTAAGCCACCAATGTTCTCGAACAAGCGGCTGCTGGATTTAATTTCCGCTCTAATAAGTGAGCGTTTAACTGGGTATCCAATATAAAATGTTATGAAGAAAAAAATAGCTTTCATCGGGCTTGGGGTAATGGGGCATCCAATCGCAGGTCATCTAACAAAAGATAATTATGATGTCTGTGTATTTAACCGGACGACCTCAAAGTCGGATTCATGGTTGGAAAAGTTCAAAGGCCGAAAAGGTAAAACAATTGCCGATACTGTGTACGATGCAGAAATTATTTTTTCTTGTGTAGGAAATGATCATGACCTGCGGAAAATAGTTTTGGGGAGTAATGGCGCGTTGGCTAACTCGAAAAAGGGCGCTATTATTATTGACCATACTACAACATCGGCTGAGATCGCGGTTGATGTCGGCAACGAATGCAAAAAGTTTGGTAGATATTTTATGGATGCTCCGGTTTCTGGTGGGCAAGATGGCGCCATCAAAGGAGAGTTGTCGGTGATGTGTGGTGGCGATCTTGATGTTTTCTATAAAGCTCAACCTGTCATGCAGAGTTATGCAAGAAACATTGTTCGTATTGGTGGTGTTGGTCAGGGCCAATTAACAAAGATGGTCAATCAAATTTGTATCGCGGGGTTGCTTCAAGGGCTATCAGAGGGGATAGCATTTGCAACTAATGCTGGATTAGATCCCATTAAAGTGATAAATGCAATCAGCTCGGGAGCCGCCGGGTCGTGGCAGATGAAAAATCGGTCTGCTAGCATGATCGAGGGAAAATATGATTTCGGATTCGCCGTTGAATTAATGAGGAAAGATCTCGGAATTTGTATTTCAGAGGCTGTTAAAAATGGATCTGAATTGCCGGTTACAAAGCTCGTAGACCTTTTTTATTCTGAAATTCAACAAAATGGTGGCCATCGTTTTGATACTTCAAGTCTCTTAAGCAGGCTGCCTGTTATTCACAACGAAAAAAATTGATCGACTATTTTATCAACCAATATTTTAATTGTTAGTATTTTCGCCCTGCAAAGTCCTCTTTGAATAGTGTTCTCGTCAAGGCCGAACTGACTTTGGACGCCTTGCCCGTGAACTCGCTAAGTTTACTGAGGCGCTCCTCGAGAGATGAAGGCTCGCTGAGGATTATACTTCCTACTTTGTGTTGAAAATTGGTCTGCCGCTCATATCCTACGGATCCAAAGGAAATTAATAGCTCAATTATGACGGTAGGGTGCTGAAGGACGAGGGCATCGAACTATTTTTTTTGAGAACTAAGCATTTAGGCGCGCTTGTGGCTACAACAGACGCAGTCCTTTCGGTTTTTTTAATTACACTAATTTCGCCGATCAATGCAGGTGCAGAAAGGTTAGCGGTATGAAGGACAATATTTTCCTTATCGATTTGTATTTTCTCGAATACCGAAAAGTTACCATCCAACACAAAGAAAACATCTGCGTTATTGGATCCTTGTTTTATGAGAACATCCCCCTTGGACAGATCAGCAGCAACGAGGGATTTCGATAAGATGTCGATTCCGGGCTTAACCTAATGTGGGCTAAATTGAGATTAGTTGTGGTTTTAATTTAAAGACAGACATTTGAGCAGGCCCAGCATTAAAGAGAGAAATAGTTTATAGTCAGCAGTAGTGATGTGGGGAAAGTATAATATGAATAGGTCAGCATGTTACTAATAAAAATTAAGTATTTTGTGGAATTATCTCGGGGTTATTTTGAAAATAATCATTTCTAAGGCGTGTCATGTCGCAATGTATGAAAATTTTATGCGACTATTTTCACCCTTTCAGGTTTTTTTAAAACTTACTATCGCTATATCCTCAGTCATGGCTCTATCGTTAGTAGCCGCCGACACAGAATTCTTGGAGCAGGACTCGTCCTGTGAGGAGAATAAATTATCCGGCTCTGCTCTGGTGCACGATGGCTCTGTTGAAGTCATCTTCAATCAAAGTCCGATTTCACAAGGTATACTCACACTTTTCCTTCAAATTCAGCCCGCGCAAAAAGTTCTTCAGGAGGAAGAGTTTTTAACCCACTCTCCAGATCGGATCCAAATTTTCGATACGGAGGCAACTTTTCATAAATTATCTCTCAATCCAGCGGTCAAGATACCAATGGAGTCACGATTATCCCTGGTTTATCATACGGCAGACGGAGAATGCCGAGTCCCTGTGTTTGAAAATTTTAAATTTGGTCACTTTGTAGATCCCTTTGCTTCAATTGAATCGATTAGTGATGCCACTTATGACGTTGATGAATTTTATCCTGGTGACTCAGAGAATATTGATTTGGATCACGTGGGCGGTGCCAACTACTATGATTCTTACAGTTTAGGTAATGGAAAAATTGCTCGCGAGATCTCGGGAGAGACTATTTCGTATTTATCAAATTCTAGTGGAGAGCAAGATATTGATGAGCGTACTGGTGTCATCAGTTCAAAAACTTATTCGGGGGAGATTAGTTCAGGTAATGAGCTAGATTGTGAAACTTGCTCACAACCGATCGGGGGAAGGATATACCATTGGAAAAATCACGCGCTCCTTAACTCTGTTCAGTTAAATTTGTCAAAATCAGGTGATGGACCGGATACAGAATTGGATCAAGTGATTTCCGATGAGCTCGGGGCCTATAAATTTACAAAAGAATTTACAAGTACGAACTACGTGGAGGCCGAATTTTTTGTTCCTGAGGGTGAAGCTGAAAATGTTATTACTTCTGCAGATGCACTAGCTGCATTAAAAATAGCAGTCGGCACAAACCCAAATATTGATCCAGACGGCGATGGCCCAATGAATAAACTACCTGTGTCTCCCTATCAATACATAGCTGCAGACGTTAATGGCGATAATAGGGTCACCTCCTCGGATGCGCTCGCTATTTTAAAGATGGCTGTAAATCTTGATAATGCATCGCAAAGGCGGTGGGTTTTTGTGCCTGAGCAAATCAAATTCTGGGAGTCCGATGATATAACTGGTTCGGGAAAGTTTTTGTCATCTTCGTCGGACGTCGGTTGGATATCGCAGCCATCGGTCGTGACATACCCCGTTTCCGAAGCGCAAAATTTCGTTGGGCTAATGGTCGGTGACGTAAATGGGAGCTGGGATGCACCTAAAAATGCAGCCAGTGTAAGTCAAAGTTACCTTGCATCTGTGCAGCAGAGTTTATCGACTCCCATCTCTCAATGGGCTATTCATAGCTTGGATCCTGTTATGCTTAATTTTGCATTTCTTGCCGCTGACAACCCAGGCTTGGAGAAAAATATTATTATGTCGGTTGATGGTGATAGGATTTCAGGTCGATCCGAAACAAACGTAAGTATTGAAAACTTAATCGCAAGTTTTACATCAACAGGCCATTCAGTGTTTGTTTCTGAAGTACCTCAGCAGAGCAGCATTTCGGCTAATGATCATCGAAAAATTCTGAAATACACGGTAGCTGGTTTTGATAACCAGGAGGTTAGCTATGATGTAGAGGTAACGCAATTTACCGGCTTACCCATTATTTACATCACAACGGAGGGATTGGCACCGATTCAGTCGAAGGAGGATTATGTAAATGGCGTGGTGACTGTTGATGGTGGTCGCGATTATCAAAGCCTATCTAACCTAGAGATGAAAATTAGGGGGAGAGGGAATTCGACTTGGTTTATCCACCCTAAAAAGCCCTACCAAATGAAATTATCTGACAAGAGTGAGTTTCTCGGGATGCCTCTTGATAAAAAATGGCTTTTTCTTGCGGAGTACTCCGATAAAACAATGCTAAGAAATACTATAGCGTTTGAGATGGGAAAATTAAGCACTTTAGATTATACGCCTCAAGGTCGATTCGCTGAGGTGTTACTAAATAATGAGTATATTGGAACATACAATATCACTCAAAAGGTCGAGGAGGGTGATAATCGGGTTGTTCTTGGAGATAATGGTTACCTTCTCGAGATTGATCAATTAGATCGTCTTGATCCAGATGATGTTTACTTCGAGACAGATGAGTTTCTCATTAACATAAAAGAGCCCTCCATCGATGCTGATAGTGATGAGCATTTGTATATCCGTAGTCATATCAATGAATTTGAGGAGGTTTTATTTTCACCAAATTTTGCAGATGTTTCTCTTGGTTATCAGAAGTACATAGATGTCTCAAGTTTTATTGATTGGTTCTTGATCAGCGAAATAACGAAGAATGTTGATTCGAAGGACTTTTCGAGTATCTTTTTAAATCACACTCCGGGTGGAAAGATAAAAATGGGCCCGCTTTGGGATTTTGACTTGTCGTTTGGTAATGTTGATTATTCCGATAGTCGATACTATCAGGGGTTTTGGGTGAAGGAACACGCTTGGTATGAAAGGCTTTTTGAGGACTCTTTTTTTGTAAAAAAAGTGAAGGAACGGTTTGAATATTACATCAACAATATAAATCACATAATTTCATTCATAGACCAGATAGCTGACAGATTGAGACTCGCTCAAGAAATGAATAATAATAAATGGGAAACGATTGGGACCTATGTCTGGCCGAATCCCGTAGTTTTTGACACCTATCAGGCGGAGGTAGATCATCTAAAATCTTGGTATCTAAATCGTATGGATTGGTTACAAACAGCGTTTAACGATCTTAGCCTTGTCGAGATAATTATTGAGGATGGTCAGAGTATTGCAGTTACGTCGGTCCCAGGAATGCTTCAGGCAGAAGCTTATACCGATATGTTTGGTGTAGAGACAGAATCTACAGGAGATATTAATGGCGGACAAAATATCGGTTATATTTCGGAAGGGGATTGGTTTGAGTATGAAATCGATGTCACAGAGGCGGGAGAGTATCTAGTGGAATATCGAATTGCAGGTGAACGAGAGGGCGGTAGTTTTGAAGTGAGGATTGACGGTGAGTCCGTTGATTATCGGAGTGTCCCATTGACCGGTGGCTGGCAAATCTGGGCAACAATTTCACACACATTCAACATGACTGCAGGGCGTCATCGGGTGAGAGTAACTGCCCTCTCAGAGGGATGGAACTTAAATTGGATTAGGTTCTCAAGAAGCTAGAACCAATGAGATAGCTCTTTTGTTGATTCCCGAGTTTTTGTGTTATAAATCGGTGCATAAAAAACGGATATTTTTTGGTTTAAAATAAAATATCTGCCGCTTTTGTAGATGCCAACCTGAAATCATGATCCATGTTAGGGTTGATCAAAAAGTCCCAGTTAAATATTTCATTATCTTGGGTGGCTTTAGTCTTCGCTCCATCGTAAAAATACTGTGCTCTTGCCAGTCGGTTTAATCCTTGTCGGTCTACTCTCGAGTTATGCCGAAGACTTGATGCATTTGGATTCGTGTCGTCTTCTCCCACCATAATAGTGACGTTTCTGGAAAACAACTCCGAGAGACTAACATCTTTCAGGATGCTGGAACCAAGCCCATAAGGAAAACCCATATTTAAATCCAGCGTGGTGTACCAACCTGCCGCGGAGATAACAGCGCTTTGAATCCTTGCATCGGGCTTGAACATCATAAATCGATGCGCAAACTGTGCACCAGCCGAATTTCCAAAAACAGAATAACCGGGCGACTGGTTACCGACCTGCTGTTTCATATGATCAAATAGTGGTTCAATTAGCGAGAAAGCCCATTCAGATTCTGGATTTAAAGTCTGAGGACTTGGATTATCTCCATCAATATAGACATTCCCTAAATTGTATCCATCTCCACCAGGGAATAAACCACTAGAAATCTCAGGCGCCACAACAATAAAGCCAAGATCATCAGCCTTGGTCATCATCGCATCTCTGTAATCGTCTGCATTCCTATTTTGTCCATGGAAAGTAAACAACACCGGTGTCAGTGAATTTATTTCGTCTGGAACATAGTAGTAAACATCAATTTCCGAGTTGTTAATAAGCTCAGCATTGCCGTATCTGAGTGACCCCGAAGAGAAGATGGTTTGCGGCTGACTTATTTGAGAATCGGTTGTTGGAATCTTACCATTAATGTCATACTGTTTCAGGAAGTCCCAAATCACCCCTCCGGCGTCAATATCGCTTCCGCCGCCACTCTTGTCGCCACTCTTCTCTGAGCTACTATCTGTGCTAGGCCATTCATGACCAAAGTTTTCCAGTTTGTAAAGTTGTATATTTGTATCACTAGCACACCCCGTGGCTGAATCAATTATTCCACCCACGCCGTCTCCATTTAGATCAGTTACGTTGATTTGTTCAGTCGCAGTACAGTTATTATAGTTGCTCCAGAAGTTAAATACTTCCTCTGGTGACTTTGAGTTGACGTCGGTCGCAATGCTAGCCACATCTGATAATCCGTATATATGAGCGATACTAGTCGAGTGCGATGGAGAACAGTTATCGTATGTAAAGTTTGACATGGAGCCTGCAACGGCCCCTACGCCGGCGATTTTTGGGCTCAGGGCACAAGCTAGGTTATAACTCATCGGAGCGCCTGCAGAGAAACCAACTGCATATACCCTTTCAAGATTAATTCTGTAATTTTCTCCCGCCCAGCTGATTAATGCCTCTATAAATGCAGTATCATCGACATTGTCGATAAGGTCCTCAAAACCTCCCGACCATCCCGTCGCTCCTTTATCACCAAACACGGTTCCTTGTGGATAGATTGCAAGGAAATTATCACGATCAGCTAAGTCGTTAAAACCGGTATATTCCAGATTATATTGGGCATAACCACCTCCTCCGTGAAAGCTTATCAACGCCGGCACAGAGGTGTCTGGATTTAACGCGTATACATCCGGCTCATAAATATAAAACTCTCTATCTAAACCGCCAAAAGAAGTCTGGCAAAGCGAGGTGTTCTCATTGCCGACTGTCGAGCAATTTGCCGAAAGAGTCCCATTGTTTGAGGATTCTTGGGATGACTCTCCAGAATCATTTAATTGACTCTCACCAACTGAGTTTGTTGATTCCGCACTACCCGATGCTGCGTTTTGAGGGTCGCCCTCTACAGCGAAGGTCGAAACCATACTAGCATGAGCGTAACAATAGTAGGCGATACTATCACCTGCGAAATCCATTGGAATGGTCATTGTCATCGACTGCCCTGTCACAATCGATCCAACTCCGTCTTTTGGCGCATCTGTTTGTGAAGTGCTCGTTAGGATTAAATTCGGGTCAACCATATTCCAGTCGGACCCAATATTGAATGGATGACTTTGGGATATTCCGGCTCCGATGAACTTGTAAGTAGATCCTTTTTGTAAGGTAATAGTTTTCGCTGTACCGCCTTCACTATCGCTAAAGAGGTAATATGGTGAAGAAAATCCAATGTCCCTAACATAGATATTTATTTCTTGATCCTCAACAACCTCATCCGATTCAACTGCAATTCCCCACTGTTCTAGCGACCCACCCTGAGCGATTACAAGATCCGAGTGGTAATCACTTTCGAGCGTGGCGCTTTCCCCTGAAGCACTCCAGTCCCCATTTACATCTCCGAGTAAAATTGCAACAAGATTGACCTTGTTTTGTTGTGGATAGTTAAAGTTGCTCCCCTCAGAATCCCAAACTACGGAAGAACTGGTAGTTGTAAAACTTCCTGTTCCTGAGTTAGCGCTCTCATCCCAGAAGTCGAAATCTTCTGCAACAAAAGCCCAGCTTCTTGGCTCGGATGCATCAAGTTTCACCGCCATCTTCAAGATCGCAAGCGCATCTGCTGAGGTTACTCTCCCGTCCGATGTAACATCAGCCGCAATGTATTGGTAGGGGGAGACAGGCAAAGCCTCGAGCGGGCCAGAACCATCAGGATCCGGGTTAGGATTGATTCCGACTGCAATTTTTAATGCGGCTAAGGCATCCGCAGAGCTTATCACATTACCACTTTCATTGGCTGTTATAGCCTTAGTCGCACTTTTTTTATTAGCACCCTCTGTCATGACTTGTAGGGTGTACCTACCAGACGTGTCGGTCGTAGTTGTTGAAGGGACCGCATCGGGGGCAACAGATACATTGGATACCGTAACATTTTCAAGTAAGCTAAAGCTCTTCCAGTGGTATACTATGCCCGTTGTTTCGCCGATGCTTTGCTGATCACCTGAATCTTGGGGTGCGGTAGTTTTTTTCAATCGGTAGGTCCAGTAATTTCCTCCAGCATTAATTTCGACCACCATTGTTTCAGAGGTGCTCTCAGCTATGTCATACGTAACACTTGAGACAGCATCTTGCGGATTCGTTAGCTGACCATCATTATGTACTTTAGGTAGTCCGATAAATGCTCCTTTTCCAATAATTTGTATTTGCTTTGTTTGCGCCTCTTCAATCCACAACCATGTTGCCGGGTCTTCATGGACCCCGTCATGAGGGGCAACGGGTGTCCCACATCCTTCGATATCAGCCTGCGCGAAATTTCCTCCGCCCTCGCGGGTATCCTCCAGCCACGTTTGTGTACCCATAACATTTCTAAATTCGCCGCCCGCTGAAGAGCTTCCAAAGTAAAAGAGATCGTCCACATGACAAGATCTACCGCCTTGTTCGTCCTCATCAGAGACTTCATACCACTCATTTGACTGCGGCGTAGGCCCTAGGGTAATCGATTGCCCGTCAGAAGAGGACGTGTCGAAGGTCCAATATCCCTCCAATTCGGCGGCGGTTATGGAGTTCTCAGCTGCTGGTTCGGTGGCTTGGTCAGTTGGACTGTCTGAAGTGGATTCTGACGTTGCAGTTATGCTGAACCAGTTAATGTTGAATCCGTTAGTTTGTGGGTCTAAAAGCACCTTATGAGTTCCTTCGGTAAGGCTCAAAACACGACCTTCTACGGTAACGAATCTCTGCCAATCGGACGTCTTTGGTACGTCAATCATGTCAACCCATATGTCATCAACCCACATCTTCAATCCAGCAGTCTTTCCGTCATAGCTTGCTAAGCGATATGCCACTTTGTAATTGCCATCGGCGGGTATTATGACGTTGTACTCAAGCTGATCACTTTCATCAATATATCCCACATGTCTTCCTCCGCCAGCGTCACAAGATGTTTCGGTTGCGACATCTCCCGTCAATTTCGAATAATCCTCGGCCTCGATGATAAATACTCCTGAACCGTCAGGGCTGTTGTCAATTGTCTGTAAATCATTGTCCTGAGCAATGTTATCGGACTGGATGAGAACGTTTTTTATGATAATCGCCTGATCTCGTCTTTTTAGCTTTAGGAGAATCGAGTTGTAGGTCTGCTCGATAGGCCGACTCTCGATCTGGATAGTGTAAACGTTCTCTTCTGACCCACTAACCGTCAAGTCTTCTGTGGAGAATTGAGGTTCGCTACAGGGATACACATCTTTTTCAAATGTGAAGCTTACCAAACCATCACCACCTGAGGGCACTGATCCCGTGAAGGTGATACTTCCACCTTGTGAAAATCGTAGTGGCTTTAGCGCTGAATTGGTATTTTCAAATCCTGCCCAACTGTCTGCCGATGAGGGGAACGCAAATGTATCTCCCTCTAGCGTTGCTCCATTAAAACTCCGCCACGTGGCTTGGTTGGGACTTATCGTGGTCTCGTCTACAACGTCAGTATCCTCAATGACCCCTTTAATCAATCGGAAGGTCCACCAATTAGACCCATCGCTATTTTCTGAATGATCAATTGTAATTGTCATCGAGGTGGGAGTTGATTGAAGCACGGTGTAGGTAATTGAGCTCGGTGCATCAGAGGCAGTTGGGCGCTCGCCTCCGTTGTATGCACCCGGCAATCCTAAGTAATTACCTTGGCCGGTCACCGTAATAGTTTTTGCCAAGGAATCGTAGGTATACGTGCCCTCATTAGAG
Source organism: Porticoccaceae bacterium (assembly GCA_002731695.1). Lineage (GTDB taxonomy): Bacteria > Pseudomonadota > Gammaproteobacteria > Pseudomonadales > Porticoccaceae > TMED48. The sequence continues at coordinate 43,609 of PCCK01000006.1, forward strand.
CCGTCCCAGGGAGTGATTGGCGTGTCACATGTATCTGAGCCTCCTTGCCATTCCTCTACGCGAGTCTTTGCGCCGTGTGAATTTTCGAACGTGTTGTCAGATCCAAAAATATATTGGTCGTTTAGAACGCACGAAAACTCATCTAGGAGGTCGGCACCTAAACTCCATGATCCACCGTCGTCTTGTGATGTTCCGACTTTTGCTGAATTCGCTCCATCTAGCCGCCAACTGCCAACGAAATCCTCAGGCTTAATCAGATGATTGTAGGCAATTTCAGTCGGCGCGTTAGAGGCATCATTTGTAGTGAGGTCAAAACTAAACCAATTTATGTTGAAGTTCGAAGACTGGGGTTGAAATTGGATCTTTAAAGTACCGGCCTGTAGCGACACTATCCTACCTTGGAGATTCTGGAAAGCTTGCCAATCTCCAGTAAGTGGCACCTCTGCTGCGTCAACCCAGGCATCGTTAATGTAAAGCCTAAACCCTGGCGAGCTCCCCGAAAGGCTCGCAAGTCGGTAGGAGAGCTGATAATTACCGGTCGACTCGATGTCCACCTCATACTCAAGGACATCGCCCTTATGCAATTGTGCGACGTGTTTTCCACCTCCAGCGTCATCGGTATCTTCTTCGGTCACATCACCTGAAACAACGAGTGTGTAATTTTCCGCCTCCACAACAACCAAGCTCTCCTCGTCGCTTGAATCATCTGTGTTATCAGGTCCCTCAACATTTATCTGTAATTTCATCGATGTTGGGTGAGCCCAGCAATAGTAGGTCAGTGTGTTTCTCGGGAAGTTTTCAGGGATAGTGATTGTGATCGATTCATCTTTAAGGATCGAGTAGCTCGTACTTGCACTAGATGATGTGCTAGAGAATTGAAGATCCTCATCTG
>PCCK01000007.1 GCA_002731695.1 Porticoccaceae bacterium
ACTTTTGGCTCTAGGTTCAATACTACCCTCATTTGGCGCAGATCTACGTTTTCTTTGATTGTTACGCTGTTGCGAATCGCTGCTGCGGTTTTGACGATTTGATCGGGTTTTTCTTGTAGTGGGTGGCGATTCTTTGACACTGTTGTCTTTTTTTCCTAAAAGTGTTTTGAAAAAACGTCTTAGCAAAGATTCTTTTTTGACCGTAGTTTTTTCCGACTGCTTGCTTCGGGATTGGGAATTAATTTTTCTTTTCGGTGGGATTATTGTTTTCACTGCGGGCACTGATAGATTTACTGGAACCATCTCACCCTCATCCGTTTTTTCCGCCGCTTGAACATCGAGTTGATCTACCAATTTGTAGCTGAAATCGGAAATGTCCTCATCTTGATGTCTTATTCTTGAAACCTCAAATTTGGGCGTTTCTAAGGAGCTGCTAGGTAAAATAATTAATTGAGTAGAATTTCTATTTTCAATTGCTGAGATCTCTAAACGCTTCTCGTTCAGCAAAAATGTGGCCACTGAGACGGGAACAACCGCCCTTATTTCTTTACTGTATTCTTTTTGCGCTTCCTCTTCAATTAGTCGCAGGATCGACAACGCGAGTGAGCGGGTTCCTCTGATGGTACCCTGACCCTCGCATCTGGGACAGATTCTTGACATGGTTTCCTCGAGCGAGGGTCTTAGCCGTTGTCTTGACATTTCTAATAAACCGAAACGCGATATTCGCCCAACTTGCACCCGAGCACGATCTAACTCTAAGGCATTGCGCATGGTGTTCTCTACTTCTTTTTGGTGCTTACTATTCACCATATCTATAAAATCAATAACAATAAGACCGCCTACGTCCCTTAACCTGAGCTGTCTCGCGATCTCTTCAGCGGCTTCTTTGTTGTTACTAAAGGCAGTCTCTTCAATATCACCACCTTTTGTCGCCCTGGCGGAGTTAATATCTATCGCTACTAGTGCCTCTGTAACATCAATTACTATGGAGCCCCCAGACGGGAGTTTTACCTCTCGACAAAAAGCCGTATCGATTTGATTTTCTATTTGATATCGAGTGAATAGTGGTATTTCGTCTTGATAGTACTTTACCTTGCTTTTGAAGTCCGGCATTACTGTGCTTATGAAAGCGTCAGCAAGTGCCTGTGCCTCGGCGCTATCGATTATTACTTCGCCAACATCTTGACGCAAATAATCCCGGATTGCGCGAACAATGACATTGCTCTCTTGGAAAAGAAAATGAGGTGCGACTTTCTGTTCCGCTTCAGCACTAATCGTGCCCCAAAGCTGCAGGAGATAATCGAGGTCCCATTGGAGCTCTTCAGTATCTCTGCCTATACCGGCAGTTCTAACAATTACCCCCATAGTGGAGGGTATCTGGAGCCCCTTCATTGCTTCTCTCAGCTCGAACCGCTCGTCACCCTCAATTCTTCGCGAAATTCCGCCCGCTCTTGGGTTATTTGGCATTAAAACCAAATATCGGCCAGCTAAACTTATAAACGTGGTCAATGCGGCGCCTTTTGTGCCGCGCTCTTCTTTTTCTACTTGAACTAAGAGCTCTTGACCCTCTTTGAGAGCGTCTTGAATCCGAGGCTTAGAACCTTCTGTAACCTTTCTTTGAAAACAGGACCTTGAAACTTCCTTTAGAGGTAGGAACCCATGTTTGTCAGCGCCAAAATCTACGAAGGCAGCTTCGAGACTTGGTTCAACCCTAGTTATCTTCCCTTTATAAATATTTGCTTTTTTTTGTTCCCGCGTTCGATTTTCAATATCTAGATCGTAAAGACGTTGCCCATCAACCATGGCAACGCGTACTTCTTCGTTGTGTGAGGCGTTTATTAACATTCTTTTCATGTGCTGTCGTAACTCCACGTTTAAAAACCGAGTATAAGCACTTGAAAAAAGGAAAAAAAACAATTATGAGCAGAGAATTTTACCTTGAAGAAGGATAAAGTAGTCTAGCTGCTACAAACTGAAGTGCATGTCAGCGCGCAATGTTGATGCTGCACTGATATTCATTGCCTATTACTGTCTTCTCAAAACTGCAAGCTTTCACTATTTCACATCTCGTTAATCAGTCGTTTGACGATGTGATTTCTGGACATTAATAAGCTATTAATTTTTATCCTAAACTTTTCCTGCTGATCCCGGTCAGCCAATTTCGAAGCCAGCCAAATTCCATTTTGACCAAACCTCTTGTGTCTTTACCCCACAATACTGGGGTTTCATAGCTCTACTGATTTTCGTGTAATCCTCTTTTCGATTTCAGGAACTCTTATGATAAGGCTAACAAAATTGCACTCGGATTTCAATTTAATCTTAGCCATTATTGAGAATTTGCCGTTGTGAAGGATATACTCTACAAATTAAAGTGAGCTTTTAATAGTGTCCGGTCAGTGTCGTAATCATGTTTCTTTTGTCACAGTCGGCGGAGAGTATACCGACCAACGGATCGATAATTTTTTGTTTCGCGAATTAAAAGGTGTCCCCAAATCGCGTATTTACAAGCTTATACGTATTGGTGAGATCAGAGTAAATAAAAAGCGTGTAAGGCCAGACACTAAACTTTGCGTGGGTGATATCCTTCGTATAGCACCAATTCGAACTGCTAATCGAGAGACTAGCTGGCAAAACAAATACAATCAAACCAACATAAAGGACATATCAATCTTACATGAAGACGACGGTCTTATTATTTTAAATAAAAATAGTGGCCTTGCTACACATGGAGGAAGCGGTATATCACGAGGAGCAATTGAATCAATTCGGCAAGATCGACCTAATACCAAGTTTTTAGAGCTCGTCCATCGGCTCGATAAGGATACATCTGGATGCCTAATGATCGCAAAAAAACGCTCCGTATTATTGGCGCTTCAAGAGGCGATGATGACTAAAAGAATTTCTAAAACATATCAACTTTTGGTCAAAGATAGGTGGCCTGTAAGTCGGAAAAGTATCAGTGCGCCACTTTTAAAAAATCAGATGAAATCAGGGCAAAGAATGGTAGTAGTTGACTCGCATGGCAAGCACTCCATAACAGATTTTCAAATCCTTCGATTGTTTAAAAACAATACTTTTTTGCAAGCCTCAATCATTACTGGTAGGACCCATCAAATTCGTGTGCATTGCCAATCGGTTGGGCAACCAATCGCCGGGGATCTGCGTTATGGTGATAAACAGTACAATTCGCAGTTAAAGTTAGTTGGATTGCGTAGATTGTTTCTCCACGCCAGTTCATTGAGTTTCAAACATCCAGTAAACGGAGAATTTTTTACGGTTACAGCTCCATTACCAGAGGCCTTGAAAAAAATTTTGGACAGACTTTAGTATCCCACGGAAGGTTAGTGTTAAAGAACCTCATAGTTGAATTGTTTAAGCATTCGAATTACCGATATGAGGGGTAGGCCAACAAGCGATGTGTGATCCTCGCACTTGATAAATTCACAAAATGCAATACCCAAGCTTTCTATTTTAAAACTCCCCGCACAGTTGAAGGGTTGATCTTTTGTAACGTATCGATGAATCTGTGCCTCTGTGATTACTTTAAATAGTACTTTAGCGACGGTAACTTCCGCCTGAATAACAGGAGTTTTATTGTTCGAGCAACTCACAATAGCACAGGCCGTATTTAGAATGATGTTCTGTCCGCTTTGTTTCTTTAATTGCGCTACTGCATGGTCATAGTTGCCTGGTTTTCTGAGGATCAATCCATCTACATCAACAACTTGGTCGGCTCCGATTACTAAAGCATCTAGATTTTTATTGGCTATGGCTAATGCTTTCTGTTTTGCCAACCGAAGTGCCATTGACTTCGGACTTTCTCCAAAGAGCCTACATTCCTCAATATTTGATTTTACAATCGAAAACTTGAGACCAAGACTTTCAAGCTGCTTTGCTCGATATGTTGATCCTGATGCGAGGATAAGAGGTTGCATTTTCGCTCCTTTTTCTTATGCTGTGACACTGACTTTTAAATTCATTTATTTTTGACAGCAGATATTGATATCCCTATTATGCGCGGCTAACAAATACTTGGGCTCGTTAAATGGTGATTCCAGCATACGTCAATCCTCGAGTGCTATCATCGCAGAATATGCACGTGGAGGGTATAGTCCCGCGAAAAGCTCTTTCGAGGCTAAATGATGCGGTTTGTAGATTATTGAGGGACCCATCAGCAACGCTAAAGTTTAAGGTTTCACAAGAGTCTTTTTGTGAGCTCAATGGGATCGTTGAGGCCGAGGCAGAAGTGATTTGTCAGCGATGTTTAGAAAAGTGTCAAATTAATCTCTCGTCAGCATTCTCTTTTGTTATAGTAGGAAACGAACAGGAAGAACAAAAATTAAGTAATATTCGAGACGCTTGGGTAGTCGGTGGAGGATCCGGTGACTTGCACTCGCTGCTCGAGGACGAATTGTTGATGTCTCTTCCTCCAGTCAGCTATCATAAAAATCCTGCATGTAACTTTGAATTCATGAAACATTACCGGAAATCATCAAACGATATGCAAAGCCCATTTGATGTATTGAAAAACATCGACTTTAGGTAGGAGACTATAATGGCAGTACAAAAAAGTAGAAAGACTCGTTCCAAGCGGGGTATGCGTAGATCTCATGATTCACTCCCCAGCCCAACAATATCAATTGATGAGCTTACAGGCGAAAAGCATCTTAGGCACAACGTCACAGCAGACGGTTTTTACCGAGGAAAAAAAGTCGTGGAGGTGTCTGTAGAGTAGCGAAGCAGTAGCAATTGAAAAATAGTAGTATCATAGCTGTAGACGCGATGGGTGGTGATAAGGGGCCGCCTGTTACTATAAAGGCTATTCTGGCTTTCTTAAACGAGTACTCTGATGTAAGAATTGTTTTTATTGGATCAAAGGAAGCGTGCGGTTTGTTTTCCCACGCTTGTTCATGCCCAAGCATCAGGGCTAGGGCGGAGGTGGTCGCATGCTCGGTACAAGTAGATGATTCAGAAAAGCCAACTGTATCGTTGAGGAACAAGCGGGAGTCATCAATGGCTAAGGCTATTGAATTAGTGGCAACAGGTAACGCGCATGCATGCGTGAGTGCTGGAAATACCGGCACCATGATGTCTTTTGGTATGAAAATTTTGAAACCACTACCGGGTATCACGAGGCCGGCAATCTGTGCCTTGCTACCAACACTTAATAGGTCAACCTTGGCCTTGGACTTAGGCGCGAACTTAGAGTGCTCGGCCGAGCAATTACATCAATTCGCGCGCCTAGGCGCGCTAACAGCACAATGTCTATACAAAATCGATTATCCGTCAGTAACACTACTCAATATTGGCTTGGAGCCAATTAAAGGGAGCACTCTAATCCGAGAGGCTGCCGAGCGGATTAGCCAAGATGAGACTATTAACTATTGCGGTTTCATTGAGCCAAATCAAATGTTTCTTGGAAATGCGGATGTCATTGTTTGTGACGGGTTCTCTGGAAATATCGCATTAAAGACTAGTGAGGGTGTTGCCGAAATGATAGCCGAGTCATATCAAAGAATGTATGACAAAAATTGGATTTCTCGGTTAGGAGCATTTTTTTTCAGAAGATTGACATCGTCTTTGAATAAAACCATAAATCCCGCCTACCACAATGGAGCTTTTTTTGTAGGGTTGGAGGGGATAATGATCAAGAGCCATGGTGCTGCTGGCGTCAACTCCTTTGGTAAAGCTCTTGTCACTGCCCGACAAGTCGTGGACCAAAATATTTTTCAAGCGCTGAAAAGTAATTTAATTACTCAAGGTGCCATCGCGACTAGATCAAAAGTGTGATCTTATGAAGAAAACTGCATTTTTATTTCCAGGACAAGGTTCACAAACAAAAGGTATGCTCAGCGAATTTGCAGAAAAATCAGTGGTTAGAGAATGCTTTGAGGAGGCATCTGATTTGCTGAGATATGATTTGTGGGACGCAATCCAAGATGAATCGACAATAGACATCACAGAAACTCATCGGACCCAACCAATAATTCTAACATGTAGTGTGGCAATATGGCGCTTGTGGCTCTCAAATGGCGGCCGCATACCTGATTACCTCGCGGGTCATAGCCTAGGAGAATGGTCGGCTCTAGTGTGCAGTAATGTAGTGTCATTCAATAATGCTATTCAGATTGTCGAAAAAAGAGGTCGGCTGATGCAGGCAGCTGTTCCTGTGGGAGAAGGTGTAATGGCGGCGATATTGGGAATGGATGATGCTTCAGTTATCAGTATTTGCCAGAGCGCAAGTGATAATGATAACGTCTCAGCGGTTAATTTTAATGCTCCGGGGCAAGTCGTTATTGCCGGAGAAACCGTCGGAGTGCAGCGAGCGATGAAGTTGGCAAAGAATGCGGGAGCTAAACGAGCGATTCTTTTGCCTGTTAGTGCTCCGTTTCACACTAATATGATGCGTCCAGCATCTGAAATGTTAGGGCTGGAACTAGAAAAAGTTCGATTTTCTTCACCAGATATACCCATAGTTCATAACTTAAACGCAGAGTTTGAAAGAGATCCAAGCAAAATACGCTCAATAATGTTACAGCAAATTTATAATCCGGTTAAGTGGGTGTCTTGCATTGCCACACTCAGAACTTTAAAAGTACATACCTTTTTCGAGTGCGGTCCCGGAAGGGTTTTAAGCGGATTGGCGCGAAAAATAGATCCGATATTTGAAGTATTTTCATGCTGTGATTTGAGAAGGTTTGAGTCTGCATTAGATGCTTTAGAGAAGGAGTAGAAGAGTGACAAAAGAAACAAGAAATGTTCTCGTTACGGGCGCGAATCGTGGGATCGGCCGGGCCATATCCGAATCATTTGCTAAAGAGGGTTATAGTATAATCGGAACGTCGACCACTGCGGAGGGAGCTAAAAGGATAATGTCAACATTAGGGAATATCTCCAGCAAAGTTGTTGGGTTACAGTTAGACTTTAGTAATCCTGAATCGATAGAAGTATTTATAAATAAGTTGGTCGACGAACAGAAAAGAGTCGATATCTTAGTTAACAATGCGGGTATTACTAGAGACAATTTGACGTTACGCATGTCTAAAAAAGAATGGCTTGACGTTATTGATATAAACCTTAATTCGGTCTTCCATATAACTAAAACTTGTTTAAAAGGCATGATAAAAAATCGGTGGGGACGAATAATTAACATTAGCTCAGTAATCGGTTCAGTTGGCAACTCCGGCCAGAGTAATTATGCTGCTTCAAAATCTGGGGTAGATGGGTTTTCCCGAGCTCTTGCACAAGAAATGGGATCTCGGAATATCACTGTAAACTCAGTTGCTCCCGGATTTATAGAAACTGACATGACGCAAAAGCTGGTGGATTCTCAGAAAAAAGCTATTTTAAAAATGATACCGCTTCAGCGTTTAGGAACGTCTTCTGAGGTATCGGAAGTAGTGAAATTTCTTGCAAGTGATGTCGCGAGTTACATAACTGGAGAAATAATTCATGTAAATGGCGGTATGTTCATGAAGTAAAATACTGATAAATATAGTTTTTTGTAGTTTTTGCAATCGGTATTAGCTTTTTTTTAATTGTAAGGTAAAATGCCCACAAAATATGAAGTTTTCATTGGTACTTGCAACTTATGTTGAATTTAAAATGATCCTACTTTGGGAGTGATATCTTTATGAGCAGCATAGAAGAACGTGTTATCAAAATGGTGGCTGAACAACTTGGTGTGAAAGAGGAAGAAATTCAAGTCAGTTCATCTTTTGTAGAAGATTTAGGTGCCGACTCTCTGGATACGGTAGAACTTATAATGGCGCTTGAGGAAGAATTTGACGCTGAGATTCCTGACGAGGAGGCAGAAAAAATCTTGACCGTAGGGGATGCTATCAAATACATTGATGCTCAAGTTTAGTGCTAAAGTTTTTATAGAGGCCGCTCAAGGGAGCGGCTTTTTTGTGTGGTTATACAACGAACTTTCCAGCTAGATGTCTTCTCCATACGAAAGGGTAATGATTGACTATAACTTTGTGTCAAAATCTTCAGATCTTGACCATATAAATATGTTTGGCCATGGCGTTTTTGAGACTATGCGCATATTCAAATGTAATGCGCCTTTGCTTTCTTACCATGTTGAAAGACTTCATAAACATTCGAAGCGAATTTATATTCAGACTGATATTCAAGACCTTAGAGAACGGGTCACCTACTTCTTAAGCAAACTCCGTCCGACTTGCTCCCAAAGGGGAGTTTTGAGGCTCACTGTGGCGTCTGGTGGTTCAGCTGGGGGTTATAGAGTTGAAAGAGCTTGTAAGCCAAACTGTATTATTAGCTATCGTAGTTTACCGACTGAGCACAAGAGTAGCTCGTCAAAGGGAATGAAAATGAGGGTGTGTGATTATCGACTTCCTCGAAATCCTTTCTTATCAGGCATCAAACATTTGAATCGACTTGATCAAATCTTGGCAAGATCTGAATGGGATGAACAGTTTGATGATGGTATCATGCTTGATCAAGATGATTCCGTTGTAGAGACGACGTTTGGTAATATTTTTTTTCGATCACCGAATGGATGGGTGACGCCACTTATTGATGAGTGTGGTATAGAAGGGGTAATGAGGTCTCTAATCGTTAAGAAGATCATGCCAATGGTGGCGGAATCTATTGATATTCGAAAAGTTGAACTTTATGAGATAAAAGATTGCTCAGAGTGGTTTGTTTGTAACGCCGTTCGCGGCATACTACCCGTCGGTTTTTTGTCCCCGAATATCTCTTGGTCAATTGGCGAGAACACAAAAAAACTTCGGAGAGCTCTCTCTAGGCTTTATCCTTGCTACATATGAAAAAAAAAATAATACGCGTTTCAATCGTTTCGGGCATTTTATTCGGAATGGTGATTAGTTTCGTGGTCGTGAACTTTTATGCAATCTTGCATGAAGCTATAGCGATCGACCATTTGCCAAGAAGTAAGTCTTCAAAACCGTCACTATATCTGGCAGATAATCGTTATCCTTGGACTATTAAAAAAGGAAGCTCTTTAGTCAGAGTTGCGGAAGAACTGCATGTCGCGGGTATAATTTCGAATCCTAATTTTTTAATCCTTTACGCTCGGCTTTCTAATAAGCAAGTGGTACAAGCTGGAGAGTATTGGTTGCAACGTGATGACAGCTCTATATCAATCTTAGAAAAGTTTAATCTCGGGAATGTGATAGTTCGACAAATCACGTTTATAGAGGGTTGGAATTTCTCTCAGTTGCGTAAGTATTTGCACAGCCTTCCACAGTTCGCTGATGAAAGATCTTTATCTGATGCTGAGATTCTTACAGCTTCTAGAATTTCGATTGATCATCCCGAGGGATGGTTTTTTCCAGATACCTATTGGTACTCAAGTGCTGACAAAGCGATTGATATACTTTCAAGGGCGCATCAAAAAATGCGTGCCCAACTTGCTGAACTTTGGCCTCTGAGAGCTTCTGCGTTGCCTTACGATGAACCTTACGAAGCTTTAATAATGGCGTCGATAGTAGAAAAAGAGACCGGCCTTGCAACTGAACGTGCACGCATTGCCGGAGTATTTGTCAGGCGATTACAGAGGAAAATGCGGCTTGAAACCGATCCAACCGTCATATACGGGTTGGGTGAGCGTTTTAATGGAAATCTCCGTCGTTCTCATTTGCGAGAGGAAAATGATTACAATACATATAAGGTCAAAGGATTACCGCCCACGCCGATATCTATGCCCGGGAGAGCCTCCATTATAGCTGCTCTGAATCCCCTTTCTGGGGAAAGCTTATATTTTGTCGCCAAAGGTGACGGCAGTCATGTATTCTCTGCTACTTATTTAGAGCACAAGAAAGCTGTGCGAAAATTCCAGCTTAACTAGTAATGGAGATATTATTGTACAGCACTATAGGAAATTATATTTTTGAAAATTGAAGCAGATATGGATCAACAAAAGAAAAGCGGCATGTTTATTACGCTGGAAGGCATTGAAGGAGTGGGTAAAACCACAAATATTCAATATATTAGCGAATGGCTGACAAAGAGGAATATTATTCATGTCACTACCCGCGAGCCAGGTGGAACGCCTCTCTCTGAAGATATTAGATCGCTTTTGTTACGCACGCAAACAGAAGAGGTTACGCCCATGACGGAACTCTTCTTAGTTTTCGCAAGTCGAGCACAGCATATTGAGAAACTTATAATACCCTCGTTAGCGGGCGGCACTTGGGTTTTGTGTGATCGATTCACCGATGCAAGTTATGCATATCAGGGCGCAGGCAGAGGTATTTCTGATGCAACCATCCAGAATTTAGAATCTGTTGTGCAACAAAAAATGCAACCTGACCTCACTATAATTTTAGATCTTCCAGTAGCAGATGGTCTATCGCGTGCGAGGGGAAGGAGTAATCCAGATAGATTCGAACTGGAGGATTTAGGTTTTTTTGAAAGAGTTAGGAAAAACTATTTACTAAGAGCGAAACGTTTTTCTGGGCGATGTAGGATAATTGATGCGTTACAACCACTAAAAGATGTTCAGGCTCAACTTAATAAAATTCTTTTAGAATTCACACATAAGCGGTAATTTGATGAAGGTGAGAGAGGCGCTGAGTTGGCAAAAAGAGAATTGGAACGGTATCGTACGCCATATTAGTAATCATCGGCTACCACATGCTATTCTTCTTGTAGGCAACTCAGGCTTAGGCAAGCAATATTTTGCAAAATTATTGGCTAAGTACCTTTTATGTCTCAAACGAGTTGGGGTCCTTCCGTGTGATTCTTGTAAAGGATGCGATTTAACGAGAGCTGGTAATCATCCAGATTTGATAATTGTTGAACCGGAGAAAACTGGCAAATCCATCGGTATTGAAGATGTTCGGAAACTGTCTGATCGTCTTAACAAAACCGCTCATCAGGGAGGTTGGAAAGTAGCCTTGATTAATCCAGCTGATAGTCTGACGCTTCATTCAAGTAATGCGCTATTGAAGACTCTTGAAGAGCCAACCCGTAACACTACAATACTTATGACATCTCAGTTTGTGTGGCGCCTGCCCAACACGGTAAGAAGCCGCTGTCATCGTGTTGTATTTAACACTCCTCCAAAAAGTTTATCTTTAAAATGGATTGAACAGTTCGCTGAAAGTCCGTCTAAAGCTCAAGAGGCCTTGGCCGTAGCGGATGGCAGACCGTTTTTGGCGAAACATCTGTTGGGTACTCATATATATAAGCATAGATCAGAATTCGAGAAATGGATTACAAAGGTAAGCCGCTTTGAAGCCTCGCCACTAGATGCTGCACGTTTTTGTCAAAGTAGTGATCATGTGCAGCTTGTTGATTGGTTCTTAACTTATTTGGCAAAAAGGGTGCAACAGGATCTTGCTAAAAAGTGTGTGCCCCCAGTATTTATTTTTTATGACAAAATATTTCGGGCTCGTAGCTGGTTCCTATCGAAGGCTAACCCAAATCCTCAGCTGATTTGGGAGGAGATATTCCTTGATTTTAGAACGTTATGCCTAAAGATGGGTAAAGATCTAGACTGGAGTAATAATCAAACAGAGTAAAGTCAGTATGTGCACATCCGGAGGTGTTAATGACCAAAGAAAAAACTTCTGAGTCATCTTTTATAATAAGATCTTTTCCAGTGGGACCCTTTCAGTGTAACTGCTCAATTATCGGAGACTCACGTACAAAAAAGGCTCTGGTAGTTGATCCGGGCGGGGATCCAGAGCTTATCCTAGCGACACTAATTGAATTGCGATTGTCAGTGGTCGCAATAATACACACGCATGCGCATCTTGATCACATTTTAGCAGCAGGTGATCTTAAAAGAGCGACTGGAGCGTCCATTTATCTGCATCGTAACGATAAGTTTTTATGGGATATGCTAGAGCAGCAATGTTTAATGATGGCAGTGGCTTATAAACCGATACCTGAACCGGATTATTTTTTAAGTGATGATGATGACTTGTCCTGCTGTGGAGGAATTGCCATACATACCCCCGGGCATAGTCCGGGATCAATGAGTTTTTGGTTCGAACAACATCAAACCTTGATTGCAGGAGATACTCTATTTCAAGGAAGCATAGGGAGAACTGACCTCCCCGGAGGGGACATCAGCGTGATTACAAAGTCAATAAAAGAGCGCATCTATAGTCTTGACGATTCCGCCTTAGTTATCACGGGTCATGGACCAAGTACACGGATCGGTATAGAGAAGAATTATAACAATTTTGTGAGAATATAAATTTTTATCGAGGCTTGGGGTTAAAAATGCAAGAAAAAATAATGATTATGTTGACTATGCAGGAGGCTATGAACACCAAAGTACATTCAAATTGGCGAGACAGAAATTTTGCATGGTATCGAGCAATATGGATAGAGTGCGCTGAGTTGCTGGATCATCATGGTTGGAAATGGTGGAAAAAGCAAGAGCTCAATCGCGGTCAAATGTTACTCGAATTGATTGATATCTGGCACTTCGGTCTCAGTCTACTCCTTGCAAGAAACGCTAAGATTGAATCGATATCAGCTACTTTAGAGCAGGAACTATCTAATGTTTTGAATAGTGACAATTTTAGAGTAGACCTCGAGATTTTCGTTAGCCACACACTGGAAACGAAAGACTTTGATGTCGCAAAATTCGCTTGCTTGATGCGCGGAATTGATATGAGTTTTGAAGATCTTTATGTGGGTTACGTCGGAAAAAATGTTCTTAATTTTTTTCGCCAAGATCATGGTTATAAAGATGGTTCTTACAGAAAAGTGTGGGGAGACCTCGAAGATAACGAGCATCTCATGAGAATCGTTAAAGAGTTGGACGTAAATTCACTCACGTTTAACGAAGATTTGTACCATCGTCTTGAAAAAACTTATATGGACAATTTGGGATTTGAAAAAAGTCATCCGTAATATATTCTAACTTGCAAGAGTCAATAGATTTTTCTCATTGTCTGGGCAAAATGTGCAATCAATCATATACTAAGGCCTCAGGAGTTAAAGGGGGATTGTTAAATTGAAAGAACCTGTATGTGTCACAGTCACGGGGGCCGCCGGCCAGATAAGTTATTCCTTAATTTTTCGCATTGCGTCAGGCGAGATGCTGGGGTTGGATCAGCCTATTGTGCTCAAGCTTTTAGAGATAACACCAGCGCTTGGAGCATTGCGTGGGGTAACGATGGAATTGGATGACTCTGCCTTCCCTCTCCTAAGGAAAATTATATACACGGATGATGCTGAAATTGGGTTTAAGGATAGCGATTTCGCACTATTGGTTGGTGCTCGGCCCCGTGGCAAAGGAATGGAGCGAAAAGATCTTCTGGAGGCGAATGCCAATATATTTTCTGTGCAGGGCAGGACAATAAATAAAGTAGCATCGAGAGAAATTAAAATTTTGGTGGTGGGTAATCCCGCTAATACCAATGCCTTAATCCTCGCGAAAAATGCTCCAGATATCGATTCTAAACAAATTACTGCAATGACGCGTCTGGACCACAATAGAAGTTTGACGCAATTAGCACAAAAGCTTGACAGCCCGATAACTAAGATAAAGCACGCTGCTATATGGGGCAACCATTCGTCCACTCAATATCCTGATTTACACCACTGTTCAGTTGACGGCATCCCAGCCCTATCTCTCGTTGATAATGAATGGTATGTAAATCATATGATTCCGTCCGTACAACAGAGGGGTGCAACTATCATAAAGGCTCGTGGATCCTCGAGTGCTGCGTCTGCTGCTAATGCGGCGATAATGCACATGAAAGACTGGGTGCACGGCTCTCAAGATAACGACTGGGTTAGCATGGGTGTTATCAGTGATGGCAGTTATGAGATTGAACACGGGCTGGTGTACTCATTTCCTTGTATTTGTAGGGATGGGGAATGGAATATTGTTAAAAACTTAAAAATAAATGTCTTTTCGAGGCAGAGAATGACTGCTTCTGAATTGGAGTTAATTGAGGAGCGAGATGCTGTTTCACATTTATTTACTTAATCTTTTACACATTGAGATGTAGGAAATAACTTAAACTTATCTAGATACACATTAGACAAAAAGCACGAGGTCAATAGAAAATGCTACCATCGATCGGTTCTATAGCTCCAAATTTCTCTCTTTTGAATCAGAATTCTGAACTAATTTCTTTGAATAGTTTTCGTGGTCAAAATTCAGTTCTCCTTTACTTTTATCCACGAGCCATGACGCCAGGTTGCACTACGCAGGCCTGTGGAATCAGAGATTCTATTGATCAATTTGATCAAATTGGCGCCAAGGTTTTGGCTATTAGTCCAGACACCCCTGAAAAGTTGAAAAAGTTCGTTGACAAAGAGGCTTTAAACTTTACGCTACTTTCCGATGTTGACCATGCTGTGGCTGACAGCTTCGGCGCGTGGGGGTTGAAGAAATTTATGGGCAAGGAGTACATGGGTATATTGAGATATACTTACGTAATCGATGTAGATGGTAAAATTAAGCATATTATTAAAAATGTAAAGACCAAGACACACCATCAGGATAGCTTACAGTTGATTTCGGATGATTAAATTATGCTTTTAGAAATCTGAATATAGAGTTTTATCACCGTAACGGGTTTTTTTTGGGAGAGTTCTATGTTGTTTGTTGAAAATGTTCAGGCGCAGGCTTCCGCCGCTGCAGGAGAGCCTAACTTAATGTTCCAACTTCTGTTGTTCGGAGGCTTATTCGGGCTGATGTACTTCATGATAATACGGCCGCAAAGAAAACGTCAGAAGGCTCATAATGATCTACTCTTGAGACTCGCGAAGGGTGATGAGGTGCTGATGACGAGTGGCTTGTTAGGAAAAATTGTAAAGCTCGATGGTGACTATGTCGTACTGGATGTCGCCGAAAGTTTGCAGCTAAAATTTCAAAAATCTGCGGTGCATGCGGTACTTCCGAAGGGCACTTTTAAGGCAATTTAAAAAAAGTCTTCGGTTCATATCTGATTTAGACGCTATGGCAAGCAGTAGTATAAATTTAGGTACCTTTTAGTCGATAAGTTGACCAAAATAGGCCAATCTGTTATGGAAGATGTATTAGATAGTATCAACGAGATTATTTGGGGTCCATTAATGCTGGGACTCATTCTAGGCACTGGATTATACCTAACCATTGGCCTGAAAGGGGTTTCGCTCTCTCGCATTCCACATGCATTCGTATTATTAGTTCGCGGCAGAAATGGAGATGGAGATGGAGAGATTAGTCCGTTTAATGCTCTTATGACAGCATTATCCTCAACTATTGGTACGGGAAATATTGCCGGAGTGGCGACCGCGGTGGGAATAGGAGGGCCCGGCGCCTTATTTTGGATGTGGTGCGCAGCTGTCCTTGGGATCGCAACGAAATATGCAGAAGCAGTCTTAGCTGTAAGGTATCGAGAGACTAATTCAACCGGAAAAAAGGTCGGCGGTCCGATGTATTATATAAAAAATGGATTAGGCAAAAAATGGCATTTTTTGGGTTTTTTATTCGCTTTTTTTGGCGCTTTGGCGGGCTTTGGTTTGGCCAACACAGTGCAATCAAATACTGTTTCGCTAGCGTTGATGTCGACTTTCTCTATACCAACCATTGTAAGTGGAGTTGTAATGTCATTTCTGGTAGGTTTGGTTTTGTTGGGGGGTTTGAAAAGAATAGCCGATGTTGCTGGAAGATTGGTACCATTCATGGCGGCCCTGTATATTGGGTGTACGGTTTTTATTCTGCTGGTAAATTTCTCTGAAATTCCAAGAGCTTTTTTACTCATAATTGACAGTGCTTTTAATGGAGTAGCCGCAGGTGGAGGTTTTGCTGGATCAACCCTTGTAGTGGCTCTGAGAATGGGTGTGGCACGAGGTATCTTTTCCAATGAGGCGGGCCTCGGTTCTGCCCCAATAGCACACGCGGCAGCGGAAACAAATAATCCTGTGAGGCAGGGTAACATCGCAATGCTTGGTACATTTATCGATACCTTGATCGTATGCACTATGACAGGACTAGTTCTTGTAGTGAGTGGAGTTTGGGATGGAGAGGCTGCGGGAGCGGCCATGACGCTAATGGCTTTTAGTGCAAATTTACCTTACGGTGAGCCTCTACTGACGATTTGTATAGTGCTCTTCGCATTCACTTCTATGCTCGGTTGGAGTTATTATGGTGAACGTTGCGCAGAGTTCCTTATGGGTCCCAAGATAATCGTCCCCTTCCGAGTCATGTGGGTTGCAGGTGTATTTTTTGGAACTCAATTAAGTCTTAGTTTAGTGTGGAAAATTTCTGATATGCTGAATGGATTAATGGCATTTCCAAATCTTATCGCACTAATCTTGCTCTCCCCAGTAGTATTTAAGCTGACCAGTGACTATAGAAGAGAAGAGAACGAGAACAGCAGTGAGAGAGCCTAAAACGTTCGCATGAGGATAACGTTTATTCATGCCCGAAGATTCTAACCTAGTTATAGCAATATCTTCTACGGCCTTGTTCGACATGCAAGACAGCCATGAAATATTTAAAACGGAGGGCGTCGATGCTTTTGCGGAATACCAACGACGTAATGAGCAAGTAATTTTACCCCCTGGCGATGCGTTCCCATTGGTAAACAAGTTATTGCGTCTCAATGAAAGATTAGCCGGCAAACCTCGGGTAGAGGTCATTCTTCTCTCGCGTAACTCTGCTGATACGGGGCTGCGAGTCTTTAACTCCATATCCCATTATGGATTAAATATATCCAGAGCAGCCTTTTCAGGAGGTAATTCTCCGTATCGGTACGTGACGGCTTTCGCTTGTCACCTTTTTTTGTCAACAAATACTGAGGATGTAAGAAATGCACTAAATAATGGCGTTGCGGCCGCGACGCTCTTACCATCGAAAAAATCATGTAATGAATCGGATCAAATTCGCTTTGCGTTTGATGGAGACGCGGTGCTTTTTTCAGATGCTTCAGAGAGAATATTTAAAGAATACGGCCTGAAAGCTTTTACTGAGAATGAGTCGCGAGCCGCTCATCTTCCGCTAGATCCTGGACCATTCAAGAGCTTTTTAGAGGCACTACATCGTCTACAATCTCAATTTAAGTCTGAAGATTGTCCGATTCGGACAGCACTTGTTACAGCGCGATCTGCACCCTCGCATGAGCGGGTTATAATAACGCTGCGCGAGTGGAATATAAGGATCGACGAAAGCTTATTTTTAGGGGGTTTAGATAAAATTAATTTTTTAAGGTCGTTCGGTGCGGATGTATTTTTTGATGATCAAAAAACAAATTGTATTCCAGCAAGTAGGTATTTATCTGCAGCTCACGTGCCTCACGGAGTGGCGAACGAAAATTAATTAATTTCTTCCTGCTGTTACTCAAATTAGTAGGTATCGTTACAGCTTAAAGATGAACAAACTAGACTTGTATTCAGATCCGTAGTTTAAATCTGTAAAACCTTAGCTATAAGTACTATTTGCGCATCTAGAAAAAAATAAGTAGAGTCTTTAACTGCCATTGTGGAGGTTGTTTGAGTGGAGATTGCGTGTTTAGACTTAGAAGGGGTGCTGATTCCAGAGATTTGGGTCGCTTTTGCAAATAAAACAGGTATAGAAGGATTCGCCAAAACCACAAGGGATGTGCAGGATTATGATGCTCTTATGAGATATCGCTTAAATTTGTTGAGTGAACATAATCTAACCTTATCTGAGATAAAAGAGGTGATTGAGACACTAAAACCACTTGAGGGGGCAATTGACTTTACTAATTGGTTGCGTGAGCGATTTCAACTAGTAATATTATCGGATACTTTTTATGAGTTTGCGCAGCCTCTGATGAGAAAGCTTGGATATCCAACTTTGCTTTGCCATACATTAATTCTGAACAAGTTTGGTATGATCTCGGATTACAAGCTGCGGCAAGCAAATCACAAGCGTCAGGCTATACTGAGTCTCAAGAGCTTATACTTCCGAACGATTGCGGCTGGGGATTCATATAACGATATATCTATGTTAGGTGAGGCAGATTCCGGCATTCTGTTTAGTGCCCCCGATAACGTAAAGAAAGAGTTCCCACAATTTCAAACAGCCGGAACATATTCGGAGCTTAAAAAAGAGTTCCTTAACGCAAGCAGCCGATCACTGCGGATTTGACCTCGGTTAGTGATGGTAGAAAGAGAGGATAAAATATCCTTTGAAAAAGGCGTGCAATAATAGCACACATCAGATTCGTTATAAGAAGAAGCTTTTTAAAGCGAGAGAAAATAAGATTCTTGATGTTACTAAAGCCCTCCTCTTGAGGAGTGGCAACGGGAGTGTGACCGTGTCCAAGATTGCCGACATCTCCAAAATTGGTAAGGGCACAATATATAAGCATTTTTTGACAAAAAATCAAATTCTGATTCAAATAATTCTTGATCATGAAAAACAACTAGCTAAAAAGCTCCGTATGGGTATTAAACGCTCCGAGGAGGGTCAATTATCCGCCGCCTGTAAATCCTATTTTGAATATCGTCTTGCAGAACCTGAACTAGACAGCTTGGTGCAGAAACTAGAAAAAGAGCTTATTTACACAAATGATCTTGCACCCCAGTTCGAGGAATTGTACAGAATCCGCAAGGAAAACCAAATTACCCTTAATAGAATTTTTAAAAAAAAACAGACTGAAGTGAATGGCGATGAAGAAAAATGTTTTGACTTTCATTATTTTGCATGTTGGGCTCTTGCGCAAGGAGCAGTCGAGCTTTATTTAAACAAAGCTCACCATCAGGTTGATATGGGTCAGTTAATGAATTTTATTATAGAAATAGGTTCAACGATTGGCATCAACAATAAATTTATGGGAGCATTACAAGATCAGCAAAAAAAGTATGATTCTTGAGAAAAAACTTTCTGATCAGGTTCCCGATGCTTCTGCCTTCAAAGAAACCTCCCTGCCTCCGGTAGATAGTTGGAATACGCCTTTAAGTGGAGACCTCGATATTGACATTGATCGTGAGGGAGTCTGGAGGCATGAAGGAGATTTAATAAAAAGACCAAGTCTGGTAGCGTTTTTTAGTTCGCTTCTCCGGCGGGATGGCGACGATTATTTTCTTATTACTCCCGCAGAGAAGTGGCGAATTTCAGTGGCTATTGCCCCTTTTTTTATTGTTTCGGCAGAGCTCGTGGATTACGCAGAGAAGACCGCCGTGCGGATGACCACTCGAACTGGAGAAACTTTCTTTGTCGGGGAAAATAATCCTCTTTGGTTGAAAAAAATTTCAAGTGAGGTGAATCCAATACCGCTCGTCACCGTCAGAGGTGATATGGCAGGAATAGTTAGCCGCCCGGTTTACTACGACTTGATTTCGTGGGCAAGAACAACTCCAGAAAATACGTTGATCATTGAGAGCTTGGGACAGGCCTACAGTATTGGCGGCTTTTAAGGTAAGCTCATCACCTTTTTCCTACATGTTCGAGTAATTTGGTCCGCCTGCACCCTCGGGAACGACCCAGTCGATGTTCTGACTAGGCTCCTTTATATCACATGTTTTACAATGGACACAGTTCTGCGCATTAATCTGAAAAGTATCCACCCCTTCGGAGTCTGTTACAACTTCGTAGACCCCAGCAGGGCAGTAGCGTTGCGCCGGCTCGTCATATGCCCCCACACTGAATTTTATTGGAAGATCTTTATCTTTGAGTTTCAAATGACAGGGCTGGTTCTCCTCATGATTGGTATTCGATAAATACACAGAGGACGCTTTATCAAAACTTAATTTATTATCGGCAACTGGATAATAAATTTTTTGGCATTCATCTGCCAGCTTCATTGATAAATGGTCCGGAGTTCGGTCCCGCAAAGTAAATGGTAGTCTACCAAAAAACACGTTATGCTCAATCCATATGAACGCTGATGCAATCAATAAAGGAAACTTGTGCATCCAACCTGAAAAGTTTCTAGACTTGTAAAGCTCATCGTAAAGCCATGACGACCTGAATGCAGTTTCGTACGTAGCCAACTCGCCGGCGGCTGAATCACCAAATTTGAACGCTTCCACTATGCATTCTGCCGCTATCATCCCACTCTTCATTGCGGTATGGTTTCCCTTGATTTTGACGCTATTAAGCGTGCCGGCATCACACCCGATTAACAAGCCGCCTGGAAAACTCATTTTAGGCAAAGAGTTAAGACCGCCTTTAATGATAGCGCGAGCACCGTAACTAATGCGTTCCCCACCCTGTATATACTTTTTAGCTTCGGGATGATGCTTCCAGCGTTGAAGCTCATCAAATGGGCTAACATGAGGATTGGAATAGTTGAGATCGACAATGATCCCAAGGTATACCTCGAGGTTATCTGCGTGATAGAGGAAAGTTCCACCTCCAGTGCCACTTTCCATGAGGGGCCATCCTAAACCGTGAACAACTAGTCCAGGCTGATGCTGCTCTGGTAAAACTTTCCAGACTTCCTTGATGCCAATTCCATAATGTTGAGGGTCAGAGTTCTCATCCAAGCAAAATTTTTCAATTAACTGCTTTCCGAGGTGACCACGACATCCTTCAGCGAGGAGAGTATACTTCCCGCAAAGCTCTATTCCTTGGGCATAACTTTTTTTTGGGATTCCATCTGCGTCGACTCCCATGTCTCCAGTGATAATTCCCTTGACAGAGCCATCTTCTTTGAATGCGATCTCCGATGCCGCTACCCCCGGGAAGATGTCTATTTCTAGTTGTTCGGCTTGATCCGCGAGCCATCTACATACATTGCCCATCGAGACAATATAGTTGTCCTTGTTATGCATGGGCCTAGGAATCATGAAATTCGGTAATATAAAGGACAATACACTTGTAAGAAAAAATACGAATTTGTCTTTTACTACCGCATTATTAAGTGGTGCTCCAAGTTCCTTCCAATTAGGTATTAGCTCGTCTAATGCCTTTGTATCAAAAACTGCTCCAGATAATATATGAGCGCCCACCTCACTACCTTTTTCGGTAACACAAACCATTAGTGATGGGTCTAGCTGCTTCAAACGTATTGCCGCAGATAACCCGGCCGGTCCGGCTCCGACAACGACTACGTCATATTCCATAGATTCTCTATCCAAACTGTATCTCGCTCTGTTATCTAATTAGTTGCTACGGTTCTTTCGGCATACTAGCTAGTCTATACACTTTTTTTTTTCCGACCAAGCTTTCGCCACTTAATCCAGCGTGATATACCTGTTTTAGTAATTATCCCTGCAGATTTACGGTGCGTTGGTCAGTTTGGTTGAATTCAACAAATATTTGTTAATTTTGTCTGATTGATTTTATCCCAATACATTGGAATAATGCGTCACGGTCTAGTCGGCTAATGACACTTTATCGTATCATTATCGTAATGAACGTGTTTGTAGTTACATTAAACACATGAGGTTTTTTATGAAGGTGTTAGTTCCAGTAAAGCGGGTAGTGGATTATAACGTCAAAGTTCGACCGAAGGTTGATGGCAGTGGCCCTGAGGTAAATAACCTCAAGATGTCGATTAATCCATTTTGTGAAATCGCGGTGGAAGAAGCAATTCGACTCAAAGAAAAGGGCCTCGTGGAAGAGATTATCGCGGTTACGATCGGGCCACAGCAAGCGCAAGAGCAGCTTAGAACAGCGCTTGCTCTGGGGGTAGATCGGGCAATTTTAGTTCTTACTGATATTTTGGTTGAGCCGTTGGCTGTGGCTAAGTGTTTAAAGGAGCTATGCTGCAGAGAGACACCAGATCTTGTTATCTTAGGGAAGCAGGCAATTGATGGCGATAATAACCAAACGGGGCAAATGTTAGGGGCTCTAATGCGGTATCCACAAGGTACTTTTGCCTCTGAGCTAACGATCGAGGGTAATCGTGCAACAGTACAAAGAGAGGTAGACGGTGGACTTCAGACTGTTTCTTTAAGGCTCCCTGCGATCGTAACAAGCGATTTACGTCTAAATGAACCTCGTTATGCTTCATTACCAAACATTATGAAGGCGAAACGTAAACCACTTGCTACCTTAACACCAGAGGAACTTGGGGTTGATGTGTCACTTAGAACACAATTACTTAATGTAAAACTACCGCCTGAAAGAAAGGCCGGTGTAGTGGTTAACGATGTAAAAGACCTTGTTCACAAACTTAAAAATGAATGTAAGGTGATTTAATGGCGGTATTAATTTTGGCGGAACACGATAATATGACTCTCAAACCTGTCACGTTAAATTCCGTGACCGCTGCTAAACTGGTTGATGATGAGATACATATTTTAGTAGCAGGGAGTAAATGTGAGTCAGTTGCTGACCAAGCCGCATCTGTGGCAGACGTTTCTGAGATTATTGTTGCAGATTATCCTGTATATAAACATTTTCTTGCAGAAAATCTCGCTCCCTTGATTGCAGAGGTTGGCAGTGGTTACTCGCATGTGTTTGCGACAGCAACAGCAAGTGCTAAAAATATAATACCGCGGGCCGCTGCTCTAATGGATGTGCAAGCCATATCGGACATTAGTGGAATCGTGAATAAGGATACCTTCGAGCGCCCGATATACGCAGGAAGCATGATTGCTACCGTGACGAGTAACGATGCCATCAAAGTTGTGACCGTGCGTGGAACGGCATTTGACGCTGCGTCAGGGGAGGGCGGTAGAGCGACAATAACGCAAATTACCTCATCGTTTGATGAAGCCTCCTCAAAGTTTATTGCAGAAGAAGTAGTTAAATTCGATCGCCCCGAGCTTGCCGGAGCAAAGGTCGTAGTTTCGGGAGGACGTGCACTCGGTAGTGCGGAACAATTTTCGCTTATTTATGATTTTGCAGATCAGTTGGGGGCGGCAGTTGGAGCTTCTCGAGCCGCGGTTGACGCAGGTTATGCACCAAATGACATGCAAGTGGGGCAGACAGGCAAAATTGTAGCGCCTGAGTTATATATCGCAATTGGCATTTCTGGAGCTATTCAGCACCTTGCCGGGATGAAGGATAGCAAGGTGATTGTTGCGATCAACAAAGACCAAGAAGCGCCTATATTTTCAGTGGCTGACTATGGTCTGGTGGGGGATCTGTTCACCGCGTTGCCAGAGTTTGAGGCCGCTCTACAACGCTGAAAGAAAAGCTGGTAATTTAATCCAAATATTTGGAACGCCTTACGATAATAGCGGTATGGAAAACTATCATATACCCTCAGTAAGCCTCGCATTTATTTAACAGGATCAGGTCGGTATCACGTTAACTGGCAGGTATCATAAGTTTGTTCGACATCCTTCATGAGCTACAGTCTTGTCGTTATATGCTATATTAATTGAGAGGTCTCACGATTTTTTCTGGGTTAGTAGATGCCCTAAGAAAAAATTCCGAAAATAGTGTTACTAGCATTTGGCCTTACACAAAATTGACAGTATTAGGACTTGCCTCCCTCAAGTGCACTGCGATTGTCACCTCACAGATTGAAGCTGTTAAATTAATCGACAATACTGATACGTTATGGAGCTAAGGTAACCGGACAATGGGATAAAAGCGATGGTGTGCCAGATATCTCAAGAGTGGCTTCGAAAAAGCTTACTTTCCGAGCCCATAAGATTGGAGTCTTATTAATGTTGTTGGAGGGATTGGATTAGATGAATAGAGAAATCGTTTTGGGACTTCTTTTCTCTTGGGTTCAAGTATTCAGCGGATGGTCGTTTGGAGCGCCTCATGAAAATGACTACGGTTCTAAAATGTCTGAGATCAAAGTAACTAATGCGTGGACACCGGCTTTACCACCAACCGCAGAAGTAAGTGCGGGTTATTTCACAATAATAAACAAAGGAACTGAGAAGTTGACAATAGTGAATGTGGCCAGCCCAGCCTATGGTGATGTTGAGATCCATGAGACAATAGTGGATCGGGAGATTACACGAATGTCTAGATTGTCAGAGATAGACATCAATCCGAAAGAAAAAATTCTTTTTGCTCCCGGTGGAAAACATTTAATGCTCAGCGACCCACATTTTCCGTACAAAAATTTAAGCGGCTTTATTGTCACACTGACGTTTTCGAATGGGGTAAAACACCATTTTTCAATGGATATCAAACAAAGAAAAAATGAACCCGCGCGGCCCGTAAATCCGCATGCTGAACACTTTATAAATAATTAGTCGTAATATGGATGTATCACGCTGTTTCTTTTTTTGCAAACTGTGTACATTTTAATCTTTGTAAATCGACTTGAATCTAATCGATGGCGCCGAAGATGACATGAGGCTATTCCTGCGGCACTTGTCAAAAGGTTTAACTATCAACAGTTGCTGCCATTCAACGCGAAAGATGACCGCTTAATGGTCTGTGAAAATTTCTCAAGATTATAAAGCCACCTTTAAGACATAAGATTGACTGGGATTTAATGAGTCTGTTCTAAGCCGACCTTAGAGCGCGCATTTTCGAGCAGGCTCTTGTTGAATTATAAACACGTCAATGAACTTAAATTAAAAAAATGTATATAAAGAGGAGGATTAAATAAAAAAATTAAATTACAAATTTTGCTGTCACCACATGCTACTATCCTTGATATTAGTTACAGTTTGCTGGCAGTGATATGAACGAGTTAAGTGTGTAAATGGCAAGAGTCACATCTAGCCATGTTTGCGTATTTGTCAGCTATTTGTTATTCAATGCAAATTGAGCATTATGTCACTAGGTCATATCAATCCAAATAGGGCAGTGGTCAGATGGTTTTTCGTGCGCCCTAGAATCGACATCGATGCCACTGTTTACGACGCACGACTGAGCGAAATTTGATGCTAAAATAAGGTCAATGCGTAAACCTCGTTTTGGATCCTGTTCAAATCCTCTACTCCGATAATCATACCAGCTATATGAGCGTTTACTCGCACCCCATTGTTCTCTAAAGGTATCTGTCAGTCCAAAATCTAGTAGATTTTTAAGCCAACCACGCTCCTCTGGGAGGAAGCTAGTTTTTCCTGATCGCAACCATCTTTTTACATTCTCCTCCGTTAATCCGACATCTTCATCTGCCAAAGCTACATTCATGTCACCCATTAATATAAGAGCATCACTCGACATAAAGCTGGTGTTTAGGTAAGAGTTTAAATCCTCATAGAAACGTCGCTTTGCTGGGAATTTTTCAGGGTGACTTCGACTTTCGCCCTGCGGAAAATATCCATTTAAGATATGTAGATCACCCTCTTTGTAAGCATATTTTCCATGAATAAACCTACGCTGAGCGTCTTCAAGATCGTTAGGAAATCCTTTCTTAACCTCGAGAGGCTTTTCTTTACTGAGGAGAGCTACCCCATAGTGACCCTTTTGACCAAAAAAACTTGAGTAGTATCCAAGATCACTGATCTCATCGATCGGGAAGGCCTCGTCATCAACCTTTGTCTCTTGTAAACCTACGATATCTGGCTTATGTTTTTCTAACACATGCTTAAGCTGCGCTGATCGCGCCCGAATACCATTTACATTGAAACAAACTAATCTTGTAGACATTATTTACCTCGTAAAAATAGAAGATAATTGATGTGATTTTATCTTTGCTGACTGTAAACGTATTTGATCAATTAGTATTTGACCCGCCTCTTTCAAAATTGGATCTGGTTCAAATTTACTTTTTTGTTTCCCTAACTTTAGAGTATCTCCGATTGATAGCTTATCGTCAGCTTTCATTGAATTGGCGACTATGATTTGTTTAATCGAGACATTATATTTTGTAGCTATCGTAGATAAATTATCGCCCTTTTCGACAACGTGAGTTTTGGCATTTTTCGTGTTTTCGGCCGCACTCCAAGCATCAATTGTCGCGTAGGGCGGAAGTCTAAGTTCACTTCTCCGGTTATTCTCGAGGACTAGCTGTGCATTCTCTAATCTGTTAATACGCTCACGTCTAGCACTTAAACTAAGCGACAGCATATCTTCGTCTTGATTTCTCCACTCTCTGCTCAAGGAGAGTTGGTTTTTTAGGTAGCTAAAATCTGGTTCTGAAGAGACACGATGATCATGCCACATTTTGAGTTGTACAACATGCTGCCTTAAATCACCTAAAATCCTGTACCGCACCGGCGAAACTCTATCCCACGGGAGTGCCGTCTCCCTATTCGATTCTCCGACCTGCTCGGGGTCAAGTGAAGACGGAAATTCGATGTCAGGCAAAACTCCGCGATGCTGAGTGCTGTCCCCAGAAATACGATAAAATTTTGCATTAGTAAACTTCAATTGCCCAGTCGTGAGAGGAATAAATTCTTGGACAGTGCCCTTACCGAAAGTTTGACTACCGACGATTAACGCTCTCCCATAATCTTGTAATGCTCCTGCTGTTATTTCAGAGGCTGACGCACTCAACCTATTGGTTACTACAATAAGTGGACCAGAATATTCACTTCGTCGAATGGCTCTATCTGGTTGAAAAGTCATTCGTCTTGCGTTTCTAATTTGGACAATTGGGCCCGGATCAATGAAGAGGTCGGTCAGGTTAATCGCTTCCTTTAGCGATCCACCTCCGTTATTTCTCAAATCGAGTACAATTCCGTCAACATTCTCGTTGTTGAGCTCTTTGAGCAGGTTTCTTACGTCCCTTGTTGTGCTTTTATAATTTGGTTCTCTATTTTTAAATGCCTCGAAATCCATATAAAATGTGGGTATTTCGATCACCCCCAGACGAAAAATATGTCCATTTCGATCTAAATCAATGATTTGCTTCTGCGCAGATTTTTCCTCTAGCTTTACTTTATCGCGAATTATCTCGATGATTTTGGAAGCTCCTGCGCGATCGGTGCGCGCAGGTATTACCTGTAAGCGCACTAGTGAGTCTTTGGGACCTCTGATTAGACTCACAACATTGTCAATCCTCCATCCTATTACATCAATAATGGGATCCATTTGCTGTCCAACACCAATTATTCGGTCCTCAGGTTTAAGGATACCTTGCAAATCTGCAGGTCCCCCGGGAATTACTCTTATAACTTTTGTGTAGTCGTCTTCAGTTCTTAATTCCGCACCGATACCCTCGAGAGAAAGTGACATATTTATCTGAAAATTCTCACTGTTCCTCGGCGAATAATACACTGTATGGGGATCATAAAGCTCAGCAAAGGAATTGACATATCGCTGAAATACGTCTTGACTGTTTGTTTGCAAATACTGTTTTCTCTGGTTTTTATAACGCTTTACTAATAATTCTCTTGCTTCATCTGGATCTTTGTCGTTAAGCAACAAGCGAATCAATTCATCAGTTATTACNTCCCTCCAATATCTCCTCGCCGCATGGGAATTTTCNAGCCAATCCCTCTTGTCGGCGTCGATAATGAAAAATGACTGGCCTTCAAGATCGAATAGAAAATCGCTTTCTAAAAGCTCTACATTATAGTCCAACTGGTCGATCACTCTCTCCAAAAAGCGATTATATATCTCGTAACCTGGAGTAATATCTCCTGATGCCATGAGATCATCTAATGAGAATTGCCATTTTATAAATTCATCGATATCTTTTTTTAAAAAGAAAATTTTATTGGGATCAATATTTTGCAAATATTTTTTTAGATATTTTTTGGAAAAAATGTCGTCCATAGTAGTGTTTTTATAATGACGGTCTTGTAATTTTCCCACAATCTCAACATACAAATCTTTATATTCAGTATCGAACGAAATTTTAGGAATAACAGAGCTGATGGCACTCGCAGCATTGATGGTAATTAAAATAATACAAAAGATTTTTTTCATACGCTTTCCCACTTGTTGTGCTGAGATTTTATCAGAAGCCTGCAATGTTGTTATAGTGCAAAGTATTTATTTGAGAAATTTTTAAGTTCTAAAGCGCTAAATACTTTTTGAAAATATTCCAGCGGGTAGGTGTTTCCGCTGGTCGGTTGTGTATCTAATAATGTATAAGACTAGACACAACTATTATTATGTCCGCTAATCATAATTAGTAGACATTTTTTTCTCGAGCTGATAAAGTGATCTTCTAACTACTTTCATATATAGGTATAGAACGCCATGCCTAAAGTATTTGCAGCCACCCCTCTGTTTGATGCACACAACAGCTTTGTGCGTTTACCAATGGGCCCGGCCATGCTAGACAATTATCCAGACTCCAAGAAGTTTATAGATCATATTGCGGTAAAAATTCCTGAGTCTACTCAAGATTTCATTTTTACCCAGTCTTTCTTGAAGAGCTACAGTCGTAAAAGTGAAGCTACTTATCGTGGTTATCGCAATGAGGTTGAGCGCTTATTACTTTGGTCATGGACTGTTTGTCAGAAAAGTGTGATTACGCTCAAACGACCTGATCTGGAGGTATATTTCGATTTCGCACACAGTCCGCCATCACACTGGGTTGCTACGGCAGTAGTTGATCGATTTAAAATAATCGACGGAGAGGCTCGTCAAAATAAAAACTGGCGCCCATTCGTGGTGAAAGTTGCCAAATTGGACCGTAAAAACGCCCTAGACAAAGGGATCGCTATCCCAAATACCACACACGGACATTGTCTGTCGCACGATGCCATGAAAATTTGTTACTCCGCCTTGTCGAGCTTCTACGAGTATTTAAGTGATGAAGGCTTCGCATTTGGTAACCCAATCCCAGCAATTCGTAAACAATCGTCTTTTTTAATTAAGGGAGCCAAATGTAAAAGTATTAAGCGGCTCTCAGACCTTCAGTGGGATTATGTATTGGATTGCGCTAACTTAGCTGCTGACAACGACTCTGACCATGAACGTACGCTTTTTATCATAGCTATGCTAAAAACTCTATATTTAAGGGTATCTGAGCTATCGGTTCGCTCAAACTGGCAACCAATTTGGAAGCATTTTTGGCAAGATAGCAACGATAATAATTGGCTAAAGGTCCTAGGTAAAGGTAATAAAATACGTGATGTATCAGTGCCTGACTCCCTTGGAGCTTATATTAGGCGCTATGAAAGTTATCGGCAGTCTCTCAGCCCTAATTTTGGCATAAATTCGACGCTTGTCGCTAAAAACAGAGGTGTTGGAGGTATGACATCTCGGCAATTACGTCGTATAGTTCAGCAAGCTTTTGATTTAGCGTATGACAAGATGCACTCCGAAGAATTTATTGATGAGGCTCTTGCACTTAGGGAGGCTACTACCCACTGGCTACGTCATACTGGAGCGTCTATAGACATTGCTACGCGCCCTCTTAAACACATGGCCGATGACCTCGGCCACGCTAGCATGGGTACAACCGATCAAGTTTATATTCAGTCCGATATGACGGAGCGCGCCTCTAGTGGAAAGAAACGTAGAGTCTAGTTGTCGTTTCAGCATAACACCGAAGTCCAACAAAATATTTATTAAAAATGCTTTTTTATTTAATCTTTTCAAGACCATTCATTAAGGGTCGCAGTACCTCGGGAATAGTTACAGAGCCATCCTTCGACTGATAATTTTCAAGGATGGCCACTAGAGTCCTGCCAACAGCTAGAC
>PCCK01000008.1 GCA_002731695.1 Porticoccaceae bacterium
ATGCCAACTCTTTTTTTTGGTTTCGCCGCGGTAGAGTACTTTCTAAAATCTATGAAAAATTGATTGCTTGTACTTACTATAAACCTCAGTTTACGAGAGTACAGGGCAGTAGCTCGCCAAACCTGTTTTATAAAATGGTGCAATTTTTTTTCTAAGCTTCCACGAGAATAAATATATTTTTAACAATTTTTCTCTTACATTGATGTAAGTATATCGTTGACTATTTGCTTAGGCGTATGCAGACTAACTTGGTATGCTTTATCTTTGCTCAATTACAATCGATTGCCATAACAATAAAATTATAAGTTTTTTTAACTATGTAAGAATTACGGGGGGATAGAATATGACTACAGCAAAGCTGAGCGTCCTATCAATGTTAGCTATGGCCACAGTTGCGGCAAGCGCAATGATGCAGGCCCAAGAAGTTGATGTTTTATCGGAGGAGATTGATGAAGTCGTTGTAGAGGGGATTCGTGGTAGCGTCAAGGCTGCGATGGATGCAAAGCGCGATTCGAGTCGCATTATGGAGGCTGTTTCTGCTTCTGATTTGGGTAAGTTGCCTGATGATAACCTTGCCGAGGCACTTGGCCGGTTGCCTGGCCTCACGGTTCAGAGGGAGGCCGGACGAGCTGTGAGCGTCTCTATTAGAGGTCTTTCACCAGATCTCACGAGTGTGTCGTTTAATGGTCAGAAGATGGCGACTGGGCAGGTTGGTACAGGTAATGCGACGCAGGGTGACCGGATTATGAACTTTAATACTGTCCCTACTGGGATAGTCGACTCCGTTGAGGTAATCAAAGGCAGGACCGCAGATATGGATGCGGGTGCGATTGGCGGAGCGATTAACATAAAAACAAAGAAGCCACTCGATATCGGCGAGCGGCAACTCAGCGTTGCGCTCAAGAACGTTTATTCCGAACAGGGTGAGTATAATTCGCCTGAAATGTCTCTAAATTACAACAACGTATTTGACAACTTTGGTGTAAATCTTTCTGTTGCATATGAGCAAATCGAGCAGGCGCGGGATATGCTATCGTCACAGTGGCGTGACAGACCTAACGGCCATTTTGATGCCGCACCACCAGACGGAGTTCAGATTTCTTGGTTCCCGATCGCATATGAGCGACTAATGGATCGCGAGAGGTTGGCTGTTAACCTGAATGGGCAGCTTCAACTCAGTGATGCCTTAGAGGTTTATGCAACTATTGGTGCCACAGAATATGAAGATGCGGATGATTCAACCCGTTGGAGAGTTAGTACAAACCAGGCAAATGGAAGCCCGCGATTCTCCGGTACCACCATTGATGAGCTTGCGATTACTGCTGCTACTTTTACGAATCCTCCGATGCGAGCTTTCTTTGTAAACTCCGCTGATTCTTATGACACCTTGCTTGCAGATGTTGGAATGGACTGGGTTTCGGGAGACTGGTCGATCTCGGCAAAGGCATATGCATCCACACAAGATGCTGAGCGATTAGAGGATGACACAAAATATGGCGATACTCGGCATGGTAATGTAACTATCACCATGAGCACGCCCTCTAATTTCTCTAACTTAAGCTACAGCCTCCCCGAGGACTTTGATCCGGGGACGCTGGGGTTTCGAGAGATAAGGCGCCAGCACCGTGACGTTAGCGGTGATAATTCCGGAATTCAGCTCGATTTCACACGCCAGATGGATGATGGCTTTATGGAGTCGATTCAATTTGGTCTGAAAGTACGATCGGAGGAAATAACGGTAGCGCAATATGAAGGAAAGGTGATAGCAGGTGACTTGCCAGATGGATTCGCTGGACCTACAGCTGCAGAATTTCAGGCTTCGACCACCAGGAGCGACTGGATGGAAGACTTTGGCTCGGTACCGGCTCTTGCCATTCCCTCGAATTCGTTAGTTCATGAACAAGTCCTGTCGGCTGCCTCTTCGATGACACACTCCTCGGGACCATTGATAGCCCAAGATGGGCGGTTGATTGAGCATAAAAATCATGCGTCATCGAACAACACGGAGCAGACTGTCACGTCTGCTTATTTTATGGTGAATTTTTCCGATGACGAGATGGCCATGCCAGTAAGTGGCGATTTTGGAGTGCGTTTTGAGAAAACTTCCACTGATTCTGGAGGATGGGACGTTCCTGGTTGTGTCAGGGCTACCTTCCCGTGGGGTTGGGATCCTGCCGCATGTGGCGGGCCCAATGCTATGAACGTGGAGAAGGATTATGATGATTTGTTACCGAATTTGAATGTGAAGATAGCGATTTCCGATCAATCTGAGCTGAGACTTGCTATATCCAAGGACATGGCAAGGCCGTCAACCGGCGATATTGCATTATTTTCATCACTCAGAGCAAGTTCAGAAGAAAACGCGCAGGCTACGGTTTACAGCCCAAGCAATATCGATCCATATCGGGCAACTACATACTCTGCAGAGTTCTTGCATCAGTTCGCCGAGGAATCCTTTTTTGTGATCGGTTATTCAGAAATTGATGTGGAAAACTTTACCTCTCAGGTAACTTACCCTGGAGTTTATGTTGGCGGTGGGGGCGTTACCGATGCTTCTAACGGTGCTGACATAAGGACGGACATCAATGACATAAATAGCTTTGGAGAGGGCATTCCAGACGGTATACCTGACTTGTTTGATCTTGTGACAAAGGAAAATGGCGGGTCTGCAACACAGAGCGCGGTTGAGATATCTCTGCAGGGACCAATGTTCTTCCTGCCAGCGCCTCTTAACAACCTTGGTTACATACTCAACCATTCAATCATAGACTCTGAAACCGATATGTATCCGAACGCGACAACTGGAGAACTGCTGTCGCTTCCTTACACGTCTGACAGCGTTTCAAATGTAACACTGTATTATCAGGATGACCGTTTTGAGGGACGGATATCCTATAACAAGAAAGGAGACTTTGTTATCTCTCCTGCCAACAGGCAAGGCCAGCCTACGTTTGGATACGAGTATACTGACCTCAGTGCTAGCATCCAATATCGGGTTCTTGATAATCTGACGGTATCTTTGGAAGGAAGAAATCTGACAGATGAGGCTCTTATCAATTATCTGGTAATGGAAAACCTTATGTTGAATACAAATAAGGTTGGTCGGCAGGTGGTTGCCGGAATTAACTATAATTTTTAATAGATTATGACTCATACTCCCTCTGAAATTTTCAGGGGGACAGAGCTCTTCCAACCTAAGCGCGCATCAATTTGAATAATAGCGTTAGTGAGTTTATTGATGGAAATTGCGGTTGCGAGATTTAACCCCTCAAATAAAAAGCGAATATGTATTTTTTCAAGTTGGTTACCTCGCTTTATACTTTCTTCACTAAAAAATTAAGGGTTAAGCTACATGAAATCATTGATTTTTGTAGGTATTTCGGTTCTCCTGCTCTTTGGTTGTCAGGATAGCGGAGATGCTCGACAGTCGATTCATTTGAAAAGTCCTGATGGCAGCATAGTCGCTACAGTTTCGATAGATGATTTCGGGCGGCTTTTTTATGCGGTGCAAAGAAATGGTAATCCGGTTATTTTAGAATCTAATCTTGGATTTAATTTTTCCAATGCAGATTCATTTTCCGTAGGATTAAATGTTGCTGAGAAAAGCCGAATGTCTCAGGATTATACGTGGGAGCAGCCTTGGGGCGAGCGACGGCGTGTGCGCGATCTCCATAATGAACTTTTACTGGAGGTTAGTGACAAAGACCGTCAACTAAAGCTTAGGTTTCGTGCTTTTGATGACGGTGTTGCGTTTCGGTATGAGTTTGACGATTTATTCCATGAGGGAGAGCTGTTGATCTCGGATGAGCTCACGCAGTTCAGAGTTGCAGATATTGAAAGCTCTGCATATTGGATCCCTAGTTTCGGTCTTCATCGTTATGAGTATCAATACCGTGCAAGCTCTTTAAGGGACATGGACGTTGCACAGACTCCTGTCACCTTTGCATCCGCGGATGGCTCCTACGTGACGATACATGAGGCCGCACTTGTTGACTATTCAAGTATGGTCCTGCGTCCAACACCAAACAATATACTAAATGCAGAACTCGTTCCTGGCTATGATGGCATCAAAGTTAGGCGAACCGGTGGATTCGTTACCCCATGGCGCACCATTCAGATTGCGAAAGATGCCCCTACACTTCTGACATCAGATATGATTCTTAATTTGAATGAACCCAATAAGTTAGGTGACGTGAGCTGGATAAAGCCCGGCGTCTACATGGGTATCTGGTGGGCTCTCCATATCAAGGATATCGATAATCTAGATGAGAGTTACAGAACGTGGGGCACTGGACCAAAGCTGGGTGCGACAACAGCGGAAGCTATGCGTTATATCGATTTCATATCTGAACACGGATTGGACGGGTTTCTAGCGGAGGGATGGAATATCGGCTGGGATGGGGACTGGATCCAAAATGGGAAGCTATTTAGCTTCACGAAAAGCCAGCCGTTCTATGACCTTGAAAAGATCGCTGGTTATGCAAAGGACAAGAATGTGGCTTTGATTATGCACAATGAAAATAGTGGAGAGGTAGATCATTATGCTCGGCAGATGGATGAAGCGTATAAACTATATGAGGATTTGGGTGTGCATTATATTAAGACTGGATACGTTGCTCACGCAAATGGATACCCTCGATTTCTTCCAGAGGCAAATCAGCACAATGCAGAGGATCAGCAAATTGTGTATGAGTGGAATTACGGACAGTGGATGGTCAATCAGATGCAGGAGTCGATTGAAAAAGCTGCCGAGCACCGCCTTGCAATAAATATGCATGAGCCAATTAAGGCGACAGGTTTGAGGAGAACCTACCCCAACTTCATGACGAGAGAGGGTGTCCGTGGGCAAGAGTACAATGCCTGGGCGAAGAGTAATCATCCGGGCCACACTACAATTTTACCGTTTACCCGCATGATGGCAGGACCGCTTGATTTTACTCCGGGCATATTCAATGTTTGGCCACATGGTGAAGACCATGAAAATCGAGTAAAAACAACGGTGGCGAAGCAGCTAGCGCTGATGGTTGTCTTGTATAGTCCGCTTCAGATGGCCGCGGATCTTCCAAAAAACTATGCAGCCAGACCTGACCTCTTTCAGTTCATAAAAGATGTTCCTGCCGATTGGGAAGAAAGCATTGTGCTAGGTGCGGAAATTGGAGAATATGCGGTGTATGCGAGGCAAGAGCGAGGAACAAGAGATTGGTTCGTTGGGGGTATAACGGACGAGGAGCCTCGACGTTTCCAAGTCGATTTCTCGTTCCTTGGTGATGGACAATATGCAGCGGCAATTTACAAAGATGGAGAAGATGCAGATTGGGATAAAAGCCCGTTTAGTACCGAAATAGAGTCAATAACATTGACCGCCAAAAGTAAGCTGGATGTTGATATGGCGCCAGGAGGAGGGTTTGCGATCAGCTTGATTCGTCAGTGAGTCGCGCAACTATGATGCGT
This sequence comes from Porticoccaceae bacterium, assembly GCA_002731695.1. Lineage (GTDB taxonomy): Bacteria > Pseudomonadota > Gammaproteobacteria > Pseudomonadales > Porticoccaceae > TMED48. Next base: position 5,452 of record PCCK01000008.1, read on the forward strand.
TTCATGAATTTAGTAGGTTTTGGCTTGCTGACACTCAGTAGGCTCCGTTATCGCTGTTTTGGCTTTTTCACTCCGCGGCCATGTTTGATTGGGATTGACGATTGGTGGCATCTTCGGGTCACCTACATCATCCATGACGTTGTATAGCTTTTTCATAGCGGCTCTAGCGATTGATCTCTGCGAACTTTCCATTCTCTGAATAAACCTAGCATCCGAATCACCGATTTTGAATGTGTAAAGAGAGAATTGTGATTCATTGGGATCAAATTCCAAATCGAAAAAGCGACCATCGTCATAGAGTTTCCATTTTTCAGTAAATGCAAATCTTGCATGAACTTGGGGTACCATGGCGCCCAAGTCGTTTTGTGGTGCATAGTGCATAAAGATCGCCTCACGCACCGAATCCACTTTTCCCAAAATCAAGGGCATTAAATTCTCTCCATCCATGCCTTCTGGATTAGGACCCGCAACAGCCGCGGCTATTGTTGGGAAAAGATCCATAATATCGGCCAAACCTTCAAGGCGTTTGCCAGCCGTTATAACTGACGGCCATTTTACAATGAAGGGGACATGTGTCCCGCTCTTTATGGTCCTCCACTTCCCGCCTCGGACCTTACGATCACCGATCCGGGTAATTATGTCAGGGTGCGTACCATTGTCGCCGACGAGCCAGATTATAGTGCTATCAGATAATTTTTCTTTATCCAATATGCTTACAACCTTTCCTATGAGCTTGTCCGCATAACTCATCATTCCATGGAAGCGTTCTTGTACTGACTTTGCGTTCATTGAATCCGGTGTGCGAATCCAAATTGGATCTTTGCCACTATCATCATGTGGAAGCATCATCGGATAAAAAATAAAGAATGGTTCATCTTTTTTTCGACGAATAAAATCAAGAAGATATTGATTTGCGATATCAGGACCGAAATCATTATTGCAGTACCTCTTACGCTCCCCATTGTCAACAAACGTCGGGCCCCAATATCGGTTGCCCCTTAGTGGCTCCATATTTAGGTTCCATAAGAAGTACTCATCATAGCCAACATCCTCAGGAAAGCTGCCCTCGACGGCGACTTTGGACACGCCGCCTAGTTGCCATTTCCCAACGACGGCTGTCTCATAACCCTGATCGCTCATGTAGGACGGTAAGGTGTAGAACTCTTTTTCGAGGGTAAATGGCCCCTTGTAGTGCCGAAAATTATAAGTTCCCGTGAGGAGACGTGTCCGACTCGGGGTACACATCGGCGTTGCATGACCATTTTCGAATAAAACCCCTTGAGCCGCTAAGTCATCAATATTTGGTGTTGGAATCTCACTACCATAAGCGCTAACAGTCTCTACCCCTGCGTCATCAAGCAAAATGACGATCACGTTTGGGCGCTGCTTTAAACGGATTTCGGCCGTGCAAAGTGGCAAATGACCGAAAAAGAAAAGTATACACAGTACCCATGAATAGAGCTTGAGTCTGGGTATACCGGAAAGAGCGATCATATTTTCTATCTCTTGGGACAAAAGTTTATCAACATTGAGGCCTATTTTTTGCTCTTTTTGTGAGTTATATTTCCAAATTACTCTAGTGGTGCCATCTCAACTTTGTTTGCACCTGCTGCAGCCATTCGCTCTAGTTCTGCTCCGGGATCATTTTGTTCTTTCATCCAGTCCCGTAGAAGTCTCTTTAGGTCTTTCTCAATTTGAGCATAAGACTTGTTTCCAGCCAAGTTATACTGTTCTGCTGGGTCACTGGTCAGATCGTAGAGCTCGACGGCCGGTCTATGGCGATATCGCAGATACTTTTTTTGCGCATCTTTATCGTCGAGGAGGCCCCAAGACTCGAAGACACCGCCTCTATTTACTTCGGTAATGTTATTAGAAAAAACATTTTCGTGGTTAAGGTTCAAGATCAGTTTATGCTGTTTTGAGCGTACAGACCGGATGGCATAGTCGGCTTTTGAATGACGTATTGGCCTCGTGGTGTGCAAACCGAAGACATGGTCCCTGTGATTACTTTTATTTTCGGTCAGTACTTCGAGAAAACTCGTTCCATCCGTCTCATCAGGACTTCCGTTAATAATATCAAGAAGTGTAGGAAGCACATCGACGTAATGTATCATGGCATCAGAGTAGCTACCCGGTCGTATCTTTCCCGGCCAGCGGGCGATGAACCCGGCACGGATTCCTAAGTCGTAAAGAGTCCACTTGGCATAGGGGAACATTGCGCCATGTTCTGTAGCGAAAAGAACCAAGGTGTTGTCTTCGATTCCCGCTTCCTCAAGCAGGTTTAATATAATGCCGACTTCATCATCTAATACTGAAATTTCTGCATAGTATCGGACCATCGCGTCTCGAGTCTCTGGTGTATCAACATATTGCTCAGGGACCCTAATTGTTTTCGGATCAAATGACTCCCTATTGCCTCCGCTCCAATTCCAGTGAGGATTATGAGATCCAAAAATTAATATAAATGGCTTGGTGGACTCAGCTAAAATGAATGATCTTGTCTCATCGAATTTGAGTTTTCTTGGTTCTTTCATATCCGGATATTTATTGAAATCCAAGTGATTGAAAGGGAATGATTCAGGTGGCCCAAAGTGTGTTTTTCCGTTGAGAGCGGCGCGATATCCTATTTCTCTGAAGTAAGAAGCCATACTTTTTGTGCCAAATTTGACCCCAGCATGATTTGAGAATGCTCCACTGTGCACTGGATAAAGTCCCGTAAGAAATTGTTGCCGCGCCGGGCTGCACATTGCGGTTCCGCTAAAAGCATTGTTGAATCGCATGCCCTGTTTTGCAAGTTTATCGATATTGGGAGTTTGCACGTCTGGGTTGCCGTAAATACCAATATCGTTCCAATTCATGTCGTCTGCCAAGATAATGACAATATTAGGTTGTGCTGCTTTGTTAACTGCCGATACAAAGCCCTGCTTTACCGAACATGACGTCAGGCAAAAGATACACCAAACCAAGAGTAATGAGGTCGATAACTGCAAAACTCTATCCCTTATATTTATGATAGCTCCTCAGTAAATAAATATACATAGTATGAGGCAATAGCATAGTATGTTAAGGCTAGAGATTTCAATTGCAGGATTATCGCAACAGGAGAGATCCTCGTACTTTAGGTTTTCAACAACAATTATAATAACGTTTCGAGAACGACTAATTGGTGCATTATCCCCTCGAAGCGCTCTAGCTTGCTAAACAAAGTTGTTAAGCGTTGGTTGAGATGGCATAACTCAGAGAGGACTTTGGTTAAATCGTAATTATGGCCTTTAGGCAATTTAGAGAGTTTTTATTCTCTCATTACAACGATGGAATGCGGTTAAATGGTGGATGAGCTTTTTGAAGATTTTAAATGAAAGAGTGGCGGTTTATTTGGGTACTAGGAGTGATTTATGACTGTAACTAAATGGATTTGGTTGTTGATGGGGATTATTTATACCACTTTTTTCATCTGGTATACGTCGTTCGAAGGACCTATCACCCAGGAGGAGATGGAGAGGTACTTAGATTCTGCATCTCGCATGCACGGGTTTTCCTCCCAAGACAACATTTCTAATTTGCGGGAGTTTATGGAGAATGATTCCGGTGATGATTTTGTGATGATCAATATTGGTCACCTGTATGACGAGCCCCTTCTGATAGAGGGGGTTACTCCTGGTGAAACCTCCCAAGAAGTCCAGTCAAAATATATGGAATACATGTTTCCGGCAATGTTGCGAAGAGCAAGTCACCCCATGTTCATGGGTAAAGCAGCCTCACCTCGCGCTTTTGATGCAATAAATGTTGACGGCCTAGAAACTTGGTCTGGGTTTGCGGGTGTCCGTTATCGGAGTCGTCGGGATCTTATGGATATTGTTCTTAATCCGAAATTTGATGGCGTGCACAAACTTAAAGTAGCGTCAATAGCAAAATCTATTGCATTTCCAATCGATCCATTTAGTCACCTAGGGGATCCTCGACTTCTTCTTGCTTTGCTGTTTAGTCTGATAGGGTGTGTTGTAGGTTGGTATTATTCCAACGACCACAGGTCGGTCAGTTTGGAAAATTAGATAGACGGCGTGTGCTTTTTTGAATTTTTTCCTTATCAATTTGGAGTCATATGCAATTGAATGTTGATCGGAATCCCGGCATCAATGATCTGTGGTTCTTACCACTTGGTGGGTGCGGTGAAATCGGCATGAATTTAAATTTAATCGGTCATAACTCTGAGTGGCTTATGGTTGATTGTGGTATTAACATCACGAGCTCACCTCTTTCAGGTGCTCAACCTCTAATAGAGATTCCTTTCACTGACTTTATTGATAAACAAAAATCGGTATTACAAGGTATTTTAATTACGCATGCACACGAGGATCATTTTGGCGCCTTAAGTTCGCTTTGGAGCCGTTGGCGATGTCCAGTTTTTGGCACGTCTTTTACCCTTTCTGTTATAAGGAGAAAGGCTTTAATGAGAGGACTGACTCCACCGGACTTGATGTTAGAGACGAAGTTCGGAGAGCGCACTCAGCACGGCTCTTTTTCGGTAATCTGGCATCCCATGACGCATTCAACTCCGGAAAATTGTGCACTTGAAATAACAACCAGTGCTGGCACGATATTTCATTCAAGTGACTGGAAGATGGACAAATATCCGCAGATCGGTAAGTCGTTCAGACCAAAACGGTTCGCATCAATCGGCAAGCGGGGTGTGGATGCATTTATTTGCGACTCAACTAATGCACAAGATCCCGGTTTTAGTGCTAGTGAAGGGGATATAGTTCCTGGGATACGGCAAATCCTGGCTAATGAGAGGGGACGAGTTATAGTCGGTTGTTTTTCAAGTAATATCGCTCGAATTAATACCATTGCAAAAATTGCTGTGAAGAGTGGTCGATACGTTGGTCTGTTGGGAAGATCTTTATCAATTATGGTTGAATGCGCAAAAGAAAGAGGTTATTTAGATTCAAGTATAAATTGGGTTGATAGCGAACATATTGGTTATCTTCCGAAAAATGAGGTTTTGATCTTTGCCACTGGAAGCCAAGGAGAGCTTGGAGCGGCATTATCCAAACTTGCTATGGACTCCCACCGTTCAGTAAGCCTGGACGCGGGGGACACAGTGATTTTTAGCTCAAGTATCATTCCAGGAAATGAATTTGTGGTAAGTAGGTTATTTCATAAATTAGAGGGACTGGGGGCTACCGTCGTGCACCCCGGCAATTTTGATGAAACCCTACACGTAAGCGGACACCCTTGTGAGCATGATCTGAGACAGATGTATCAATTAATCCAGCCAAAAATTGTGATTCCTGTGCATGGTGAGTACAGTCATCTGAATGCTAATGCCGATATAGCGCTATCGTGTGGTATTCCAAATGCTTTGAGGGGGATGAATGGGGACTTATTTTGCATTCGTCCAAAACCGACTATAGTTAAAGGATTTACAAAGGTAGGACGACTACCTCTGCCTGAATTCAGGAAAAAATAGCTAGTCGTCCAACAATAAAAGGTTTCGTTTTGGTCCGGATTTTTGAAAGACAGATCCTGAAGTTTCTTCTTGAACGTGCATCAAAAAGAAATTTTGGGAATCATCCTCAGATGATATGTTTTGCGCATGATGCAATTTCAAGAAAGATATTTATCGATGGTTTGTTTGAAAAACGAGAGCTGTATTCGCTAAAAAAGAGTTCTTGGACCTTAAGCTGAAAAAGATGAATACCTGTTTTGATTTGGGCGCAAATATCGGGAACCATTCACTGTTTTTTGCCCAACTGTTCGGTAACGTTGTGAGTTTCGAACCTAATCCTAGAACATTTAAAATATTAGCTTTGAATACGGAATCGTCAACCAATATCGAGGTGGTAAACGCCGGTTTAAGTGATGAGGCTGGCACCCTCAGAGCTTTTGAGCACCCATTGAATGTTGGGGCTACTGGAATAGTTGAAAAGTCTAAAGCAAATATTGACTTTAGTGTAGTGACTCTTGACCAATATATTAATGAGAATCCGTGTGAGTCGATAAGTTTCATAAAAATAGATGTTGAGGGTCATGAGCGAAGCGCTCTGAGAGGGGCGAGTCAGACGCTTAAAGTTCATCGACCTATTCTGGCGCTTGAATTACATGCTAAAAAAGATTTTCAAGAAGCTGTTAGGATTATGGAATTTCTTCAGCAGCTCGGATATAACTATGCATATTATTTGACGATTAACTATCTCTCACCAAACATATCCCACTTTAAAAAAATCCCAATTGATAACTTTTATAAACTAGCGAGAAAGAATCATAAGATGGTGTTATTCACGCCCGAAAAAAATTGACAGAAGCGTTAATTTTGTAGTTTCCGATAGTCTTGTAAGTTTTACTTATCGGCTTATTTATGTCTCGATGAATTGCGAGAAGATTAACATATATCTAGCATGAAGCTTGAGATAGCATGTTTTTGAAATGTAAAGCTGAATGTGTACTTTAATGTTACAGGATTGTGTTAAACCACCGCGAGAGCGCGTTATAGAAACTGAAATTATGAGTAAAAGAGCAATACATGTCGGTCATCAGATCCGACAAAACAGTGAGGATAGTGTGACTGGCGCTTATGTTCATGTCGATGGAGAGCAGTATTACTGTATCGAAAATTTCGATCGCATGGATGATTTCTTTATAAGCTTGGTGAGTGACTCTGATCACTGGATGTTTATCTCGACACTCGGAGGGCTCACTGCGGGACGAGTTGATGCAGAAAGTGCACTTTTCCCTTATTACTCCGACGATAAAATTCGGAGCAACTCTTCTCACACAGGTAGTCGAACGCTCACCCTAGTGACACGAGGAAAAAAGACATCATTTTGGGAACCGTTTTCCGAGTCATATGACGGAATATATAAAGTTAATCGGAAACTTTACAAAAATGTATTGGGGGATAAGATTATTTTTGAAGAAAAAAATCAAGATCTTGCAGTTACCTTTCGTTATGCATGGCGAACCTCGCAGAAATTTGGATTCGTTAAAACATCGACCTTAATTAATAATTGTCACGAACCGGTTGAGATAGATATTGTCGATGGGATTGAGAATCTTCTCCCATATGGTGTCGAATCAGATACTCAAAATGCTCTTAGCTGTTTAGTAGATGCTTATAAAAAAAATGAGTTGGATGAGTCGTCTAAAATGGCGCTTTATACGATGAGTTCGATATTGGTTGACCGTGCGGAGCCCAGTGAAGCATTGTCTGCAACAACCGTTTGGTCTTCAGGCTTGCCCAATGCGTGTATTCTTCTTTCCTCACTTCAGTTGCAAAAGTTTCGTGAAGGCGCTTCAATCTCAAAAGAGGTTGACATATTTGGCCGCAGAGGAGCTTACTTTGTTAATGATATTTGTAAGCTTTCTGGGGTAGAAGAAATCAGCTGGAATATTGTGGCAGAAGTAAACCAAGGCCCAGCTAAAGTTAGAAACTTAATTAATTATATCAATAATAATCAATATGTTAAAAAAGATATTGAAAGTGATATATCATTAGGTTCGATGAATCTTTGTCGCATCGTCGCAACTGCGGATGGCTTGCAGGTTAGTGAGGATCTTTTGAGCGTTAATCATCATTATTCTAATGTGCTGTTTAATGTGTTGCGCGGTGGTGTTTTTGAGAATAATTACAGAGTTTTACGCGATGACCTTTTGGACTTTATAAAAACAACTAATTCAGCAACTTTCGATCAAAACGTAAGTTTCGTGAAATCTCTGGACGAAGAAATTCTTCATGAAAACCTGATCCGCGCCACTAAGCATGATGGCGACGAAAATTTACGGCGCATCTGCTATGAATACTTACCTCTATCGTTTAGCCGTCGACATGGAGATCCGTCGAGACCTTGGAACCAATTTAACATCAAAGTCCAGCATGAAGATGGGACTAAGATTCTCAATTTTGAGGGGAATTGGAGGGACATCTTTCAGAATTGGGAGGCATTGTGTTTTTCCATACCCAGTTTCGCGGAGAGCATGATCTGCAAATTTGTGAATGCCTCAACATTTGAGGGGTATAACCCTTACCGAATCACGAGAGCTGGAATTGACTGGGAAACCTTAAATCCTGCTGACCCATGGTCAAGTATAGGATATTGGGGAGACCATCAAATTATATACTTGCTAAAGTTACTGGAGTTCTCTGACAACCATCATCCTGAAAGACTAAGAGAGTTTTTGACACTGGATATTTTTTGCTATGCGAATGTGCCCTACAAAATAAAGCCGTATTCGGAATTGTTAAATGACCCATTCAATACTATCGATTTTGATTATGACTTAGATACTCTGATACAAGAGAGAGTGAAATGCTCGGGTTCAGACGGACGACTCGTTTGGAATAATCAAGAGAGGGTCTATCACGTTAATCTGTCTGAAAAATTGCTTACAACGATGTTGGGCAAGTTATGCAATTTTATTCCCGGTGCCGGGATATGGATGAACACTCAGCGCCCTGAGTGGAATGATGCGAATAATGCGCTTGTCGGCAACGGTGTCTCTGTAGTCACCTTATATTACATCCGTCGATTTCAGAATTATTTGATGAATTTATTTTTGTCGGCAGATTTTTCTGAGGTAAACATTTCCTCCGAAGTGGTTAAGCTATTCGATTCTGTAAATGAAATTTTTACTAAAGCGGCATCCCGCAGAAATGAGGATCTGTCTGGTCTGTATCAAAAACAATTTTTAGACCAGTTGGGAGCGGCTGCTAGTGAGTGCAGAAAAAATTTTTATACCAATGGTGTTTCGAATACTCGCTGTACTATCAAGGTTCGATCGCTTATTACTTTTCTTCGGCTAAGTCTGACTCTAATCGATAGAACTATCTCCGATAATCGCCGCGATGATGGCCTTTATCATGCGTATAATTTGATGACAGTCAATAACTCTGGAATCAGGGTCTCGCGGCTTTACGAGATGCTGGAGGGTCAGGTTGCTGTTCTCAGTTCTGGTTATCTGAGCCCAAAGCAGGCACTTGAAGTTTTGTCAGCGCTTAGGAACTCAGACATTTATGATGTGCGGCAAGGTTCTTACCTTCTATACCCCGATAGAAAACTTCCTCGTTTTCTTGATTTAAACGTAATTCCCAAGGAACAGTTTCAGCGCTCGCAACTGCTACAAGCATTGGTTTTAGATAATGATTGCTCTCTTATTGAAGCCGATTCCTATGGTGGGTATTACTTCAGCGGATCGTTCAATAATGTTCAGGGGGTCAAGGACACTCTCAAAAAGCTTGCCGCACAAGGGTATAAAACACTCGTTGCCCAAGATCAGTTATTAATTATGCAAATTTTCGAGGATGTCTTTAAACACCACAGATTCACCGGTAGGTCCGGAGGTATGTATGCGTATGAAGGGCTCGGATGCATATATTGGCACATGGTATCTAAGCTTTTGCTGGCGACAATTGAAAATATTTTTAATGCTAAAAAGCGAACTACTGATAATGAGATAATAGATGCTTTGATTAAATGTTATTTTGAAATACGGGGCGGGATTGGATTCAACAAAACTCCACAACACTACGGGGCTTTCCCGACGGATCCTTACTCACATACTCCCGGATTTGCCGGAGCTAAACAACCCGGTATGACAGGGCAGGTGAAAGAGGAAATCATTGCACGGATGATGGAGTTAGGTATTCGGGTTGAGGACGGATGCATAAGATTTCATCCTTTTATTTTGCGAAAGTCAGAATTTCTTTTGTCTCCACAGACATTTCATTATTTTGACGTCAACGGTCAGCAGGAAAAGCTTGAGCTTGTCGTCGGGCAGATGGCCTTTACTTACTGTCAAATACCCGTTATTTATCAGATGGGTAGTAAGTTTTCAATTGAAATCACATATTTGGGCGGTGAAAACGAGGAAATTGAGGAGTCATTTATTGATCGCTATATATCGGCAGTAATCTTTAGTAAGACAGGAGTTGTTCACAAAATAAAAGTGACGCTAGATCCGGGCTTGGGGTGATATTTCCCTCTGGATGCCCAATTGTCCGTTGTTTAGTTAATTACTATACGATTCTACTTTTGTCGTTGTCGATTTTTGTCTTATAAGATCTAACTGAGTGCGAATGTCATTGGCTTTTTGTTCATCAAGTTCATAGTTACGCATTATCATAATAGCCGCTAATGTACCGATAATAGGAATACAGATATAGCTCAAGCGCAGTAGTATCAGCGTTTCCTCGGTCTGTACCGCGGTTGACTGATCGAAACCGATTACACTCAGAATTAACCCACTAGCCCCACCCGCTAGTGCTGCACCGAACTTTACCATCCACCAATAAATAGCCCCAAAAATGCCCTCCCGACGTTCGCCGGTTTCTAGTTCATCCATGTCGCAGATGTCTGCAGTCATCGACATCATGATCGTGAACAGACCACCAATACCGAATGCGAAAAGTGGGAGAGGTAATAGCATCAACCATGGTTTGTCGGGAGAGAAACCCCACCAAAATAGCATGTATCCAAAAATTGAAATTGACTGCGTATACAGTAACGTTCTTTTCTTTCCAAATCTTTGCGCGCTGTGATTGACTATCGGTATAACTAAAAAACATGTGCATAGCGCGCCCACTGATCCGAATAAGGTTGGCCATACCCCGGCTTGAACTGGATCGCCATTATTCATGTAGTAAACAACGATAAACCATGAAAATGCAGCAATCGTTTGGAAGGCATTGAAGATAAGAAATGTTGAAATGCATATCTTTTGGAAAGGTTTATTCTTTAGTGTAGTGATGATTCCTTGAATAAAATCTTGTAACGACACCTTTTTAGAGGCTGAGATTTCTCCAGAGGCATGTTCGAGTTTTTCCGTGTTGTTAACTGTGCAGAAAAAGGCGGGTATAGTCGCTAAAACCATACAACCCCCTCCGATCCAGATCGAGAGCGTTTTTGCGCCTTCGGCTGCAGATGAGAACCAAGCCGGATCGTATAAGATCACCCAAAACCACGGTGCGATAACCCATGCCCATTGACCTATCCATTGTGCGACTGCCATAAGCCGAGTTCGCTCGTGGTAGTCAGTACTCATTTCGTACCCCATTGCTACATAGGGGACTCCGAAGATGGTCATTCCCAGCCAAAAGATGCAACACCACGTCAGAAAATAATAAAAATTGTGCATTTCGGAATTCTCGACCGAAAGCTGCCACATCATTAAAAACGAAAATCCTGAGATGATAGCTCCAATGAATACATAGGGGCGGCGTTTTCCCCAACGAGATACGGTATGATCTGATATATAACCCATGAGAGGATCTGTAATAGCATCAATTGTTTTCGGAATGAAGAATATAAGGGACCATAGCAGGGGACTCATTCCTAATCCCTGAACGAGGATTACCATAAATATTCCAAGTGCCGCGGGGAACATTTGGTTGGCCAGCATCCCGATACCAAAGGCAATTTTTTGATTTAGTGGTATTGGCAGGCGGCTCTTTTCTTTGATATTACTTTCAATCATATAATTCCACACCGTTGTTATTATTTTTCTTTTTTGCTTATGCTCAAGTTTAGTCGTTTGGTCGAGTATTGTCCCGTTAGCAGCGATATATTTGCGGTCGATGATCCATTAAACGGATCTACGATATAAATAAAAAGGCGATATTCACCGGGTTTCGGTGCGTAAAAATTATTTGCTTGATATCTTGAATTTGCTCAGAACGCAAAATCGCTGGCTGGAGTTCCAAATCGCCCCATCGCTTAAGTTGGCTCTATTTTCTTCATCTATGAGCTCCCGCCGATATTCAGGTCGATACTCTTGTCGACAGTAAAACTGAATATTCGCTCTTTAGGTGCTCCCCGCATCTAATATTGCGATATTTATTCCATTTTCATTTAACACTACCATTGATAACCCAGTGGGCAGTGGTATTTCCTGAAGCTTTCCTTTCCAAAGAAAATATATTATTTGTGTCATTTTAGTGTGACGGCCATTTTCTAAAAAGAGACCATACCAAGTCGGTGTTCTCTCCTGCTTTTGTCTCCATAGAAATACAAAAGTTCCCACGCATTGGTTTTTATTAGTTACGATAAAGTTGTCATATTGATACTTGATCGCGGCAGCTTTTTTACTACTAGCTTGTTCAATTGGCCTTCCCCAATGGGTACCTGCCACAAGGCAGTGTCCCTTGGTACCCCACTCTGATACAGCGTAACGACCTTCATAATTACTTAGGCGTAGACAGTCGGATAGTATCGAGATACCTTCATAGGCTTGAGAAGCTAGCGAGTCTAAAGCTTGACATCTCTCAGATACTATATTGATGGTTTCTGGATCTTCGCCTGCTAGCTCAGTTGTTGTTGGGTGGTCACCATCGATTAAATGAATCATCTCAGATATTTCATTTACTGCATCCCAAACGCGCGGGTTTCGAAGCCTTAGATTGATTTCATTACCTATGCCCCACATCAACAGAGCTGGATGATGGTTTAATCGCTGCACATCTCGTCTGATACTTTTTAGTTGTCTCGCCACCCCTTTTATTTCATCATAATCGCAGCCATGTCGTTCTCGAGCTACATCAAGACCCATGCGAATTAAAAGCCCTGATTCTTTAGCCTCATCTGAGATCTTAAGAGCGCTTTTATCTACATCTTCAACACGCGAGGTTCGGAAAGCATTACCTTCGAGTCTAGCGAGACTTTTTATGTCGCCGAATTNGAAACCCGCTCCCTTGATAAAAAATGTTTTGNTATTTACTAGCTGACGGTATGAGCTNCTATTGTCTATTAATTCAACTTTTTTTCGCTTTGTAATAAGACGATCCGCATCTTTGNTTGTGCTAGTGACATAGACCTTATCCCTTGCATCGCCGTTATTAAATGGTTACGTATATCATTTTTGTAGTGATTCAAATGCCCCAAATTGCCAATTGCGTATTGCTATAACAGCAGTCACTCCATTTTTGTGTTTTATAGGCACTCCGGTATCGTCGAGGTTGATGTTTTCAAATTCTTGCGCAAGCTTGTTGATTTTTTTATGGAATTCTAGCGAGCTATTTCGTGAAAATGTCCCATTGAGCACCACCAGCATTTCATTCTCTTTCGAAAAACTGGTCTTAAAGAACTCTCGCCCAATAGTTTCCCGAAAGACATTTTGCATGGGTCCATTTTTTCGCCATTGAAAGTTTGGAGAGACTAATACCTTAATGCGATTATTTGGTAATAATTCTATAATCTTCAAACGATCCAACTGAGCGAGCTTTTGAACACATTGATGCTCAGTAATATTGTATCTTGATATTATATCCTCAAGCTTCCAACGGTTAAGGGCGCATACGCCAACTAAAATGAGTGCGGGGTCCCGGGCTATCTCAAGTTCTTGTTCTTCCGTTAGTTGCTTCAGGCGAAACTGTCGCTCTTTCATTAACGATACTATATCGGAAATCTCCATATTCATTACCTGCGAGATTTGCTCAAGGCGGCAGATGGATAAATTTTCCTCAGCGAATATTCGTTTAATTGTCGCCTCCGATAGATTCATCTTTTTTGCAAGCTCGGCATAAGTGATACCGTGAGCTTTTAAGGCTGATTTTAAAGTGGAAAAAATAGAATTTATTTGCGTCATTTGTTCCTCAGTCCATCTATTTGGATCTATATATTAGCTTTTATTCATGGGCTAGGGTAGATTGTTAATTTTTGATTTCTTGGTCAGAAAATATTTACAAAAAATCTTAGACGATTTGATGGAGTTTTTATGGGGCATGCATTTATTTGTGATGCGGTTCGCACGCCGATCGGACGGTATGGTGGTAGCCTTTCCTCTGTGCGTACTGACGATCTGGCAGCTGTGCCGTTGACCGCATTGATCCGCAGGAACACAAGTTTAGACCCTAAACGTCTTGATGATGTGGTTCTTGGTTGTGTGAATCAGGCTGGTGAAGATAATCGGAATGTTGCTCGGATGGCGCTCTTGTTGGCAGGATTTCCCCCTAATGTCCCAGCTTGTACGGTGAACCGGCTCTGTGGATCGGGCATGGACGCGATGAACATCGCGGCTCGCGCAATAAAAGCGGGAGAGGCTCATTGCATAATCGCTGGAGGTGTGGAATCTATGTCAAGGGCTCCGCTCGTGATGGCGAAATCGTCTACAGCTTTTGGTCGCGATCAGACACTTTTTGACACGACGATGGGATGGAGGTTTGTAAATAAAAAGCTGGAGGAAAAATATGGTGTCGAGGCAATGCCGGTAACTGCTGAAAATATTGCCGATGAATTTGGTATTAGTCGTGAGGATCAAGATCGATATGCCCTGAATAGTCAGAGAAGGGCGGGACTGGCCCAAGATTCTGGTTTTTTTTCTAATGAAATAATCAAAGTAATGATCCCCCAACGCCGTAAAGAGTCGTTTCTTTTTGAAGCTGATGAACATTTGCGGAGTGATACGACATTAGCCGGGTTGAGTAAGCTCTCAACCCCTTTCAAGGTAAACGGCTCAGTTACTGCAGGTAATGCGTCAGGTATCAACGACGGCTCATGCGCTATGATTGTAGCGTCCGAGGTGGGGATTCGTGACCAGGAACTGACCCCCAGAGCACGAGTCATTGCGACAACCGTAGTCGGTTTGGCGCCAAGGATTATGGGTCATGGTCCAGCTCTTGCTGTGCCAAAAGTTCTCTTGAAGGCAGGACTTTCTTTGGAACAGATAGATATTATCGAGTTGAATGAGGCTTTTGCGGCGCAAGTGCTATCGGTTACTCGCGCTCTTGGCTTAGAGGATGACGACGGGCGCATAAACCCTAACGGAGGGGCTATAGCGCTGGGACATCCGCTGGGTATGTCTGGGGCTAGGTTGGTTACGACTGCCATCAACCACCTTCATACCAAAGGAGGCCGGTATGCTGTCTGCTCTATGTGCATTGGAGTCGGACAGGCCATAGCAACGATCCTTGAAAAGGTATAAGTACGCGAGCATATGGTCCCTGCTGAGATATTACTTTTCGCCATTGAGAGCGCTAATCCGAGATGACAGTGAATCCTCGTGGAGTTGCGGTAAAGCTCCTTCCATTACTGAAGACGATACTCTGTGCCTGAGAAGAAAAATTATACGTCACATAGGTAAGGTGGCCGTCTTTCTCGAATGCTACGGATGCTGGGTGGTTGGATGTAAGCTCTCCAGTGCCTGTTTTTATTTGTCCAAGTGACATCATGGTGTTTATCCAGTGATATGTATGTGCCTTTGATTCTCCAGCCTCTGCAACATAGTTAGAACCTAAAGTATTATAATCAGCAACAGCGGCGGTGGCATCAGACATGGCCCAGAGATTCCACCACAAATCTCGCCAGTGGTCGTCGGGTAGGCCTGATGGTTTTCCGTTTGACGACTCAGTCAGCCCCAAGGCTACATAGTCCCTCATGTAGTCGGGGTAAAGACTCACGTGGAAGATTAGTGTGTTGGAGGGTAAACCCTGAATTCCGAGTATATGGGCATAAGCGCTACTAAACCACGTGGAAAAATCCGCGCCACTACCCCAAACAATTGATGTAGTGATCTTGTCATATCCCGGCGGAAAGTTCTTATCATCAGACTCTGGATTTTTATAACCATCGATGTCATTCCAATATTGCCAGTAGGCGGCAGATGTTGATGCGTGAAGGTACATTCCTTTCTCTATCAATGTATTGTTACCGGTTGCAAGGCCATAAAGAATAATGGCGCCATAAGCATTTGCGGCTTCAGACGTAGACTCGTTATTGTTTCCTTGAAGAGCATCAGCCTTCCCATCGGCCCATGAAAAACCATTTGCTGGATCGAAATTGCGGAGGTGAGGGAACATAGGATCATCTTTGCCCCCTGCATAGTCCCTTATTAGTAACTCGATCATCGGACCATAGTGAGCTTGACTACACCAACTTGGATCGACCCTACATATTTCGGCAGCGGCGCGCACGAAGTACCCATAATGAAAATGGTGGTCAGCGAGACGTTGATGTGATCCATAAGCCTCGTCAACCCCTAGCAGAGCGTCCCAAGTGTCGTCATAGACGAAGTATTTGTTTATATTTAAACTGCCAGCTGTTTCTGCAGAGAACCAGTCGGATAGCTCTAACTTCAGCCAGTCAATCAGTTGTCTCGCTTCAGTAGCCATACCGAGGGTGTCAGCGATGGCTGCAAGCTCAGCGGCTTTTCCATAAGCCTTCCCTGCCCAGTAAGTGTCAGTGCTATTAACCCATGACGGTGCGCCTAAGCCTACGAATTCGGAAACGAGACTTTTAAGTGTTTGAACGTCATAAGCTCCTGAAAGATTTGGGAGCGTTGGAAGAACTCCAACAGATGGGATCGTATAACTAAACGAATCAGTTTTAGCGAATTTAATTATCCCTCGGGCACTACGTACTTTATAGTCTGATGTCGTTTGGGATGAGTGGCGCCAATGCAGAGGATGTAACCCAACTATGGTAGTGATCGCCGCTCCCTCACGATCGTAATAGGCGTGAGAGATGGTTACGTTGTTTGTCGTTCGATCCACGGTGAAGTCAACTTCGACAGAATCAACAGCGTCTCTTGCGTTATCGGAAAAGAAATCGCACATAGTATCATCTGGGATGCCACTGGTTTTTGGCAAGTACGTCAGTGTGAATTCGTTTGAGTCGCCACTGATAGTAATTTCATTCGTAGCGATGTCCGAAAACACGGTTTCAGCCTCACCATTGATGAGAAATGAATTACGTACCCCAGCAACGTCAGTCCAGACGCCCAAGCTATTGTTTTTCCGATAAAAAATACCTTTCTCTCCACCGTCGCTTGCTTTAGTCTTCAGGATTGCGTGTCCATCTAAGACCGTAAAATAAATATGAGGGGATCCATGTACAAATGTCGCCTCCATAACCTCAAGATCTCCAGTCTTCCACTGTACGGTTACTGAAGCATCACTGCTGTTTTTTAGGTATGCATCCAAATTGGAATGCGCGGCGTTAGCGATAGCTACGCCCTCAAAAACTTCCATAAATGGAACAGGACCCTCGTACCTAGGGAAGTTGCCTATTGTTTTAAAACCTCCCGGAATACCTGAGACTCTCACTCCTCGATTGCTGATGCGAGCCCTTATCGGATCAGGGGTTATATAAGCGGCATCACTTGCGTCATCGATCTTCATCTCACCTACAAATGGAATAGAACCCCACCATCTATGTGTAGGTACACTCTTGGTTAGAGCCGGATTTACTAACTGCGGTATGACAACCCGTGGCGTTCCCGTCGGCTTGCCAGTCAATGTGTTACAACTGTCAATTGCCGGTTCGACTAGCCCGGCATTGAATATCCAATTACCGTAATCTTCAACACACTTGTAGCTAGACGGATTAATTTTGTTAGAAATGTTCCCTGCGCCGAAATTAGAGAGTTCGTACGCAACACCTACATCAGGTAGGGAGGATTCTGAGGGCGGTTCAGAACCATCTGAAATACCAGTGAAACGTATATTATCTATCTGGTATACCAACCCCGCACCTGTTTGGAAGGCGGGAAAAAACACTATGGGCACGGTGACTGACGACAAGTTTATGGCACCGCTCTCAACAAAATAGGCGACTTCAAAATTTACCTCTTCCCAATCTCCGTCTGCTCTGATTTCTGGGATCCTAAGTTCACCGGAATTTGTGCCACCACTTTCTAATTTTACAAAAAAGCCTCCGCTTAAATTTTTAAATCCTGCTGACTTAATTTTTATATCGAATGAAAGATTGCCTGAAATGTAGCCGCTCAAATCTACGGGATTATTTGCAGGACTACCCACAACGAGTCCGGCATGCCCCGCGTCATCTGAATATGTGACCTCCAATACGCCTCCACGAGAGATATCATTGGTGACTGTCCAATCAACGCTTCCACACGTTTCGTTCCCAGTAGCTGGATCTATACAATTTTGGTAACCATTTTTTTCATCGAAAAAAGATAATAGTGCTTCTCCACCCCAAAGATCTGTAACAATACCATCAGCAAGAATAAACGTTTCGTCAGAATTATCCTCGTCACCGGTAATCGGTTCCACGACGGTTACCAGTCTTGTCTGTTCCGCAAAATTACCTGCTGTGTCGGTTGCACGGTATATCAGTGCATATGTTCCAGCCGTTGCACCAACCTCTCCGGTTATTGCCACCTCGATTGTTCCATCTACAGCGTCCGTTGCGTTCGCACCGAGTTCGACGTAGACTTCACTATGGTCAAGTGTATATTCAGGTTGACCTATCAGATTAAGCATAGGTGCTCTTGTGTCGCTTACAGATATCTCTCGGCTTTGGGAGGACGAGTTTCCTGAGCTGTCAGACGCGGTGTAGATTATATTATACGTTCCTGCATCAACTCCAACATCACCACTCGTTGCCACTGTGACGTCTCCATCTATGCTATCAGCAGCTGTTGCACCTAAATCTTCGTAGGTAGTTCCTTGCTCATGAGTTACTAATCTATCACCGATAATTGTAATTATGGGTGGGACGCTATCCTCGGCGCGGACAGCTTCCGAGCTACTTCCGCCGCCACATCCGCTTACTGTTATTATCCCTATGAGAAGGATAGCGATCTTTATCTTTGTTGGTTTCACAATATCCTTTCTTGTGATGGAGCATTCAGATTACATTGCTATAAGACGGCTGTGGTCGAAGCAATAATATTAAGTTAGGAAAAGTCCACAAGATGATGGTTCTAAAGTTTTTGGGCCGTAATTTGAACATGGAAGCTATCATTATTCCTATTTTTTTTGAGATTTGTACTGATCTCTTGAATTGTGCCTGTGAAATGTAAGCCCACATGGGCTTAAAAGCTTTTCATTGATTAGTGTGGATCAATTATTGTTTGCTAGAACCATTGTCTGGTTCGTTTCCCACCTTGGTGTTTTCTTCATGATCTACGTTCTGCATGAATGCCGTCTTGAAGGAACTGTTACGAAACTTCATGGCTTCTTGGAGATTTTGTCTTTGTTGTTCGCGACGGGCTTTTTGTAACTCCCATTCCTCTAACCACTCAGTCCACCATATCTTTTTATCTCTCTCGGCATCCTTGAATGTAGACGCAGTAAAAAATAGCATAAAAATGACCCCAGTATGTACAAGAACGCTAGTAAAGATGCCTGTGTAGTAACCCGCCATTAACCCAAATGCAACTGCCCATCCGATAAAAAGGACCATTGTTATGTAGAATTGTGTTGGGAGAGAGGGTATATGTCTGAGGGGATTATATTTAGCATCCATCACTAAATTCCAACTGTCATAAAAAGACATATAAATCTTTTTGAATAGCTCCATGCTCGACGCCTTCCCTTGTTCTGGTTTAAATTTAGCTTAATATAGATTCTCTGGTAATTCTTTTAATCACAACACGCTGGCCTTCCTTGTTACTTCTTCCAATTCTATATCCACAGTCTCTAATACTATGTCGTTGGCAATTTTAGTTCAAATAAAGATATTGATTTCATGAGCATACTTTGCAAACTCCATGACTTTGGCGGCCACGTTAAAACCCATGAGCACAAAAGTGATTAACTTTACTCTATTCTCACTTGTCTGTTTAGTTGCCAAAGAAGAATTGAGCTAAAAAATATTTTCCAAGCATTTTAGATTAGTTTAATGGTAATGGGTAATCCGCTAATTTTAAATAATAGGAACATGATGGTTACTGATTTTGATTAATCAGGGATTCGCGAATACTTATGTCAAAGGAAGCGAATTTAAGAGCTTGTGTAACCGAATAAGTGTAAAATCAACGAGGCCTATTAATCAGTTCTTTGTACATGGAAACCAATTAGAGCAAGCTTTTTTTGAAGGAAAAAAATATTTCCGAATCAACTTCAAACCGAGTCTCAAAGCCATTATATCCACTCTGGCACGTTGTGTGGCGATACCTTCTCCCCTATCGTTGGAGAGTTATATGCTTTGTGATCGCATTATTGGTGACTTCGGGCACTACATTGTTGATTGGTCAGGGATTAAAGATGGTGATTGACCAAGGTCTCATTAATCAGTCCAGATCCTATCTCGCTAATTCGATTACTTTCCTATCCGTGATAGCGATAATCCTCGCTGTTGCTACTTATGTCCGTTTTTACATGATCTCTTGGCTTGGCGAACGGCTTAGTGCCGACCTTCGCAAAGCAGTGTTTGAACATGTTGTGAGATTGCACCCTGGATTTTTTGAGTCATACCCTAGCGGAAATATCATGTCACGTATAACTACTGATACTACTCTCCTTCAGTCCATTATTGGCGGTAGTCTTTCTTTAGCGTTAAGAAGTAGTGTTACTTTTCTTGGTGCACTTGTAATGTTGATTGCTACAGATCTATACCTTGCTATGGTTGTTTTGGTGGGCGTTCCTCTGGCAGTGCTTCCCGTCGTTGCTCTTGGGCGCAAAGTTCGCAGACTATCGAATAAAAGTCAGGACTCCTTGGCAGATGTGGGTAGTTACGCGGGCGAAATTATTCAACAGATAAAAACCGTTCAGAGCTATACCCGTGAAGTACAAGAATGTAAAGCTTTCGCCACAAGCGTAGAGCGGGCATTCGATATTGCTAGAAAGAGGATTCAAAATCGTGCGAGTTTAACGGCGGTGGTGATTCTGACACTTTTTGTTGCTCTTTCCGTTTTGCTTTGGGTCGGTGGGAATTCAGTGGTAACAGGCTCGATGAGTGGGGGGGAACTGGGCGCATTCGTGTTCTATGCTTTGTTGATGGCTTTGACAGTGGCTACTCTCTCAGAGGTATATGGACAATTACAGCAAGCAGCCGGCGCGACTGAGCGACTCATAGAGTTACTCGAAGCAAAAAACTCTATATTTTCTGTCGGTATGCGACCTATCTCTCATTTAGACTTTCAATCCACGAGGGTTCAATTTGAGAATGTAACCTTTGCATACAGTTCGAATCCCAGAATACCAGCGATCCGTGATTTTTCGGTTACTATTGAGCCAGGTGAGGTCGTGGCAGTTGTTGGTTCGTCGGGCGCTGGTAAGTCAACTCTTTTTGATTTAATACAACGTTTTTATGATCCACAATCAGGCCGAATTTTGGTGGATGGCAACGACATTGTGAACTATGACCTGACAGATCTTCGCAGTTATATCGGCCTCGTTCAGCAGCAACCAGTGCTATTCAGCGGGTCGATAAGACATAACATTTCTTATGGTAGTCCCACTGCGAGTGAAGCTGACATAATGCAAGCCGCAAAGGCGGCTCAGGCACACGACTTTATAATGCAGCTGCGCGATAATTACGACAGCGCTGTTGGAGAGAGAGGATCGCGTCTGTCTGGGGGGCAATGTCAGAGGATTGCGATTGCACGGGTTTTGTTAAAAAATCCTAACATCCTCTTGCTCGATGAGGCAACCTCAGCTCTGGATTCTGATAGTGAACAAGGAGTCCAGCTTGCGCTTTCTACACTGATGTCGGGTAGGACTACCATGATCATTGCCCATCGTTTAGCAACAGTAAAGCATTCAGATAAGATAATTCTTATTGAAAAAGGGCAAATTCTCGCTGTAGGGCGTCATGAAGACTTACTCCAGCAGAGTGCTTTGTATCGACGCCTTGCCAGCCTTCAGTTTATCAATCGTAATTAGAGTTAATTTAGTGTTAGGAGTTGCCACACAGAATTGTGACTGCTTTTGAAGATTCTTAAGATATTTTTTAGATTTCCAATTGTAAATAAGCTGAGCTCCTATAACCACTAGGCATACAACTAACCCCATAAATGTTATAGACCTTAGAATTTCGACGTCAAACGTGCAGGCCAAAAAATGACTAAGTCCGTTAATAAGCCAAGTATGACCGAGGGCCCAATCATCGATGTCTACAACGANAGCNGNGCAATTTGATCGCCAAACCATTTGGTAGATTGTTGNTAGANCTNCTGCAATCCTANTGATGCTAGCACAAACGCCGAAACTTTAAGNTTCTGTTCGTATTTTTTTAGTAAACAANATCGAAGAGTNTTGAAAGCGGAGGGGAGGGTAAATACCCAGTACGCCACAGATGTATTTCTATGCCNTGTTGGCGATTACGGATGGCTTTTTNAGCCATTANAAAACGTAATGCTTGAGTCTCCACCAAACTTTGGGGGGTGCCCATCCCAAATCCCCTTCTTAAGTGACATCAAGAATTCCGCGCATTGCGTAAAAGTGTCCTGGAAAGGAGCAGAAGAAAATGTAGTCTTCGCTAGTTGATAGAGCTTCTATGTTAAATGAGACGCTAGTTTCCTCCCCGCCCCCAATTATTTCTGAAAATGCAATAACACGGCTATCCCCTGCCTTCACGTACTGGTTATTTAAGCCGGCGCTCATTCCGTCGGTTGCCACAGCCGAAACGTCTTTAGCGTGGGTGAGTACCCAATTGTGGCCCATCATATTTTTGGGCAACTTCCCCTCATGTTTTAGATTGATAGTCACTGTTCCGCAGGCCTTCCTTGCAACTACCTTGTCCTGACTGAACTGAAGGTTATCTCCCACTGCAATTTGAAAATCGCATGAAGATTGAGCACTTAGGGCGGTACTGATAACGGCGTAGCCGAGAATCACTTTAACAAATATTTTCATAACATACTCCTTATCCTTCGTTTACGCATTGGCATTAATTATGGACCTTTGCCCGCTCGGACATTCGATGAATTAAGTATGTTCTAAATTCGAATCAACGGGTGTTGTAATGAGGTATTTAAGAAAATTCGTATGAGGCAAGAGAGAGTGGAGAAAGATTGTTTTTTAAAAGTTACCATTGTGTTACCTTTTTCTATTACTTAATCCAATACCTTTTCGGGGTTATATAATGGCAAGGAATTTTTCATTTTCAAGGGTCCCCGATGTTCGGGTTGGACTCGGGAGCATTGCACAACTGGCTGATATTACCAACGCGTTGCGGGTCAAAGCTCCCATCATAGTTACGGATGAGGGTATTGTAGATTTTGGATTGCTAGATGCTGCAGTTTCGTCTCTTTCTTCAATAAATATAAGACCAACAATATTTTCTGGTGTAGTTGCCGATCCTCCAGAACCAATACTAGTTGAAGCGCTTTCTGCCGCTAAACAAAATGGATGTGACGGTGTCATTGGTTTAGGTGGTGGGAGTTCAATGGATGTGGCGAAAGTACTCTCAGTTTTGATGGCGAGCGATCAAAACTTGGTATCGATGTATGGAGTGGATAAAGTGACTGGGGTTAGGTTGCCCTTGATCCAGATTCCCACCACTGCGGGCACTGGTTCCGAGGCTACTATGGTATCTGTCATAACAACAGGTGAGACCACGAAAGCTGGGATAGTTAGTAGAACATTGTTAGCAGATGCTGTGATACTGGATGCTCGATTGACACTAGGCCTACCGCCGCTCATTACAGCCGCAACTGGCATCGATGCTATGGTGCACGCAATAGAGTCCTACACTTCGGTGCGACTTAAAAATCCGATCTCTGATATGTTAGCACTAAAAGCATTAAGGCTACTAAGTACCAATATAAAAACAGTCATAAAGCACGGTAATAATGTGGAGGCTAGGCAGGCCATGCTGGTCGGCGCGATGTATGCTGGAGAGGCTTTTGCCAATGCGCCGGTAGCAGCTGTACATGCTTTAGCATATCCCTTAGGGGGTAACTATCATATTCCGCATGGACTCACAAACTCATTGGTCCTTCCACATGTGCTCCGTTTTAATTCTCTTCAAGCGGCTGAGCTATATGATCAACTTGTGCCAGTCATTCTCGGATCTGACGGACCTTACGCCGGTACTAAAGAATCTGCGCTAGTTTTGGCGGAGTACTTTACTGAACTCGCCGATGAGTTGGGACTCCCGACAACTCTACAACAAATGAATATACCTGAACGCGATCTTCCGAAATTGGCCAAAGAGGCTATGACTCAAACACGTCTGCTAATTAATAATCCGCGCCCAGTATCTGAGAAGGACGCCTTAAAAATTTATCGACAAGCATTTTAAAAAGACTCTACCATATGAGTAAAATCGAAATTAACCCACGCTCAAATTATAAATATTTTTTACCAATTGCCACTAGGTGGATGGACAATGACACCTATGGACATGTGAATAATGTGGTCTACTACAGCTATTTTGATACGATAGTAAATCACTTTTTGATAGATCGTGGAGGGCTGGATATCCACAATTCGGCAGTTGTAGGTTTTGTGGTTGCCTCAAGTTGCGAGTACATAAATCCTATATCTTTTCCTGATAAAATTGAGGTTGGGTTGAGGGTAGATAACATCGGCAGTAGCTCTGTGAAATACGGCGTGGCGATTTATAAATCAGGAAAAGACGCGCCATGCGCTAAGGGCACATTCACGCATGTTTTTGTTGATCGATTGAGTGGGAAGTCGTCCCCAATACCCACAGGGCTGCGTCACACGCTGGAGTTGCTGCAATTGGATTAATGGGGAAATCAAAGAGCAACTTAACTTGGATATTTTTATTTTTCAGGGTGGATACGCATCAGGCCCTCTTGCACAGTGCTAGCGACTAATCTCCCATCTTTAGTGAAGAAGGTACCTCGGTTAAAGCCACGTGAGTTCCCCGCATAAGGGCTATCGAGGGAGTACAGAAGCCAATTATCCACTCGGAACTCATCGTGAAACCAAATAGCATGGTCTAAGGATGCGGGCTGTAGATTTCGATCGAATACACTTTTTTCGTGCGGTAATAGGGCAGTGCTCATCAAATTAAAATCCGACGCATATGATAGTATGGCCTCATGGATCCCGTGATTTTTATCATCATCTTCATCCATCTTGCCGCGCGCTCTCAGCCAAATATGTTGATGTGGAACCCGTCGTTTTGGGTTCAGGTAATCCATGGGTTCGACAGAGCGCAGTTCGATTGGTCTCGGTTTAAAAGTATTTTTCTTATCTCCTATGAGAGAGGTTGCTGCTCGCTGCCAGCTTACTTGGTCGTCCTCTAATTCATCTGGCCCAGCGCAGTCTGGCATCTTATGTTGGTGTCGTAGCCCCTGCTCACGGATCTGAAATGACATCGAGGTATTAAAAATAGCCTTTCCACGTTGGGAGGCAATAACTCTCCTGGTTGTAAATGACGTTCCATCTCGTATTTCATCGACTGTGTAGATGATAGGGAGCGCGGTATCGCCGGGTCGCAAAAAATAGGCATGCTGTGAGTGGATAAACCTATTTTTTTTGACCGTGTCTTGGGCGGCGCGCATTGCCTGAGCGAACACTTGCCCACCAAAAACCCGCGGATGATGTGTTTTTAGAGTTGATCCGCGATAAAGACATTCATCGATTTTTTCGAGATTCAGTACTTCTAAAAATTGGCGGAAGACGTCGTTCATAATTTTATGCTCTTTAGTAGTAATAGCCTGATAGAAACTATTTAGTCGTTGATTTTTTGACGTAAAATTGGAATCTATCGAAAATGAGAGATAAAAAATAAGTTCATTTAAGATTACGTTAAATTAATATGTTTCAAATAATAGCATTTAAAGACACTTTTATCTGCAGACTACGGACCGGTTCGGTTACAATTCGGAGCGCGAGGCGACAAACGAGATCCGCGCGATCAAAAAAGAGTTGCATTGGCGGGAGCTAATGTGAAAGTCAGACTTGGCTGAGTAAGATTATGCGAGGTCTGTGACTTGAGTGCAAATGAAGCGATTAGGATGCTCGGCGGGATTGGAATGATGGGTGAGTATGATATTAGGTTTTCAAAAATAGAGCTCGCCCTGCCAGCCTATTATTTGGCGATCAAGTTTAACATGGAGATGGTTTTGCCTCGATGTTTGAATATTGGAAAAAAATTAAAACCTAACGATCGGAATGGCTTCAGTTTAACTTTCTCAAACCACAGTTAAGGATTTGTAAAATGAGTATAAGGTATGATGGGCGAATAGCCATAGTCACAGGTGCTGGCAATGGCTTAGGTAGATCTCACGCACTAGGATTAGCGACCCGAGGCGCCAAGGTCTTGGTGAATGATCTCGGCGGAGCGGTTGACGGTACAGGAGCGAGCGATGCAGCAATGGAGGTGGTTGGAGAGATAATGGCAGCTGGTGGTATTGCAATGGCTAACGGGGCGGATGTATCAAAAATAGACGAAGTAGAAGAAATGGTTGGTCAAGTTATCGCAGAGTGGGGGGGCGTCGATATTCTTGTTAACAATGCCGGTATTCTACGAGATAAGACTTTTTCAAAGATGATGATGGATGATTTTCTTCACGTAGTAGATGTGCATCTAATGGGTTCCGTTTATTGTACTAAAGCGGTGTGGAATCACATGAGAGAGAAAAGCTACGGTCGAATTGTGATGACCACTTCTTCGAGTGGACTTTATGGTAATTTTGGTCAAGCCAATTATGGTGCTGCGAAAATGGCATTGGTTGGGTTAATGAATACACTCGTTATGGAGGGCGAAAAGTATAATATCAAAGTTAATTGCCTCGCACCGGCGGCTGGAACTCGTATGTTAGAGGGTTTGATGAGTGAGGAAAATGCAGAGCTTATGAGTCCTGAAGCTGTCACCGCAGGATTGCTGACGCTATGCGATGATGAAGCCCCCAATAGAACAATTTTGTGTGCTGGTGGTGGAGGCTTTGCTTGTACTCACATCTACGAAACCAATGGAGTTTTTCTGCCTAGTGGCGCACAAGATCCAGAGAATGTCAGAGCAAGAATGGAAGCAATTAATGACCCTAAAGAGGAGAAATTGTTTGTTGGGGGATATCAACAGGCAGATAAATTTTTGGAGATGGCTAAAAGAAATTATAAGCTGACAGA
>PCCK01000009.1 GCA_002731695.1 Porticoccaceae bacterium
TAGAGTTTAGCGAAATAGCGTCATTGGAAAGATTGAAATGATCACCCTTTATAAAGCTATGCGTGTCATTTAGATGTAATATCGTTAACTTAAAAACCGCCGCGTTAAGTATGTTTGAGGGTGATTCAGACGCTGTTTCATCTATTATGATTTCACAGCCGATAAGAGAACATACCAACAACCAAATCACTCCACGTATTGGGATTTTTATCATGTATTATTCTCCTTATGGATATTCAACAAACTTTTTATCAACTTCTCAACGAATAAGTTAATTTTTAATGTTATTGCCTCTTTGGAAGAAATAAGCACATGATTTTTTTGGAGACGAGAGCGAGTTAATTAGGTATGCAATATTACTATTTCGCCGAGAGAAAAGTGTAAAAGATTAATCCTTAATAACGATGAGAAAAGGGTTATGAGAATTGTTTTGGTAAGTAGGACCCTCAAATATTTATTGTATAAAAAAGTCTTGATTTGCATATGCCCAATTTTAATTTCTTCTTGCGGCGGGGGTTCAGGAGGTATTGACTTAAATGAATCGCTGTCACTTGGTAGCGTGTCGAAATCCTATGCTCCGCAATTACCTGATTCCGACACTTACCCTGGCGTTTCCTGGGATGTCCGCTTGCCCTCAGAGGTCAACATGACGGAAAGCATCATCAATCAAGCACTAGATTATGCATTTTCTGCCACGAGAAATACTCAAGGTGTTTTGATTGTTCGCCATGGTGTGATTGTTGGTGAGCGGTATGGGGTTAGGAAATCGAAAGAGAGTACGGCTACTAGTTGGTCTACAGCAAAGTCTTTTTCTAGTGCATTAATTGGTATTGCGCTTGACCAAGGATTTATCGGATCGATTGACGAGTCTGCATCCAACTACCTTCCGTCTTGGCAGGGTACTGAGAATGAGGATATTAGTATTAGAGCGCTATTGGAGATGCGAAGTGGTCTGCAACAGTCGAGGTTTAGCGATGCGGGTATTTACGCCTCCGGTGGTTATGATGGAGATCAATTAGCATTCGCTTTAGACCGAGCTCGTTCCACTTCCCCAAGAGGCAGAAACTGGGCGTATCAGAATACAGATTCTATGTTGCTATCAGGTATCATCGAGAATGCAACTGGTCAGGACGTCTCAAACTATGCAGATATAAATCTATTCTCAAAAATTGGCATGAGGGCTGATTGGTGGGTAGATGAGAGGGGACACGCGATGACCTATTGTTGCGTCGACGCCACAACCAGAGATTTCGCTAGGTTTGGTCTTCTTTTTGTTCGGCAAGGTCGTTGGCGTGACGAACAACTTCTCTCCGATTCATGGATCAAAGAGTCTACCTCGGTGCCCAGCGATTCAAACAAGGCTGACTATGCTCTGCAATGGTGGGTGAATGAGACTGGTGGATATTATTTTTCCGCGGGATTACATCAAAATAACATCTACATTTTTCCTGAGTACGACTTAGTAGTTGTCCGAAATAGTACTTATACGAGACAAGGCGATGCGCGAGTGAGGACAGGTGATAATTATCACTTGACTATCCCGCCAGCAAATTGGAGCGATTCCACTTTCCTGTCACATATCACGGGTGCAATATTAGAATAATTCTGCAAAATAGAAGTTATAAGCTTTAAGGAATATACAGAATTTTCGTCGTAGAGAAGTTGTTGATAATGGTTTCTGTGGTGTTAGTTAGGCTTATATCAGTTAATCCTTCTTTGTCTACTTTGATACAAAGTTCGAGTAAACTTCATCACACGAAATAGCCATTGCGGAATTATTGATCATCATTATCTGGGTTGGTATATTGGTTAAAACGACGACGGGTTTTATGTAAATTTTTACCGATAGGGGTTGAGAATCAGATGTATAAGAACTTTTTTGCAGGGCAATGGATTGATGGATCTGACGCAATGGATAATATTAATCCTTCTGATACATCAGATTGCATTGGACAGTTTGCGATGGCGAGTGAGCTACAAACTGAACAGGCGATAGATGCTGCATTTGATGCTTTTCCCCAATGGGCGAAGTCACCGTTACAACAACGAAGCGAGATGCTCGATAAGATCGGTGATGAAATATTGTCTCGAAAGCAAGAATTGGGAGAAATGTTAGCAAGGGAAGAGGGAAAGACCCTTTTGGAGGGTATTGGAGAAGTCGTGCGCGCGGGGCAGATTTTTAAGTTTTTTGGGGCTCAAGTCGTTCGCCAAGGAGGAGAAAATTTTGATTCTGTTCGCCCTGAGGTAGACGTATCGGTCACTCGTTCCCCAGTGGGAGTTGTGGGCCTTATTCTTCCGTGGAATTTTCCGATAGCGATTCCTGCTTGGAAAATCGCGCCTGCCCTAGCGTACGGAAATTGTGTTGTCTTTAAGCCATCTGAGCTAGTTCCTGCGCTTGCCCATGCGTTAACAGAGATTATTTCGAGGTCTGGAATCCCTGAAGGTGTCTTCAACCTTGTGATGGGTCGTGGAGATGTGGTTGGGTCGTGTATTGCAAATAGTCCAAAAGTACACGCTATTAGTTTTACCGGATCAATCACTACAGGCAAAAGGGTTGCTTCTGCGGCTGTAGCTCGAATGGCAAAAATTCAGCTTGAGATGGGCGGCAAAAACCCCTTGGTTGTGCTGGATGATGCTGATCTAGATACTGCCGTAGATTGTGCCGTGCAAGGAGCGTTTTACTCCACGGGTCAGCGATGTACAGCATCAAGCCGCTTGATCGTTACGAGCGGAATACATGATAGGTTTGTCAAGGCGTTATCGACTCGCCTATTGCAGTTGAAAACGGACCACGCGTTAAAGAAAGGTACTGACATCGGCCCAGTTATTGATCAGCGTCAATTAGATCAAGATACACGTTATATACAAATCGGGATTGATGAGGGTGCGACTTTAGAGTGCGGTGGAGAGCAGGTTTTTCGTGATACTGAGGGATTCTATTTACCACCAGTGTTATTTACAAATACCCATAACGATATGCGAATTAATCGTGAGGAGATTTTTGGACCTGTCGCGAGTGTTATTTGTGTGCGTGATTACGATGAGGCTTTATCGATCGCAAATGACACTACCTTTGGTCTCTCAGCGGGTATCGTGACCAACTCGTTGAAATTCTCGTCGGATTTTAAACGTAACGTGGAGTCTGGCATAGTAGCCGTAAATCTACCTACGGCGGGTGTGGACTATCATGTGCCATTCGGAGGGACCAAGAGTTCCAGCTACGGTTCACGAGAGCAGGGAGAGTACGCAAAAGAATTCTACACTTCCGTCAAAACATCATACACTTTGGCTTAAAAGTGCTACTCTTCTGTCGATATTAAAGCGCAGGTGCCCAGTTTTAGCGTCTAACCTCAATAAAACACAAACCTGATTTTGACGTTTGTGGCCGCTTATCTCAAAAAGTGACAACACTACGCAAGGTCTCACCCGCTTGCATAGCCTCGTAAGCTTCGTTAATTTGTTCGATTGGATAACTTCGTGAAAGAAGCTTATCGAGTTCTAATTTCCCAGCCTTATACAGGTCAATCATTCGGGGAATGTCATTTCGGGGGACCGCAGATCCATAGAGTGACCCAGTCAGGACACGTTCTTCAAAAGCAAATGGGAGGGCAGTAAGTGTGATCGTAGCGCTGTTTGCGGGAATGCCCACAATGGTTGCGGTGCCGCGTTTTGCCAATGAATTATAAGCTTGTTGAATTGTAATAGGTAATCCGACAGCTTCAAACGCGAAGTCAACACCCCTCCCCTCGGTGAGATTACGTATTGATTGCACTGGATCTTCTCTAGACCCATTAATTGTATCCGTAGCACCGAATTCTCGCACTTGCTCAAGTCGCACATCGTGACGATCTATTGCGATGATTCGTTTTGCTCCTGATAATACCGCACCCTGAACAATATTTACCCCCACACCACCAACTCCAAAAACTGCAACAGTACGTCCTGGTTTTAGGTTATTAGTGTTTATGACCGATCCCACACCGGTGATAACCGAGCAACCCAGTAATGCAGCTAGTTCAAAGGGAAGATCTTTTGGGATCTTTAAGACAGAGCCCTCAGGTAAAACGGTATAATTTGAAAATGCGGACACGCCCGCAAAATGAAGGATCTCACGACCCTTATAACTGAAACGGCTGGTGCCATCTTGAAGTCTTCCTGAGGCACGTATTTCCGTTCCGACGGGACATAAAGCTGGCCTGCTTTCACTGCAATATTCGCAAACTCCGCATGATAGTCGCCAGAGAGGTATAACATGATCACCTGGTTCCACCGAATTGACGCCAGCACCAACGTCGACGACAATACCGGCGCCTTCATGGCCCAGAATGCCGGGAATTGGTGCTTTGAGATGGCCGGTCATTACACTTAAATCTGTATGACATATTCCAGCTGCCTTCATTTCAATCCTAACTTCACCCGCACAAGGGTCAGCAACATCCACCTCACAGACATTTAGTCTTTTTCCGGGTTCAAAAAGTATCGCGGCTCTAGATTTCATTTTTTCCTACTGGCGATTTACCACTTTTNATGATCTAAGGTTTGAATCTCTAACTCATTTAATTGTCTATGTTAAAAAGTTATGCATCAAGAGTTACAGNTAGAATTATATAAAACGCCACCCATTTTCGATTATAATGGGGGGTATTCGGCGTTTTTTCGGCGTGACATACCATGAGCGCTGTTGCGGCGACTTACTCTTGGATATATAAATAACCAATAGCTAAATTGATTAAATAAAATAAATATAACTTTATTGAAAGGAGTTGGCAGTATGCTTAGAGGAGATAAGTTTTATATTAATGGACAATGGGTAGTCCCATCTACCACCGATATTTGTGAAGTTATCAATCCCTCCACAGAGCAAACCATCGGACATATCGTAATGGGAGGGCCTGCGGATGTCGATGTTGCTGTGGCGGCGGCTAAAAATGCATTTGAATCATTTTCAAAAACGTCTGTGCAAGAACGTTTAGATCTCCTTACTAGAATCATAGATGTGTACAAAAGTAGGATGGATTTGATTGCTAGAACTGTTTCGCAAGAAATGGGAGCGCCCATGGGCCTTGCTAATGCAGCGCAGGCCCCTGCTGGACTTGGACATCTTATTTTTGCTAAGAAAGCGCTCGAGAAGTTTTCTTTTTCTGAGGACGTCGGTACCTCTCGGGTGGTTCGAGAGCCAATTGGAGTTTGTGGTTTAATTACTCCTTGGAACTGGCCGGTGAATCAAATTACAGCGAAGGTAGGGCCGGCAATCGCGGCGGGCTGTACTATGGTGTTAAAGCCCTCCGAGATTGCGCCCTTTAATGCATTGATTTTTGCAAAAATTATGGATGAGGCTGGAGTGCCTCCGGGTGTTTTCAATCTTATTAACGGCGATGGCCCCTCCGTCGGGGTTGCGATGTCATCGCACCCGGATATAGAGATGATGTCATTTACTGGGTCTACCAGAGCAGGTATATCTGTAGCGAAAGAGGCAGCGACAACTATCAAGAGAGTTTGTCAGGAGCTAGGTGGAAAGTCGGCTAACATCATTTTAGATGACGCTGAGTTCGAAAAAGCGGTGGCGCGAGATGCATTTGGAATGTGTCTCAATACCGGTCAAAGTTGTAATGCTCCAACCAGAATGCTTGTACCCGCGAGCCGAATGGAAGAGGCCTCTAAGATCGCCAAAAAGTCTATGGAAGCGATCGTTGTAGGCAACCCTTCCGAAGAGGCCACTCAGCTTGGTCCACTCGTTTCCGAACTTCAATTTAACAAAGTGCAAGCGCTCATTCAGAAGGGTATCGATGAGGGTGCAAAGCTAGTGATGGGAGGAGTGGGCCGACCAGATGGAATTGATTCGGGATACTTTGTACGACCCACAATCTTTGCAGACGTAGATAATGATATGACTATCGCGAGAGAGGAAATTTTTGGCCCCGTATTGTCACTGATTCCCTATGCAGATGAGGATGATGCAGTAGCTATAGCTAATGATACTATTTATGGACTCTCTGCTTACGTTAGCGGGGGTAACCACGAGAGAGCGTGTGCCGTGGGAGCTCGATTGAGAGCTGGAAATGTTCATATCAATGGAGCGGGTCTAGATATTAATGCTCCATTTGGGGGCTACAAACAGTCTGGTAATGGCAGAGAATTTAGCACGTGGGGATTGGAGGAGTTCCTCGAGACAAAATCTATGCTTGGATATGAGCCACCCAAGGTAGACGCAGAGGAAGGTAGCGGTTTTATTGACTTCTAGGAACAAGCTTAATGTCGGGCGTTCATCAAATTTGAGCTGCTCGACATTAACTAAAGAGGCTTAAGATTGTTGTCCTCAGAAATTTTATGATCCCGAAAACGTTGGCGCCTTCTTTTCTATGAATGCTTGTACTGCATTACGATGGTCTTGTGTGGAAGCACAGTGAATGTGGTGTGTTACCTCAAGATCCATACAGTCATCCAAATCACCCTGAGCGAGGGCGCGAGACAGATTTTCTTTCATATAACGATATGCGACGCTGGGACCTTTCGCTAATCGGCCGGCTATTTCCAGCGTTTTGGTCTCAAGGTTGCTTGGTTCTACCACCCAATTAGTTAAACCCAACTGTAATGCCTCCTCTGCGCCTATCCTATCAGAGAGGTAGTACAATTCTCGAGCCTTGGCCGTGCCTATTAATTGGGACATAAATAGTGTGCCTCCGTAGTCCCCTGAAAAACCCACTCGGGCAAACGCGGTAGTCATGATGGCGGTCGATGCCATTATTCTTAAATCGCAAGATAAGGCAAGGGATAGCCCTGCTCCGGCGGCGGCACCCGGAAGCACTGCTAGCGTGGGCTTTGGTATTTTATAGAGGCGACCAGCTGTATTTCGCTGATCCACTCGCTGCCGATGAATTGCCTCGTCCACCGTAATTTCGGATGCTTTTGCATTTCGAGCAGCCATAGCTTTTATATCACCACCTGCACAAAATGCTTTGCCAGTACCCGTAACAACAATACACCTCACAGCGGGATCCTGTTCTGCCTTCAAAAGTTGGCTATTGAATGCCCTCAACAAATCTGGCGAAAAGGCATTACGAGCTTCCGGTCTATTTAAAGTTATTGTCAGAACTCCCGAACCTAAGGAGACTAGGAGATCTTTGGTACCTGAATCGATATTTTGCTTTGACATCGGGCGTGTTCCCTATTTTTGGCGAAGAGGCTTGAGGGTGTATCGTCTCTGAGATAAATCTGGGCGGCTTCTTTCAGTTGTTTCTCGGCATTGAAGACGCTCTTTGGTTACAAAACACCACTATTTTTCACTTCTTAATGCCGCGACACAGACGAGGCAACAAGAATCACTTAAATAACTCCCGCTTCTCTAAGTTTTGCTAGATCGGCGCTGCTAAAGCCAAGCATTTTTTGCAACACTGCATCGGTATGCGCACCTAGCATCGGTCCCGGACTATCGGTATATCCTGGAGTATCTTCTAATTTTGGCGCAATAGCGGGTATGTGGAGTGCTTCGTCATTAACCATAACCTCCTCGAAAAGTCCTCGAGCTTGAAAATGTGGGTTTGTAAACATGTCCTCCACACTTAATATTGGTCCTGCTGCTACTCCTGCATCTTCCAAGAGGCACATCGCCTCAGACAATGAGACGGTTGCAGTCCAATCCGATATTGCGGAATCAATTAAACTTTCATGCGCAACTCGACCTGGGTTGTTTTGTAAACGTGTGTCAAAGGCTAGGTCGTTTCTTCCAATTCTTTTCATGAGTCGTTCAAACATTGAATTTGTATTCGCGCCAATAATAATCAACTTTTCGTCCTTGCACCGATAGGTGTTAGACGGAACGATTCCAGTAATTGTGCTGCCAGATGGTTGTCGTATCTCTCCCGCTCCAGAATATTCGGGGACGACGGCCTCCAGCATATTAAAAACTGATTCAAAGATAGAGACATCCACTACTTGGCCATGTCCGTTACCCTTTTGCAGCCGATTAATATAAGCCATGCATATTCCCAAGGCGGCATGCAATCCTGCCAGAGTATCACCTAAGCTCAGATTCGGCCGCACCGGTAATTCGCCGGGCACACCATTGAGATATCGAAAACCTCCAAATCCCTCACATACTGAAGCGAACCCAGGTTTGTCAGAGTAGGGGCCGGTTTGGCCATAACCAGAAATTCGAGAATAAATTAAATTGGGATTAATTATTTTTACGTCCTCTGGGCCAAGATTCCATGATTCCATTACGCCGGGACGGAAGTTCTCAACTAATACATCGCAATCTCGACACAAATCTCGGACTATTTTTTGCCCTGACTCAGATTTTAAGTTGATGGTAACAGATTGTTTATTACGCCCGAGGCTCCACCACCAAAGTGACGTGCCATTTTTTACAGTGCGCCAATTTCGTATAGGATCTCCAAGTTCTGGTGATTCGATTTTTATAATTTCGGCACCAAAATAACCTAGGATCGTGCTCGCAAAAGGACCGGCTAAAATCTGTCCAAGCTCAATGACACGGAGACCATCAAGAGGACGGGGATTAATATTCTCCAATGTGGTTACACCAGCGACGAGATTATCTGCCACTTTGAACTCCAAGAGCAAAAGCCTGGGTATAGTGTAATGGTCTAAAGATATATCTTCAAAGGTTACTCGATTGTGAGGAGTCATATGTAATATACTTTAACCCATTAAATTTGTTAAAAATTACAACAAGCAGTTTTTACACCGATATCTCAGACACTCATTTTGGATAAGTATAAATATGTTGCGTCGATTTGAGCGGACATAATGTGATTTGAACTTTACATTTGATGAATTATAGGTTGCCGCCGGGTGGCCCTCGCCGCTACTTTAGCACTAAAAACCTGAGTTTATGGGATGTTTAATTTCGGTTTAGCGTTAACTTTGGTGGTGAGTGATAATGACATTGTTTCAGTGGTCAGGGATTTTTCTTGGTTTTTATGCCGCTCTCATGCTGTCAATCGGGTTGTATGCGCACAAAAAAATTCGGGATTCAGATGATTTTGCCACCGCTCGGGGCGCGTACGGACCATTTTTTTTAGCGCTGGCTTATGCAGCGACCACTGCAAGTGGCGCCACCTTCTTGGGGATTCCAGCGCTCTCTTATCAATGGGGCTTGGCGTCACAATGGTACGGGTTCCTATATCCATTAGGCGTTTACATTGGGGTGCTTATATCAATGCGCTTGGTAGCAACCGCCGGAAATCGTTTCGGCAATCGTTCTATACCTGAGTACCTAGGCGATCGCTATCAATCCAACGGCATTCGAGTATTGGTATCGTTGATGTCGCTAGTTCTATTCTTTTATCTCACCGGGCAACTGGTATCAGGAATAGTGATGTTTCAATTAATGCTCGGTTTTGACGAGATTTGGGCTTTAATTTTTACAACGTTAGTGTTGTTGTTTTACGTTGTTTTGGGCGGAGCTCATGCTGATATTATAACTGACGGTATTCAAGGGGCAATGATGCTTGTTATTGCCATTGTTGTAATTCTTGTGACCTTCTTCGGTGTAGGAATTGAAGGAGGATTCTCTGGAGTTTTGTCTAATTTATCGGCACAGGATCGAAATTTAACGAGGGTCTTAAACACTGAGTCTTCACTTTTTAATTCGTGGTGGTCAATCTTCGTAATCATATTCGCGCATGTCCCTCTTGGTCTTCTTCCACATTTGGGTAATAAGCTTTGGGCACTTAAGTCCGACAGAAATCGAATGAACTTCGTATGTCTAGCTGCAATCTTTGGGCTAACATTGGGCATGATGGGGCTAGGTGGATTACTTGCACGAGCCCATTTTGGCTCTGAGCTATTTGGCGAGGGGATGAATCTAAATCAAGCTTTACCCCTTTTATTCATAGAATTGTTTCCGATTTGGTTAGCTGCATTAATTGGTGTTGGAATATTAGCAGCTGTAATGAGCACGGCCGACGGGTTAGTAATATCATCGTCACAGGTAATCGCGAATGATTTGTACCGAAGGACAATCGCTCCGAGGTTACAGTGCCATCTTACTCCGAACCAACTTGATAAAAGAGTCCTTATGATCTCGAGGTTTTCCACTGTTGGGGTGTTGCTTGTGTGTATGGTTTTAGCTTGGTTTTTAATGGAGAAAAATATAGCACTCATTGTTTTTATTGGAATTGGTGGAATGATGGCCGCATTCGCGGGCCCTCTAATACTTGGAGCCCTTTGGGGTGGAGTGACAACTGCGGGAGCTTACGCCGGTCTCATAGCGGGAATGACTACCTTTATTGTTTTGCACGCACAGCTGATCGATCCAAATTGGTTTGAGAATAATTCCGTTCTCCATGGAGCTAGTCTATGGCTTTATAATGAGGGACCCAATCCCTTCTCTTGCACATTTGTTGGAGAAATAGTTTCAATCGGGATGACTGTATTTGTTTCTAATTTCTCTGAGAAGTTGCCCGAATCTCATGTGCAGACTCTCTTTAGTGACTCATAAAGCGGTACATAGATCTCATCAAGGAGGCCGAAAGCTGGCCACGATTTGCACATTGGTTTTATTTCTATACCCTTTTTGTCGGGGTATGACGTGAAAAACACTCCTTTTATTATCGCTATTTGTGGTGGTTCGGGTTCAGGAAAAAGTTTTTTTTCAAATGTTTTGATGAAACATATTAGAGAAAGGTTACCAGACTACAGCGTCCAGAAGCTAAGTCTTGATCGTTATTTTTTCGATATTTCGTGTAGAGGCCCTCGAGAAAATGAGCATGTCAACTTTGATCATCCTGATGCAATTGATTTTGAACTATTCTCATCACACTTAATGGATTTCAAAAATAAGTGTAGCATTTATGCGCCGAAATATGATTTTGTGACACATAAACGCGAAAACGAGTGTGATTTTTTATCGGCCTGTGACCTCTTAATTGTTGAAGGTGTATTTCTTTTTTACCTTGCGGAGATAGTTGATCTTCTGGATCTAAAACTTTTTATCGAAACTCCACTAGAGATTTGCTTACAAAGACGCCTTTCGCGAGATTTAAAAGAAAGAGGTCGAACGAAAAATGGTATCACTTGTCAGTTTAGGCAAACAGTCATCCCCATGTATAACAAATATATACATCAGACTCGTGCCCAAGCGAACTTTTTGCTAGATGGGGTCGCGGCGATTAATGAAAACATTACGTTTACAGTTGAGCAACTGAGTCAATTAATTTGTGATTGAACTGAAGAAATAAGGGATCAATAAGATGTCTGGCGCTTTAGGAATTATCTGTTTGTTAATCTTTGCCGTGGTTTTATCCTCGAATAGGAAATCGATCAACTGGTGGACTGTAATTGCTGCTTTTAGTCTACAAGCAATTTTGGGAGCTTTTGCTCTCTATCTTCCAATCGGTCAGAGTATTTTTCAAAGCCTGTCTTTTGTAATCAGTGATCTTCTTGAGCATTCTGCGGCGGGTACATCTTTCGTTTTTGGAGATCTGGCGGACGACAGCAAAATGTTTTATTTCGCATTTCAGGTGCTACCTGTAATTATATTTTTCTCCTCCTTAGTTTCGGTATTTTACTACCTCGGGGTTATGCAGCTTTGCATTCGAATTATCGGGGGAGGTCTCCGAATACTCCTAAAAACAAGCCGAGTTGAGTCTATGGTTTCGGCCTCCAATATATTTTTAGGTATTGGGGAGGCCCCATTAGTGGCTCGGCCATATGTTCCTAAACTTTCCAAATCGCAGTTATTTGCTGTGATGGTTTGTTGTTTATCTTCGGTGGCAGGTTCTGTTTTAGCTGGTTATGCAGCCATGGGGGTCTCTTTGGAGTCTCTCATTGCTGCAAGTTTTATGGCGGCTCCGGGGGGGCTTTTGATGTCGAAATTAATGGAGCCCGAAATAGATTTAGAGGCCGATGAAGAATTCTCGATATCAAAAAGTGACCATCTTGACAGCAATATTTTTCAAGCTGCTGCGGACGGCGCGATCGCCGGACTGAATCTCGCTTTGAACATTGGTGCTATGCTAATCGCTTTTATGGGGATTATCGCGCTTTTAAATGTTAGTTTGGAATGGATTGCCAGTGTTTTCGGTATTGAGAATGCTACCATTCAACTCATTTTGGGCAAGCTTTTTCAACCATTAGCATATTTAATTGGTGTGCCTTGGCATGAATCTGAATTAGTGGGCGGTTTGCTCGGGCAGAAACTGGTTTTCAATGAGTTCGTTGCTTTTATGCAATTTACCGAGCTGCAAACATCCTTGAGTAGAGAAAGTCAGATCATCGCTACGTTTGCGCTTTGCGGTTTTGCGAATTTCGCCTCGATTGGCGTGCTTTTAGGAGGATTGGGGGTATTAGCGCCTTCGCGGCGTACCGAAATATCGCAGCTGAGTTTGAGAGCACTCGTGGCAGCAACTCTTGCAAACTTAATGAGTGCTGCCATCGCCGGTACTTTTATCGGCTGGTCTTAGATCGCGTACGGATTTGGTTCCATATCGGAAATCGATATACAGGTAAACGGGACGGACGTCCCTCACATCTTCGTTGTGGTGCTCCTTCCTTAGGATCTGAAGTTTACCCACAATCATTCCTGTGTTTTTTATTGGGCATTAACTACTAATAGTATGAATTGTTGAGT
Organism: Porticoccaceae bacterium; assembly: GCA_002731695.1. GTDB lineage: Bacteria > Pseudomonadota > Gammaproteobacteria > Pseudomonadales > Porticoccaceae > TMED48. Next base: position 12,593 of record PCCK01000009.1, read on the forward strand.
TTTTCCATTTCGAGAACGAGTTTTTCGGTAGCTTTTATCCCATGACTGTCTGAAATAAGTAATGTGGGTTCCCATCGATGTGCCAATTTTCCACTTTCCACCGGCATATGGGTTATTATCAATCCTCTCCGAGGAGGTGCTCGATTTTTATGCTTGGTTTTTGTGTCGCGAGTCGGTACTGAAAATTTAACTTTTAGAAGTATTTCTTTGAATATTATGCTTGATGTCGCCTAGGCATACCATTCTGTACTTTGTAGTTGGGTTGGGGACGCATACCCAAGACTGATCTTCTTAATGGTCTATGATGCGATCACTGTCCAGAAAACCCGTGCATATTTCCCAAGTAACTTGCAATTTTAATCTTTCAGGCAGCGGGCGACGATTTTTTATCGATTTTTTAAAAGAGATAGAACTTTTGGTAAAGGTTACTCATAATGTGTCGATTATTCAAAGGAGTGGCAAGTAATTGCCACTTTTGACTGAGTAACTTCCACTTTATTGTTTAGTTTTATTGGACGAGAAATAAATAACATGAGCGATATATCGGGGTCGATCAACACGCTTAGAGCTTTACAAGAATTCAATACAAAAATATCTGAACTCGTCGACCGCAAGCGGAAGGTGGAGCTATCGAGATCTGAGAGTTTATCAGAAGTTCGTGCCGCAAATGCAGAACTTGCCCAAAAATACAGAGCTGAACGACTAGATCAATTAGCCACCAAAAATAATCAATTAGCTCGGCTTGAGACGTTGAAAGCTGCCCGACTTGCCAATCAATTAGTTGAAGAAAAAAATCAAAAATCTGTGAATAGAAATTTAGCCACTGGAGACAATGCGCTTTATAGGCAAGATGTTTCATTGCAAGGAAAAAGTGAAAGTCAGCGCGTTGTTGACCATATTGATTTACAGAAACAAGAAAGCATGTATTTTTCGAGGCTAGCGAATGATCTGCTGAACCAACAAATCTTTGACATAAAACTAAACTACAAAAGACTGGAAGCAAAAGTTATACATGAAAATATTGAGAATGACGCCTTTCAAAGTGATATCTTGGAATTAAAAAATCAAGAATCAAAGATGGTTGAAGCCGTGTTAGAGGAGAAATCTCAAGAGGCTACTCAAATTTTTAATGCAAAATACGGCGATACCCCATCACTTCAGTTAAAAAAACGGATAGAAAAGCTTGTAGAAATTCAGGAAGAGGAATCAGACAATAAGGATGGAATATCATTGGAGATTTAAAACTAAGAAGTTGTCTAAGGAAGGCGGATCTATTACAAGTGGGTCAGCCACTTATTGCACAACTTTTTAATACAAAGCTCTCTATTTAATTGCTCGAGTAAAAATCAAAAGGACGCGATCCCAGCTTCCAGGTGAAAATTGAGGTTTCGACGGATAGAATTTCTTTTCTGACGAGCACATGAAAAAAGCAGAAATATCCCCCCTTGCCAACATTTATTTACCTAAAGCGCTGTCATAGGCCTTCTTATAAGATTTGCAGGTCTCATTCTGAAAAGGATTGGTTCTTTAAAAAGTGTGTTAATTTTTCAATAATTGGGTATCATTGTCTACTATTAACATTGCTTGATTATGTAGTTTGCGATTATCAAATTATCAAATTATCGAAACTTCTATCACATCATAAAAGGAGCAGCCTGTGAACACAAAAGCGACTACCTCAAAACAAGCAGCAAATGATGTTGAGATTATTGAGAGATTCGACGCCGGAGATGAGGCCTCTGGAGATGAAGTGCTCACTCCC
>PCCK01000010.1 GCA_002731695.1 Porticoccaceae bacterium
ATTTCCTCTAAGTTACATTCTTGTATTTCGCCTGCGACTGATTCTATTTGAATTTTTGACTGCTCACTTTTAAAGTGCTGGATTGAAAAATGAAGTGGTTCTGCATTAACAATCTGGCTTTCTTGTAACTTCAAACTAGTAGAAAACTGAAAGTTTTTACCAGTTATACCATTATACTGTACTTTAGGGCTATAGAGTTGAGTGCCAATTAGTAGCCCATCGGTAAGACTTTTTCTAAGATCAAAGTAGACACTTGGGGAATCAAAGATAGCGGTGTAGAAATCTACTTTTAGTAAGTCAGCAATAGTTTCATAAAAATTTCTTATCGGTATTGGCCGCAATTCTTTGATTCGCCTTAGGTTGTCGAATTCTAGATGCATTTCGCCATTTAGGCGCATGGTTTTGCGTACAGCTGCAAAGTTACTTACACGATAAGATTTTTCTAGTTTACTGACACTGAAACTAAGGTCTTTTACGATCGGTTCGCGTCTGCCGCTTGGCGAATAAATGGAGGGCATAAAAAGTGTTCCATTTGAGAGGCTTAAACTTTTTAAGCTAGGCTGTAACTTAAAGTTAGAAAATAATTGAGGATGGATGACAATTGTATCTGCCGAAAGTAAAGCGTTCGGATGATCAGCCCAAGATACTGTAGCCCTGTGTAATTCTAAGTCTCCATTCACGCGCAGACCAACTGCATCTGACTGAAGATATAGGCCACTGCATTCATATTGCTTTAACCAATTATTCGCCCATGCCGATGGAATAAGAAAGGTTCCGTACGCGAGCATGCACACGATAGAAATGCATTGGGCGACAAGTAAAAGTAAAAGTAAATTTCTTAAACATCTGCGAACGAATAGTCGACCCTTTCTGCTGACTTTTTGCTTTTGCATATTCCTCAGAATCAAAGAGTAGATGATTCTAAAATAGATTCTGGGGCAGGTAGCGTATCAATCGGCTCTGGATCTGGCACGTCAGCACCCGTCGCTTCTGGTGGAATAAGTGTATTTTTCTCAAAGGTATATATGGCATCTATTATGGATGGAGTAGCCTCAAAGATGGTTGCTTGATCTTCCGAGCCTCCTATCTGAACAGTGCCCGATAAGCGCTTAGAAAATACATAGCTGCGAGTATCTAATTGGTTTATTAAATCACCTGGGAGTAAGACATCAGCGCTTAAGCGGTAAATCCAAGGTACAGAATTCTGTGAATCTATAGAATAGTCAGAGGTAAACTCATTGAGTAGATATTTTTTAACAGTGAAGTCTCTGAGTTTTGCGAGTATGGCAAAGATCGCAGCACGCTCGTTGTCTGCTGCGCTGTCTAAAGCACTCTCCCACGAAGTTGTTTCAGCACTCAATGATTTTTCAAATAGAAGCTCTCCTGTTTGAATATTTTCGAGGCGAATTGTTTGTATGCGGGCTGCTTGTGGCAGTGAATCCAGTAATCGATTGCGATACATCAAAGCATCCATAGGGAGTAACTCTAGGGTCGCCCGTCGATCGATTTCGTAGATATATATTGATCCACTAGTGCGCGCATAGAGTTTATTACTTGAAGATTCAGGGGATGCTAGTTCTAGCAGGACTGTTTCGTTCGGACTTACTAATTTAATTGTTCTTTGGGGATCGCTAAATCCCAACTGATTTAAATCTGTTGTAGTCGGCGCATCTGCCGCGAAGCCTACAGCTCGCAATTCTAGTAGATCTTCTAGCAAGCTCTTTATTAAGGCTGGGTCTGCACGGTGTGGTTGTATGGATGCTCCCTCTCCGCTGCGTATTACTTGCCATTCGCCCTTCTCTAATTTTTGTAAGCGCATTTCTCGTGCCCCTTGGCCGATCTGAATTGCGTTTATTGAAGATGGATCAAAACTCATGAAATTGCGCTCACGAAGAGCTGCCTGTGCTTCGCGTAGTGCGTCAAAGGGTTCTGCAGGTATAGTAAAAACTGTTGGATTGTCTTTAAGTTTTGCAAAATAGGCACCTTCAGTGCCTACTGTGGAGGTATCTTTTTTACCAATAAATAAAGTTTGTTGCCGCTTATTCCCATGGAGGGTGACTTCCATCACTGGTTCCTGTAGACCGGTAAGAATCAGGTCTGCGTTTTGTTGGAAACGAATCACTTTAGCCGCGGTTAAATTATTAATGGCATTATCAACTAGTACTGGATCTGCCTGGGCATTTAATGGGGCCTCAAATAACCAACCACTAGAGATCCTTCCGAGCCGAACTTTTAGATCACTATCTCCAGAGAGGGTTTTTATTTGTAGTTTAAGGGCATCAATCTCAAATACTGGTATGCCAAAAATAGACCGGCTTCGCAAATCGCTTAGTTCCATTAATAAGCTATCAATGACTTTTCGGCTGACTACATAAATTTTTGCATTATCTGGACCTAGCAAGTAGACATTCTCGCCTATCTCTGTGGTATTTCCTATGCTAAGAACTACCTGCTTTTCACCTCTTCCAATGATTAACTTAATCTTGGGCGTCGCTAATCCAAAATCAGCTAGCGATTGACCGCTGCGCTCAATCTCACTGACGAAAAAAGTAGCCTCTTCTTGTACGAACTGTAGCTGATTAAGTATACGGTTTACCGCGAAGGTGTTTGCCTTCCACTGCAGTGGTTTTGTCAACATCCACTTGGACCCCTGCCGTTCAATTATACGAGATTTATCTGGTATTTGTTCCCACAGTTCAATGCGGTCAGTCTCTATGACTGCTGTGCTAATACATTCAGCAAGTCCGCCAATTTTTGAATCATAGGACTCTTTACGATTATCAAGTAACAGGATCAACCCGAAGGCTAAAATGTTTAGGGCAATGAGAATAGATGTTGGCTGAAGTCGCATAAAAGTTATCTGCGGCGGATTAAGTAAATAGACAGACCAACTAGAGCGATAACACCAGGCAAGACGGCAAAAGTTGCCAACATGTTTTGTAGTGCACTTTGACTCATAATAATTTCATAGCTCTCTAGAGGTCGAGTGGAAATATTAAGCAGCTTACTACGATTTAAGGACCAATTAACTGCGTTGATAAATAAAGTATAATTTCCATACGTTTTAAAACGGTTATTCGCAATAAAGTCGGAATTGCCAAAAGTAACAACGCGTCCTCCGGGAATGGATATACCTAGCTCTGTTCGAGCGCTACGCATGGAAGCCGTTGCTATGCTTATTGGTCCAGGGATATCGCGATCGGCATCGTACTGGAGGGGTGCTTGCGTGCGAAAATCTCTTTCGGCCCAGCTTTGCTTAGAAGTGCCGATTAGATAGTCCACTCTAAGACGCGGGTCTTCTTTAGCTAGTGGGTCGATTCGAATAGGTCGAGGCTGCCCAAAATAGGCGCTGCCTGCATATTCAAGTAATAGATTACTTATTGGATGCTTGCTAAAGTGCCGAATTATTAAGTCCCCAGATTGTGTTCGATATTTTGGATCGATATCGATTACAGCGAGGTCCTCAACCATGACGCCCCAATCATAAAATAAGTCATCCATGCCGTGTAGTCTTCCTGGGTCTAAGAAAATAATTAGNCGNCCATTTCGATCTCNCAAATAACGCCTTAATATATCCACNTCTTCAGGTAATAGGCTTGCTTGTGGCGCNGCTATAATAACCANGTCGGCATCCTCNGGNATCCCATCACTAAGNNTAAGGTCTAGACTCTCNCAAATGTAGCTGCGTTCACGNAGNAAATTGCCCATCTGNGATAATCCGCGTAGCGGATCGACTGAATCAATTCGCATTTCGCCATGACCGCTTAAGAAATATAGTTTTGGAGCCTTTTCGTTCGTGACCTCTAAAATTGCCGAGGTAATTGCCTGTTCTCCTCTGAACCCGGAAGGCTTTCCTTCTGTAGCATTATAAAGTTCAGGTAGTTCAATTTCTATAACCTTGTCCGCGCTCGCAACAAATAGTACGTTTTCTTTTTCTATCCCGTAGCGATTGATTAGTTCACGGGCACGTCCGCGTTGCCGGTGAATATCGACGAATTCGACATTAATGTATGCCTTTCCTTTACGCCTTGCATTGGCTTGATATTCACGCGTTAACTTTCGTAGGTCAGATTGAATTCTAGCAATTTCAGGAATGTCAGAATCATTGGGTAAAGTAATAATAATATGAACTTCCTCTGTGAGCTCTTGGATGTAAGCTTTAGATTCAGCCGCAAGGCTATATTTAGCCGCACTAGTTATATCATAACGTTTATAATAATTAGCTGCTAAATAATTTATTGCTAGCGCTAGACCTATACTGAAAAGAATTTGCAAAGTAGTATTTACTGCTCGTAATCGACGAACAAAACTAAATTCGTGTGACTTTTGCTGATTTTTCATGCTTTTGCTTTGATAACAAGCGATGCAAGACCAAGCAGTAGTGCGCCTAAGCTTGTATAATAAATGAGGGGTCGCGTGTCTATGATCCCGCGCGAAAAGTCGTCAAGATGATTGAATATTTGAAGGTATTCAACGATCCCTGGCAAGTAGGCTATTAGCCCGGAGTCTGGATGCTCCAGAGCGCTTAATTGCTGCCCGCCAATTATTATTATGAAGAGCGCAGTAAAACTTAGCATGCCAGCAACGAGTTGGCTTCGAGTGATGCTACTAGAGAAGATACCAATAGAAATAAATAAGATTCCGCTGACTGCAATAAAGGTAAAACTACCGATGATTGGGGCTGCTTCTAGCAGTCTTCCGCTAGCTGCTGCGACTGGGAAGAATTCATCTACAATAAGAGGAAATCCTAGAGTCATGAACCATAAAAGCAGATAGAATAAATAGGCTCCTGTGAATTTACTTAGAACTACAGAAATCCTAGAGGTGGGAGTAGTAAGAAGCGTATCCAATGTTCCACTACTGCGCTCTCCTGCAATGCTACGCATTGTCAATAGCGGAACAACAAAGAATGTAGGAATCCAAAACCCCTTAAAAAATTCTACATGTGGAAGCTCTTCTAAGGCAGCCGTAGCCATTTCATTTAAAATAATCCAGTACAGTAATCCCATGAGCGCGAGAAACAGGAAGCTGGCGATGTAAGTTGCTGGGCTAATTAGAAGCATCCGCAATTCATGTTTTAGAAGTATAAGAAAATGACGCATAACTAAATTTTATTTTGAGGCTGTTTTTTTATGCTTTTATTGGAGTTCGATCCATCGCTCCCTGTCCTATCGATTAGTTCGATAGGTTTTGGCATTTCTATTGTTTCCTCCCAAGAGCGCCTAGTTGCAGCAAGAAATATTTCTTCTAGATTTGGTTCACTTTTGTTGAGGCTGTGCACGATGCAATGATCTGCATTATATAGCGCTTGTAGAATCTGCGAACCCTGAATGGTTTCATTCCCACAAAGTGTTAGTTTTTGGCGCTCTTGTTTCGCCTCAGAGGCATTAAGAATATCGACCTCTAAGCCATGTTCATTTAGTTTTTTTTGTAGTGCAATTTTAGAGCCTTCGATTTCAATAAGAAAGCGATTTCCTGGAAGGAATTCTTCACGTAATTCTCGGTTAGTACCAGCTGCTACAACACGGCCTTGATTAATAATAATGACACGGTCACAGCATCGTTCTATTTCTGGAAGTATATGACTAGATAAGATAACGGTCATGCGGCCGCGCAGGCTATCAATTAATTTTCGGATGCCTTGAATTTGATGCGGATCAAGTCCAATCGTGGGCTCATCCATAATAATAACCTGTGGATCGCCAAGTAATGCGTCGGCAATGCCAACGCGTTGCCGAAATCCCTTAGAGAGTGTGCCAATGATTTTTCGCCTGGCTGTGCGAGCAAGATCACAGGTTTCCATCGCGCTCTCCACTGCCTTATGCAGGTTTTTTCTAGGTACTTCTTTTAACCTAGCGCGGAAGCGCAAGTATTCGACCACACGCATATCGCCAGGTAGAGGATTGTTCTCTGGCATATACCCAATCTTACGCTTTATTTCACGAGGGTGTTCAGCAACTGATATGCCGCTTATCCATGCGGCGCCCGAGTGGGCAGGAAGAATTCCACTTAGGATTCGCATCGTTGTGCTCTTACCTGCCCCATTTGGTCCCAGAAAGCCTACAATCTCACCATGTTTAACGGTGAAGCTGACGTTATGAATAGCAGTCACTGCACCAAAGCGGCGTGTTAGTTCATTGGCGCGAATACTAAGGGGTGGCTTCATTTATCAAATCGAGTTTCGGTTCATTAATCGTATATAAGTACATTGTTGTGTAGTAAAGTTTGCTGGGCATCAAGCCATGAGCGTGACCCATTTACTTTTAGTATGAAGTGAAGATTCTGCTTTTCTTTAGTACAGCTTTATCCGAGTTTGTTTCTATAAATGATTACAACTACAAAAGATCTCTCGCGGGCGTGCCAAGAGGCCAGAGCTGCGGGGGCAGTCGGCATTGATACCGAATTTGTTTGGAGCCGCACCTACTACCCCACCTTAGGAGTCGTTCAAATGGGCTATCCCGATAAAAAGCCAGCCTTAATTGATGCTTTGGCTATCGATGATTGGACCCCTTTTGCTAAGCTCATGGCAGATACGAAGACGGTAAAAATACTTCATGATGCACAGCAGGATCTTACCATATTGAAGCGTGCTTGTGGGGCTTCACCAAAAAATATTTTTGATACGCAGCGCTGCGCTGGCTTCGTAGGGCTGTCGGCGACCATTTCATTAAGAGATTTGTTAAAGAGCATGATGAAAATTCGTCTAGAGAAGACTGAAACACAGTCCGATTGGCTAGCTAGGCCACTTACGGATGCACAGTTAGTCTATGCCGCTGATGATGTAGCTCACTCTACTGAATTGATGGAGCGTATCTTTGAGAAAGCCGACGCTACAGAGCGGCGTGAATGGATACTCAATGAAATGGAGTATTATGAGCAAGAGTCGCTTTATGAAGAGTCAGACCCAGACGTCGAAATGCCACGTGTTCGCGGAAGCGGAGCGTTGACCCATCAGCAGCGCAACGTTTTACGATGCCTGGGAGCATGGCGCGAACACAGTGCGCGCCACCGTAATCTTCCGCGAAACTTCATCCTCTCCGACGATGCGATCGTCTCGCTTACGAAGCGCTTACCGGATTGCGCACAATCAATAAGGCCAATGAAAGGTCTTACGGAAAAGACATTGGAGCGCAATCGCAGTAAAATATGGGCGGCTATCGAGCGCGGCATCGGTGGGGATTTACCCGATCTACCTAACGGCAATGCAAGAACTGCTTGTTGCGATGATGGTTACGAAGCACGCGTTGACTTTGCATTGGCTTATATCAAAGGCACTTGCATGGCCGCTAAAGTGGACCCTGCTTTAATCGGAAATCGTTCAGAAATTACATCGCTGGTACTCGGCGCGCCTGATTTGAATCCACAGAATCATCGAATCCTGCGTGGCTGGCGAGCTGAGTTCTGCGGGCTTGGCCTCCTCGAATTACTTAGCGGTAAAGGCAGTCTATCGATTGATCCTAGTTCAAAACTTCCGAGGCAAGCCGATTAAACCTTGCGAGACCGATAAGCTTTTCGCGCAACCGATGCCATCCATTCTATACAGTAGTGTATAATAGCAAGTGGAGCAGCAGGTATACAGGAAAACTGCTAATCTTAGTGAAGATTTACTACAATCGAGTCATTTGACTATGGATGGTCAAACATACCATAACCGTATTCAACTTTTGGGCAGGCGCGAATCAGTTCAGTCTGCTTGCAGCCAACAGTAACACTTTTAGTAGTATAAACTTTCAGAATAAAATCATGCATATACAAAAATAATTACTAAAAAATTACTAAAAAATTACTAAAAAAGTTGTATATAATGATTTAAATCACTAAAAAACACTTATTTACAGTCATAAATGACTTATTTTATCCTAGATTACCCAAATTAGTTAATTTTTTGTATGTTGCTTATTTATTATATTAATAATGATAATAATCATGTAAAATATATTTAATATGTACGATTGGGTAAAAAAACGACTGCAACAACAATCGGGTGTGCGTTTACAGCAGCGCGATGCTTGGTGGAGAGCGTTACAGTGGTATTTTGGCTATTGCTCTAAAAAAAGTCTTGGAGACCCATTTAATGTAGAAAATGGCAATATATTTCTAAAGGATATACAATTACATAAAGCTGGCTTGTCGGAGCATATAGAGGAGTGGGCTCATTTAGAGGACACGCTCAATTGGTTCTTCGCAGAAGTCGTAGCCCTAGACATTGCCGGACAAAGTATGCGTGCTGCGCTACGATCACAGAGCATGGCCTACCGAACGGAAAAAGCTTACATGGGTTGCTTGCGGCGCTTTCAAGCATACATCTATCCAGTCGATGCGATGCGAGCACAGGGTAGTGACCTAATCTCATTCTTAGAGCACCTAAAAGAGGAAAAAGGTCTTTCTGCTTCCGCTCAGCGACAGTCGTACCAGAGTTTGAGCTTTTTCTTTTCGTATGTGCTACATTTTGAGGCTCCGAAGTGTTTCGCTCATAAAGTTCCTAAAAATGAGGTGCCTTCAATGCAGTCACCTGCTGTTTTATCGAAGGAGCAATTACACGAGTTGTTCGAGCTATTGCCAAGCCGCTTTAGGTGTATGGCTCGTTTGCAATATGGCACAGGTTTGCGCACCATGGAGTTATTGCGTTTATGAGTTCGTGATATAGATGGTGACCGGCGTCGATTGTTCGTTCGCAGCAATCCTGCAAAAGTTCATGTAAGCCGTATTACTCTACTCCCAGAATCATTAGCAATCAGTATGAATGTTCAATTAAATCGTGTGCGGCGCATGCATGCCGAGGATCTTTCGATGAGTTACATAGGTGCCGCTATGCCGGTAAAATTGGCGCAAGGTTATCAGGCTGCCCGCAAAGAGTGGAAATGGCAGTATGTTTTTCCGCATAGCCGACTGACCGATGGCATGCGCGATCACGTTAGGGAAAATTCTTACCAAAATGCTGTGCGTTCTGCTGCCAAGAAAGGAGCTATGCCGCAGTGCGTAGTCACGCCACGAGCTTTGCGTGATAGCTTTGCGACTCATCTGCTAGAAAATGGGGCGGATATCTGTAAAGTGCAGCAACTTTTGGGTCACGCTTCGGTAAAAACTACACAGATTTATTCAAAGCTTACAAAAAAGTCACTTGGCATGGTCAGTCCCTTGGATAATCTAAATAATTTATATGCATAAGGCCGATATTGTTTCAATTTTAGAAGACATAGCAGTTCTTTTGGAGCTTAAGGGTGATAACCCCTTTAAGATTCGTGCCTATATGAGTGGGGCCCGCACCTTAGAGACAATGGAAGAAGACCTTGATCAGTTAATTGCTAATGGAGATCTTGGGGCGGTAAAGGGTATTGGCACCGCTTTGGTTGACAAGATTGAGACTCTCCACGCGACTGGTGAACTGGAGTATTATACGAAGTTACGTGCTTCGGTAGCCCCCGGCTTGATGGAGATGTTAGAAATCCCCGGTCTTGGGGGAAAGAAAGTAAAGCGACTGCATGATGCGCTAGGCATCGAAACCATTGCCGGTTTGCAAGCAGCTTGTGAAGAAGGACGGGTGGAGTCGTTAAAAGGATTTGGAAAAAAATCTGCGGAAAAAATACTAACTGGGATTAGTAATCGTGCGTCCTATGCAAAGCGTCATTTATGGTGGAAAGCCTCTGAAATTGCGAAACCAATCCTTGAGAGCTTACGAAGCTTACCCGAAGTGGAGCGTGCCGAAGTTGCAGGAAGTTTGCGCCGCTTGCGAGAAACAGTTGGAGATATAGACTTTATTGTGGCCTCCTCAGATGCGGCGCCGGTTATGGAATGGTTTACGAGTCAGTCTAG
>PCCK01000011.1 GCA_002731695.1 Porticoccaceae bacterium
GCCGCACTAACGGTGCCTCACATGATCTTAGTCGATTTGCTTGACAAAAATAGCGGCTGATATCCAAAAACCCAAAGAAGAACAAATTAATATAGCAAAGGATTAATCTCGTTAGTCGTAGGCGGGCGAAAACTTCGATAGAAACTGTTTCGAATCCTTGGCAGTTCCAGAAATCGATCTTGCCTCTTTGAGTACAGAATGTAAATGTTTAGGCCACCAATGTAGTACTCTGATTATTACCGGCGCAATGCCTGGTAGATGCGACTAAAGAGATATAATCAATAAAAACATTGCTATCGCCTCGGAGATCTGCAAAGTTTTTATGGCTCTGGGAGCTCAAAAATCATTACTTGAGTTGGAGCTACGATAAAAGATTTTCAGTTCGGCTTCCACGACAATGCTTCTCGGAAATTTAGAGGCACACAAATTGCGAATGGCGGAATAGACGGGGCTAAAGAAATGATCGAAAGTATTGAAGCGGACGGTACATTGAGTCACTTAAACCCGCTACAAAAACTCAACCAAACTAATTGAGATCAAAAGTGGTGTGATGTTTTGGATGTAATAGAGAAATGCTATCGCCAACTTAGCGTGCAAATCCTCGTAAGGGAAGTTAGCGGAGATTTCGGGCCTACCGCCGCAAAATACCTCTTAACTGCCGCAGTGAAGTGGTTAGAAAAAACGGGCTTTGGTGGCACCAACTGGTCAACCATAGAGCTCACTCGTCATATTCCACTTCTAAACCGTGAAATTTTTCAACCTTTTCTCACTCTGGGAAAGTCAGCCTGTGAAGCTCTTTCAAAATTAAGTCAGTTAGACGAACCTTTAAGCTTAATTGCCTCTGGAGGCGTTCGGCAAAGTCTCGATGTAGCACATTACATCCGTTTAGGCGCGAAAATGACGGGTCTGGCACAGCCAAATTTAAGTCCAGCGATAGAGTTTTCATCGGTTGTAATTGAGGGAATCAAAATCGTGAGTGAGCAACTCAGAAAGACTATGTTACTGACAGGAAAGCTTTCTTTAGAAAAACTAATAGAAGTCAATCTTTTGAGTTCACCAAGATTCAAACAACTTTAACGTGACCAAGGAGTATTAATATGTTTGAAGTAATGGAACACATAAAAGCAGAAATTAATGCGGGTGTAGGTTGCATTACGTTAAATCGGCCAAGAGCCCTTAACGCGTTAACTCTTGAGATGGTGCGCCAATTAACCAATCTATTGGTTAATTGGCGAGATGAAACGGAAGTAGAGGCAGTCGTAATTCGTGGTTGCAACAGAACCGGTCCTTTTGGCGATTTCTGTGCGGGAGGAGATATTCGCTTCTTTTATCTTGCAAGTTCTCAAAAAGACGAGTCGTTAAGCGACTTTTTTACTGCTGAATATCGTTTAACATATCTAATTCACACTTACCCTAAGCCTTACATTGCATTTATGGACGGAGTTGTAATGGGGGGAGGTATGGGTCTCTCACAAGGAGCATCTTTTCGAGTAGTTACGGAGCGTACCAGAATGGCTATGCCTGAGACTAACATAGGTTTTTTCCCGGATGTTGGCGCGAGTTTCTTCCTCAATCAATGTGAAAACAACATTGGTAAATATATCGGGATCACTGGACAAGTATTATCTGGTTATGACGCCGTTGCAGTAGGTTTAGCTGATGGTATTCTGATGAGCAGAGACTTGCACGATAATTGGGATTTAATAACAAGTTCCAAACTCTCGAACGTAAGTGATCGGATTAATAAATTTCAGGCGCAGTGCATGAGCCCAAAAGAAAACGCCCCAACACCATCATGGTTTGATCGCCATCTAGCATCAACTTTTGGGCAAGAAACTTTAGATAAAGTTTTAGAAAGGCTCGCCGAATTAGATGGAAAGTGGGCAAAAGAGACTCTCCTAAAACTAAAAGAACGCTCCCCGATAATGCTGTATGTCACATTCAAACAACTCATGCTTGGACAAGTTTTGACATTGGCCGAATGTCTCAGGATGGAAAGGGACCTTGCTCAGCATTGCTTTTATTCAACTCATGGCACCCGAGCTGGCAAGAATAATGAAACCTTCGAGGGCATAAGAGCTCTAGTTATCGACAAAGATTTCTCTCCTAATTGGAATCCTACAAACCTAAATGACGTAACCCCTGAGATGATTGAGCCATTCTTTAAAAGCCCTTGGTTACCCTACGAGCATCCTCTCGCTGACCTCAAATGATTGCAAAATTTTAAAGGAAAAATTAACCGAGAAGTGGTTGGATGTATATGAGCCAAAGAAATCACTTTTACGTAAGAAAAGTAATTACATAGAAGCACATGTTAAAACATGAAGTGACCTGAGTAGTGAAAAGTGCAGTTGCAAGAAATTAATGAAATTTGCCCATTTTGTTGGGAAAGCATTTGGCTCTTGGTCGACCCTTCCGACGACCAGACCTACACGGAAGACTGTCACATATGCTGTAGGCCTATCCTTATCAAAACCACAATATCCGATAGCCAAGTCACTTTAATAGTTGCGCAAGAGGATGATGGCTTTTAGTTCTACAGACTATAAAGAAACAACACTTCATTAAAACCGAAACGTACTACTTCTGGCAGAAATGTTTTTGGAAAAACAACGAGTCAATATCGTGTGGTTAAAACGGGACCTTCGCACTCAGGACCATGGTCCGTTGGCCGAAGCAGAAAAGCATCAAATACCATATGTCGTAATATTCATAATAGAACCGAGTTGGCTGCGAAGAAAAGATTTTTCACTCCGCCATTTACAGTTTATTTCCCAATCAATGGCCGCTATGTCGGAAAGACTCGAGTCACGCAACATCAATATTAAAACCCTATATGGAGAAGCACCATTAGTGTTTAAGCATCTCTCTCAAAATTTTCAAATTCAGTATGTGATGAGTCATCAAGAATCAGGGACCTACGAAAGTTGGAGGAGAGACAAAGTTATAGAAAAGTTATTTAAAGAAAGAGAAATCAAATGGCTCCAGTTCCAGTGCAATGGCGTCATTCGCGGCATTCTAGACCGAAAAGGCTGGGATGGACTTTGGTACAAGCATGTTGGGGATGTTTCCCAAAAGAGCGTATATCGTATGCAAGAGTATATCCCACTGACAGACTGTTTTTTACTGCCTAAAAAATTACAAAATTCGCTCCAAGAACATCCTAAACATTTTCAGCCTGCAGGCGAAAAAAATGCATGGAAATACCTCAAATCATTTGCGTCTAAGCGTCACCAAGACTATCTGATGAATATTTCCAAACCCGATCACAGCCGGTTCAGTAACGGAAGAATTTCTCCATATCTGGCATGGGGGAACCTCTCCTCTCGACAGGTTTATCAATTTATAAAAAATCACCCTAACTATTCTAAGCAAAAAAAAATTTTTGACGCATTCCTAACCAGACTGAAATGGCGGTGCCATTTTATCCAAAAATTCGAAATGGAATGTAGTTATGAAGACCGTTGCATAAATCGCGGTTTTGAAAAATTAGAGAAGCCATTAAACGAATATTTCGTAGCCAAATGGAAGGCCGGACATACCGGATATCCCCTTGTTGACGCATGCATGAGAAGCGTAATTCAAAATGGATGGTTGAATTTTCGAATGCGAGCAATGCTAGTTTCATTTCTTTGCCATCACTTGTATCAAGACTGGCGAGTGGGATCGCATTTTCTCGCTCAACAATTTCTAGATTATGAACCAGGTATTCATTTCCCTCAATTCCAAATGCAGGCTGGAGTGACCGGTATTAATACTATTAGGATTTACAACCCGGTAAAACAATCTTTCGAGCATGACCCAAACGGAAGCTTTATTAGGCGTTGGGTACCTGAGTTAACGAATCTTCCAAATCAATACATTCATGAGCCCTGGACCATACCACCAATTGAGCAAGCTTTTTATAACTTCGAAATTGGCAAAGACTACCCTCCCCCTATTGTAGACATCGCAAAAAGCGGCAAATACGCTCGCAAGGCGATTTGGTCGCACCGTGCACATCCCACAGTTGCATTGGAGAAAAAAAGACTTTTAGAAAAACACGTTCGACCTCAAAATCAGCTCCCATAGCTCTTAAGACAATTCGAATCGAGGGTAACAGTCCTTAAAAAAATACAGCCATATCACACTTAAACTTGACTAAAAAGACTTAATCAGCAGCGTCCTAATTCTAGCTAAAGGTGACACTAGAGCCACACATTGTTTTACTAAGTAAAAGCCTTTTAAGTTTATTTCGTGCTCTCATAAACGGGCACTCTTACAAAGTCGCTCTCAATACCAAATTTTCTAGCCATAGAGGATGTCTGTTCTAAACTATTTTCTCCCGCTATTACTGCGAGCGCAAAAACTCTAGATAAGGGCAATCGTCTAATGTTTTGTACCGACACAAATATTGTCAAATAATGCTTTCCCTCTTTTATCGAGCGAAGATTCAAATTTATGTCGTGAGTATTCTTATCTTGCATCGTAAAAACATAACTTTCGCTGCTAGGTTTAATAACTAATCCATCATTTGTTGCAAAAGTTATTATGAGGTCTCCAAAGTCATAATGTTCTTCGAATGTAAGTGTCACATTTGACGACTGATTCAACTCGGTAAAACCATCATAGTTGTGCGAAAACGAGACCGCTGCACCCGGCTTCAATGGGACATAGGCCTTGTTATTTGATCCTGATTCCAATCCTTCATCGCCATTCACCGAAAACGACATAAAAAATATAATCTTCACAAAAAAATATAATCGAAATTTAACACCAGTAAAAATATGACTCATAAATTATTCACTCACTTTGCTAATCTTAAGATCGAAACAAACATCTCTTCTGCCGTCATACGCATAGATTGCCAACCCATACAAGCCGTTGTCTAAATTAAGACTCAGCTCTTCCGATCCTAAAACTGAACTCTCCGCTTTTCTCTTGGGCAATCCTGATCCAACTATCAAAAAATCTACGTCAACCAAAAAATTTGATTGCTCTGTTTGCGTCACTAAAATTTGGTGTAAGCCAGATTCAAACACCTCAAAGTTTACAAAGATTGTGTTTCCTAGTTTATTAAAGACTCCCGCATCCACAACCGAACAAAATCCACTGATACCCTTGTCATTTACTTCAGCCACCCTATAAATAGGCAAAACAGATGGTATACCACCATCGTTTGTCTCATATTCTCCAAGTGGGCCAAAACCAAAGATATTCTGATTCCTGACCAAGTCACCTATTTCTGAAAATTGTGCGGGTCGTTGAATTTTTAACTCATCAATGAAACTATAAACGCTAGTAAACGACGGCATTGTCCTATAACTTTCAGAAACCAAAACTGAATACAAGGGTGCAAGGCCGAGGCTTATATTGTCAACACCGTCCCCATCAGAGTCATAAAGATCATAGATTATCGACTGGATGGAGGCTTCGTTGTACCAACCACGACTAGATATCTGGTTATCCTCTATATCAATGAAAAATCCATCTTGCTGAGTAATTCCCGAGCTATCTTTATAAAGCGAGTCATCAGTGATAATAGCCGCAATAGCGTTACCCCATCCCTCTCCAAAAGCGACACGAAAATCTAGCTTATCACCACTCCCATGTTCACCCCCAATAGAGTCTGTTCGGGACAAGTTATCCTCAAAATAATGTCCCCACTCATGAATAATGACATGCCTGTCATACTCATCTGTATCACCATTTTCAGCACCAAGGACATAAATTTTATCTGATTGATAGAAAGTTGTTCCGATATCGCCTTCACTAAAATTGCCTGATGCCGAGGTGTTTTTCTCGCTCCAATATATTTCCAAGGTTGGAAATTCAATTGTGCCATCAACTTCAACGAACTTTTGTGAAGCGTCATAAACCGCATCTAATATTGCAAAAGGCGCTGCAGCCCTTGTGTCTGAGTAATGTCCATCAGACCATCCAGACCTGAAGTGAAAATTTCGCTCCAAATGATTTTTGTCTGCAATAAAAAAATCACCATATCCCGCATATAAAGATCCCGATTCCGTGTTATCAGCGACCCTCACATCCCAATACTGCTGATTCCGCATTCGGGAGGAAACTCTAATTTGCAATCTCTTATTAGTATCGATCGTTAAACTGTACCTTCCAAGCTCATCAGTTGTTGTAGCGCTAATAACAGTATCTGATTCGTCGAGCGCCTCGACTAAAATACTGCGAGCAGGAGATATTTTAATATTGTCATAATCCAACCCAGCACGGCTCTGATGGAAAGGCACTAAATCAAAAGTCACTTCACCGGAAATTTGAATTTCTCCAGAAACAATCAAAGAAAAATCCTCCACCGTTGTAGCGCCGAGATTATCAGTAACTTCAAGTCGAAAACTCAATTCCCCGTCACTATCAGGAGCGATAAAATTTAATATTTTAGAATCTTTTCCAGAGAGATCTAGAGTGACACCACCAGTTTGTTGCCACGAGTAACTTTCAACCGTGCCATCAAGATCCTCAAAGGTACCAATTATCTCAACCAACTCTCTCGGAGCTACCACGTCAGGGCTCGTAATTTCTAATATCGGTCTCGAATTTGCGTATGCCACTCGGACTCTCTCGATAGTTTGAAGATCTTTGTTATCCGATACGATAACCTCAATTACTATATCAGTTAAAGAGGATAATGCCGGCATCACAAAACTTGCCTCAGGTCCGTCTTGACCACTCAAATCCACAATGTCGCCAGAGATTTGCTGCCAACTGTAAGACTTAATCGAACCGTCTAAATCGGTTGCATCAACAGTAAGTAGGACAGTAGATCCGGGAATCACAACGTAATGTTCAATAAAACTGACCTGTGGAGGTGAGTTTTGATGAAAAACTGAGACCGTATCAGACGCAAAACCACCGAGGTTATCTGATACTTCAATAAAAAATGTAAGTACAGAGGACTCTGGCCTCTCCGGCATATAAAACGATGTAGCTACTGAATCTGGACTGATTAATTGTACAGTGTCGCCCGAAGTCTGTATCCAGGATATGGTATTAATATATCCATCTGGGTCAGTCGCAATAGCTACTAATTCCACTTGGTTCCCTGCTTCCGCAAGTTGATCATTGCCAGCGTTTACCTGAGGGAGTTGATTTTGAGATATCAGGGAGTCTTCCCCCGAACCACCCCCACATGCATTCAAAAACAGGAAAAAATAACACAGTGTGTGCTTACTTACTTTTCTTCTGAAGTAACTTCTTACAATGCTCGCAAATTCTGTACTCATCTTTAAAATATCAATCTGCCGAAGCTTGAGAAGTTATAATAAAACGATAACATTTAAATTATCGGAATAAACGTTAAAATAATGCTATCTCTAAATTTACACAAAGAAGCTGACTCTGCCCAAAAACCCAAGGATATCGCTTGCCCTTGGCTACCATCAACAATAACTAGTCGGTGTCTGGAACGTCAATTGTCTCCTCGCAAAAATCATTTTGGACTTATGCATTCTATATGTACTCCTAACAAAATCTACTCCATTCATTTTAACGTAGGGACTCATAGTTAGTGATATTACATAAACGATTCCACACTAATATTATTACCAAACCAAAAACAAAATGTCCCAAGCTAACTGGTTAGATAAGAAAGCGTGCGTAATTTCAGAAGGATTTCCTGACAAGATGGTGCTTTTGGATTGCGAGACTACCGGCGTAAGTTCTACCCACTGTAAAATTATAGAAATTGGATTACTCGTTATTGAAAATGGCGTGTTAATTGATCGATGGCAATCACTTTGTAACCCGGAAACAACAATCCCTGAAAAAATTCAACGGCTCACCGGTATTAATAAAAGCATGCTCGAGAAAGCCCCCATCTTTTCACAGATCGCTATCACACTGAGGGCCTACTTGAAAGATCGCGTTTTAGTAGCTCATAACATCCGGTTCGACTATGGATTTTTAAAAAATGAATTCGCGCGAGAAAAAATCAAATTTCACGAAAAAACATTGTGCTCTGTAAAATTTAGTCGACTTCTATATCCACAGTTCAAAAGTCACAGCCTTACTTCCATCATAAAACGGTTCAAATTTGAAATTAAGAATCGACACAGAGCTATGGATGATGCGTTTATCATCTACAAATTTTTCTTGAGATCGTCCGAATTGTTTGAGTCGGAGGAAATCGCGGCGATCTGTAACACACTACAACGTAGATCTTCTTTGCCACCATTGTTGGCCCCTAAGGAAATTGAAAAACTACCAAATGGTCCCGGTGTTTACCATTTCTATGGCCAACTTGGCGAGCTCCTCTACGTCGGTAAAAGCGTTCACATAAGAAATCGTGTGATGAGCCATTTCACCCAAGATTACCAAAATCCTAAGGGTATGCGACTTAACGCAAAAATAAGCTCAATTGATTACACAGCAACCCCATCGGACTTCGGCGCGCAACTATTGGAGAATCAACGAATAAAAATGCTAAATCCACTATACAATAGGCGGCTGCGAAAAATAAAACGTCTTTTTTCTATTCGAAAATCGGAAAATCACAGAGGCTTTACTACTTTAAAAATAGAACGCATCGAGCTTAACTATGCTAATTCTGGATCAGGACTCTTCCGCTCACCAAGGCAAGCGAAGAAGAAACTTGAAGAGCTCGCTGATGTTCATCGTTTGTGTCACCAACTTTGCGGGTTAGAGGCTACAAATAACAAACTAAACAATAAGAAGTGCTTTAGAAGTCAGCTTCAAAGATGCTATGGCGCATGCGTAGGGGATGAGTGTCCCAACTCATATAATCAACGAGTTGCATTAGCGCTCGCAAATTACGACATAAAAGTGTGGCCTTGGGAATCCGCTGTTCTCGTTAAAGAATGCGATCCATCAGATCAAGAACATGTTGCCTTTCATCTCATAGATAAATGGTGCTATCTATCGAAAATAACAGATTTACAAGATCTTTTTGAAGCTGGTTTCCAACCCAAAAAGACAAGGGTAGTGCGCGCAAAAGTGCAAGAAAAATCATCGAATGGTGGAGAATATCGCCGTGCTGAGGCATTTGATTTAGACACCTACTTTATTTTGTCCAGATTTATCTGTAATGAGAATAAACTCTCTATTCATAATCTGAAGCTTTTTCCACTAACACCAATTTAAGTGACCTATCCGAACAACCGTTTTATTAAAATCACTCTAATCTCTCCGACAGAATAGCTGTCCCCATGCTCAGAAAGATAATTACATTTGTAATATCCTGTCCCAAACCGGATGATTTTTTCTACGCCAGCTCTCCATAAATAAGGTCGAAGATCTAGGCTTCTCCGATGACTTAGTCTAAGTATTGTACCAATATTCGATAGCAAAACCGTATAGCCAGCAAGGAAATTTATTCTTCTTAATGAAACGATAGTAAGTAGGAAAAACATATGAACGATTCTCGAGACGCGGCAATGCCTCGAGAGAATCATCAAGAAACTCGGCGGGAGCGTCGGCTAGCGCACACAATGGTCGAGCAACCCACGTCATGTCTACGCCGCAATGACTCAGAGCCTCACACATTGATGTCCTGTTGCTAAAACCACTCATCACCATCAGCTTAATCAAAACTTCCTCTCAATTGGCTCTCGCAAAATCAACAAAAAACTCTTCTCTCTTTGTGGTGATTTGAACACCTGCATGCCTCTCTTCCGGAATAGATCACGGTAATCCTAATAGTTTTGGTTGTTCATAAGTGTCATCAGAGAGCTCTAACATATTCACCCCCCGGAATCCCTCAACCATTCTGCTACTTTCAAACTATCCTAAAAAATTTTCACCTTGGTGAAAATCAGTATTGTTAAAATAACCGAGATTGGATATGCATTGCCCACCTTCGCGCTTATGAAAGTAAATGTATCCAACAAACCTCGAGACTTGGTCACGAGAGCATCGCCAAACTCATCACTACTGAGATTACTGCGCGGACTTAGACACTGTGAGAGCAAATAGCAATGTGCTGCATGCAGTTAGATGCCACCGAATCTGGCTAACTTTGCAGCTACTGCACTTGTAATGAAACCCTTAATAATCTTTATAATCAGAGGTTTTGATAACACCTGAGGCTGACCAAAGTTCTTACTCGCCTAGTTCAGATCACCCGCTGATGGGGCAAATGGCTAAGGATTAAAAATATTTGGTGTCTGCCGGCCTCCATGATTTAATTTAGCCCAAAGTTGAGCACTCATTTTAGTAGCCGCCGTCGCCAAATTTCTTAATGAAATTGCAAAACAATTATCAGGCACGCAATCAATAACACCATTGCTGGGACGTTCTAGACGATCCACATCCATCATTATATGGCCAAAAATTAACAACCCCGCGCCGCCGCCTGACGCCATAGCTCATAAAGTTTCAAAAGAGATTCAGAGGGACTACCATCAAGATTACTAATCCTTCAGTCACTGCAACTGGAGCCTTTGCAATTCGATGCGACATTATTACGCCACATGGTAATTCAAGAGGCTGTTAGGCGTTCATACCTTAGGCTCATCAGGAACGCTACCTCAATCTTCGATTTAACCTCCCTATTGAAGGACATCCGCAGCTGTACGAAAACCAATATGTGAGGTCGCAAGCGTAATATCCTGTCCCTGACGCGCTGATGGTCTGTAACGCCTACAATAATTATCGGCGCACAAAAATGATCCACCCTTAATCGTCTTAAGGCTGACACCAGGCTGTCTCGGATCATATCCAGTTTCCCTAAAGGGCATTTGACGGTCGAAGTGATACGCGCTCTCGGTCAACTCCCAAATATTTCCTGCTGTATCATAAAGCCCGTATCCATTGGGTTCGTAACAACCAACAGGCGAGATTCCCGCATAACCATCACTGCCGTCATTAGTGAAAGGAAATTGTCCTTGCCATGTGTTCGCCCGAGCAACCGCCTCATCAGGAGGTTGGTTTCCCCACGTGAATTTTGCTCCATCCAAGCCACCACGAGCGGCATATTCCCATTCAATTTCAGTGGGTAAACGACGTCCTACCCAATCGGCATAAGCCACAGCATCGGAATAGGTCACTTGTACCACAGGAAAGTTATCCATGCCCTCAACAGAACTATTGGGACCTTGAGGATTACGCCAATTCGCTCCAGCAACAAAACGCCACCAATCTCCATCGGTTGTGGCATCAATCTTTGTGGGTGGCACGAATACGACTGAGCCCGGGACGCGAAGCTCCGCAGGCAATGCAGGAAATTCTCTCTCGGACAAGCCCTTTTCAGCATCCGTTACATATCCGGTTGCTTCTACAAATCTCCTAAACTGGCGGTTGGTAACTTCTGTCGTATCAATCTCAAAAGCTGATACCACTTCACGACTTACCGGTCTCTCGTCCGGATAGAATCGATCGTCACCATACTGAAACTCTCC
Organism: Porticoccaceae bacterium; assembly: GCA_002731695.1. Lineage (GTDB taxonomy): Bacteria > Pseudomonadota > Gammaproteobacteria > Pseudomonadales > Porticoccaceae > TMED48. Next base: position 11,364 of record PCCK01000011.1, read on the forward strand.
ATGTGCTATTTTAATAGAACGATTAATTTTTTTAGCGTCTAAACAACTTGAGTTGGAGAAGACAGCACGCTTTTCCCCTGAACAACTCTGTAATTGTATGACGGTTAGACACAAAAGCAACACAAGCATGGTATTCTTTGTGTAAAATCCAAGCAAAAAACATATGTTACTCATTAATTAACAACACCCCCTGTGTTGGTTATAAGGTTAGGCGCGGAAGCGACCAGTTTTCGACTGTATTCGTGCTCGCAATGCAAGAGAACATCCTCAGCAGTACCCTTCTCTACAATTTTACCATCTTTCATTACTGCAACGTTATGCGCAAAAGATGGAATTAATGATAGATCATGGGTAATAAATAAATAGGAAATACCATATTCCTCCTGCAACTCGCGAAGCAAAGCCAACACCTCGGAACGAAGAGCAACATCGAGCGCGCTTGTAGGTTCATCACAAATTATGAGTTTGGGCTTCACTGCAAGCGCTCTAGCAATAGCTATTCTCTGACGTTGACCACCTGAGAACTCATGCGGATACCTAGTCAGGTATTCCTCCGGCAACCCTACGCGATCTAAGATTTCGCATAAATATCTATCCCGAATTTTTTTTGGAATCTCATAAGTTAAAGCCCGCATGCCCTCTTTGATAATATTGCCCACTGTCATACGCGGGTTCATGGACGAATAAGGATCCTGAAAGATTATCTGTATTTTTCTCCTAAAACGTCGATACTCTTGGTTCGGCAGAGTGTGAATCACTAAATTTTCGTAACTTATTTGTCCTTTTGTCATCGGACAGAGTCGAAGGATAGCCCTACCTGTCGTTGTTTTCCCACATCCTGACTCTCCAACCAAAGCTAATGTTTCACCCTGATTAATTTCAAAACTAATCCCATCCACGGCCTTTGTGTACCCAAAGACATGTTGAAAAATTCCACGTCGCTGAGGAAACCAAACATGTAAATTATTAACCCGTAACAAAGATGTTCTTGTATTTTTTGGTAGGAATTTTCCTTCATTCGGCAGACAGTTAAGCAACTTTTGGCTGTAGGGATGTGATGCCGCACTAAAAAAATCGCTACATGCAGAAATTTCAACTAATTTTCCGTCATTCATGACTGCGACTCGATCAGCAAAATCTGCCACCACATTTAAGTCATGTGTGATAAAAAGAATGGAAAGGTCTCGTTCAGATTTCAACATCAAGAGAAGCTCTAAAATCTGTTTTTGTACTGTTACATCAAGTGCAGTTGTCGGCTCATCAGCGATCAGTACTGTTGGATTAGATGCAAGCGCAATAGCAATCATAACTCGTTGTATTTGTCCACCAGACAACTGATGCGGGTACCACTTCACTCTACTTTCTGCATCCGGTAGCCCTACTTCAAGGAGCAAATCTACCACCTCAGATTGCGCCTCTTCGGAGGATAGTTCTCTATGCAGTCTCAATGCCTCGAATATCTGGTGCCCGATAGTTTGAACCGGATTCAAAGACGTTTGAGGCTCTTGAAAAATCATGGACACGCGTCGGCCACGAATGTCATTCATTTGCTTTTCAGTCAAACCGAAGAGATTTGTTGCCTCTAATACGACATTACCCCCTGTCACGACAAGGGAGTTCGGTAAGAGACGCACAATAGATAAAGCTGTAATAGACTTTCCAGATCCTGACTCACCCACCAGTGCAAGCACTTCTCCAGAATTTAGAACAAAAGATATTCCATCCACAAGAGTTTTTTCGACATCTTTGCTGCCTACTTTTAATTTATTTACTTTTAAGATTGGCTTTGTCAAAGGTCAAGCCTCATTCTTCGGGACCCTCTTGGATCAAAAGCATCACGAACCTTGTCGGAGAACAAGTTCGCAGACAACACCAATATAAACATAAAAACAAAGGCCGAGAGTATTGACCACCACACAGCGGGATCTCGTGACAATTCCTGTCTGGCAGAATTTATCATGTTGCCCCAACTGTTCATTGAGGCGTCCACACCAACTCCAATGTATGCCAGAACCGATTCAGCAAGAACGAAGCCGCTAAAATTTAAAACCGTTGAAATGATTACTAAATGCATTACATTTGGCAAAATATGTCGAGCAATTACACCCGCGTGACTTACTCCAAATACACGAGCAGCACTCACATAATCCAGTTGACTTACCTTCAGCGTCTCTGCACGTAACAAACGGCACAAGCCCGTCCAGCTAGTCAACCCAAAAATTGCACAGAGCGCTAAAAATTTAAAGTCGGCACGGTATATAAGTAAATTAAACTGATCTGAATGATTTTCGATGTATACATCTATCACCAGAACCGCAGCAGCAATTAACAAGATATCTGGTATCGAACTCAGCGTTGTGTACAAATATTGAATTGCATCATCGATTTTTCCTTTAAAGTACCCGGCCGAGATTCCGAATCCAATGGCAAAAGGTACCGCAAATAAAGCGGCTAAAGTCCCAAGTAGGATACCGGTACGAATGGACTTAATAGCTTGATAGAGCACATCTGCGCCCACTTTATTAGTGCCCAAAATATGATAGTAAGCTCCTAACTCCAACATCCAAATCCAACCCGTCACAATAATTCCAAGCAGAAAACAGGCTGAATTTACAGGTAGGAAGGTCTCAGAGAAATACGTTCGTCGAACTAGCAGGAGGCTGCCAATCAAAATAATACTTAACACAGCGCCCTTTGACAGCGCGAACAATGATCTACTTATAATATCTCCGATTCGCTCAGAATCACCCCTCAAGTGACTTCCACCATGCGTTAGCCTTGGGTAATCCCTGTATAATTGCCCTGAATCAGAGAACATATTCTCCTTTGAATACGAATACATCGCAAAAGGCGCCGAATAGGTTCTCTCTTCTTTGCCGAGTATGCCTACATGTAATAGGTCGAGGACGCTGAGCACTTCATTACTGTAAAAAACCTCAGAACTTTCCGAGGTTGCAGGCAATGGTTTCTGGAAATGGAGCGAGTCCAGTAAGGCGATAAAAATATAGAAACATAAAATAATGAAGGTACAACAACCAATTCTACTCCCAAATACCTCCCTCCAATTAGCCCGCGTTTCAGGGCTAGGCTTGAGATATGTAAACATAGCTACAAGTCCTAGCACGAGTAGAAAAATAAAAACGTCACTCCATAAAATGATTGGTTTTATCAAGTGAGCCTCACTCTAGGATCAGCGATGGTGTAAGAGATATCTGTAAGTAGTAATCCCAAGATGTAAAGCACTGAGCTCAAAAATACCATAGACCTTACGATAGAGAAATCCTGTGCCCTTATACCATCGATTGTAAAACTACCTAGCCCAGGAATCCCAAAGAAAGATTCAGTCACTAAACTTCCCAAAAATAACGTGGGTATTACCACGACGATACCGGTCAAAATCGGAATTAAACCATTTGGAAATAAGTGGACGAATAAAATTGCTAATTCAGAAACACCTTTAGCCCGAGCAGTGCGAATGTAATCTTTATTTGCTTCCTCAAGAAATATAATCCGATACACTCTAACACCGCCACCAAACCCGGAAATTACACCAATTATGATAGGTAAAATAAGGAACTTTATAGCACTTATATCCGCGATAAATCCTGAGACAGGCACCAAGCTCCATAGCTTACCAAAAAGAAACTGACCACCAATTATGTAAAACATAGAGGAAATAGAGAACATTGCCACGCAAAGAACCATCGCGGACAATTCGAATAAGCTTGCACGAAACATAACGACGATCAGAGAAACAAAGATTGAGACCGCTAACCCCACCATAAATACTGGAAGCGCAACCGCCAAACTTGGCCACATCCGTTTCTTAATCTCGTCGAGAATGACTCGCCCTTCGTCAGTTTTGCCAAAATCAAAAATAAATAACCTGACTGATTTTTCATAAAAAATCGTCTCAGTGACTTTATCGAACCCACTCTTCTCATCGTTTAAAAATAGTGGCATGTCATACCCGCGAGCTTTTTTCCACTCATGAACAGCCTCTGGCGAGATATGCTTGATACCGAGCTGCGCCTGCGCCATTTGATCTGGGGAATTGATCATGAAGAATAACGCAAAGGTAAAGAAATTCACTCCGATGAGTATTGGTAGTGCATAAACACTTCTTCTAAAAATATAAGACCACATAATTAAATAATTTTCTGTGTTTGCCGTCGCCTATATGCGAGATAACCGGGAAAAAAAATTAAGAAGCAGAAAGTTAAAAAAAGCCATAACGGCCACACCACTGGTTTATTCCAATCACCACGGCGATTTTCCCGAAGCTTTATATCAATATCCTGATATTTCAAGGTTACCTGTGACATCCCGTGTGGCTTGAAGTTTTTCACCCAAGCATTGTTCAGGGTAAAGGTCCTTGGGTGAAAACTTGACGCCCACGGCCGATCTTTCCGATAGATCTTTAACATTTTCTCTATAATTAGCAAACGCTCAGGCGAATTTGGCATTACTTTCATATCATCAAATAATTCATTAAATCTTTGATTATTGTAATTGGTAGAGTTCACTCCTGAGCCACCGCTTCCAGTTCTACTGTTGGGTCCGTAAAGTAGAAACAAGAAGTTTTCAGGATCAGGATAATCCGCAAACCAACCCCAGAAAAATATTTGTGCTTTGGCACTCTCCATCTTATCCTGAAAACGATTATAATCTGTTGCTCGTATATTAAGCTGAATACCTAACTTGTTGAACTGCTTTATTAACCAGCTCTGCCGCGCTGCGTCGCCGCTGCTTGTAGTTGTGTCCAAATTAAGTACTAGGGGTTTTCCAGTAACCCGATCCCTGCCCCCAGGGTAGCCAGCCTCACTCAATAACCGAGCCGCTATTTCAATCGGTTTCCTAACGGGTTTACCATCTACCCAATCAAAAACTTCTTCATCTAGGCCCCGCTCTCCCTCCTGATATCCGAAAATTCCGGGTGGCAGTGGGCTCATCGCTATCTCACCGCGACCATTGCGAAAAATAGAAATTTGTTCTTGTTCATCATAAGCGATTGCAATCGCATTTCTCAATTTCCGTTGCTGCTCCGAGTATCCCCCGACCACAGGATCAAGCATATTAAACCCCATATAATAAGTGGCCGGTTCTACTGTCATGTTGAGACTGATCCCTTTTCCGCGCATTTCATCACTCAGCGCTATTCCATCAACGCTTACATCCACCGCTTGGTCGAAGCTATCGCTACCAACACCGGATCGATCGTAGTACCCTTGCAAAAATTTTGTCCATATCGGTATTGCCTCTTTTTCGAGGCGAAAGATAATTTTGTCCAAAAAAGGTAACGGTTTACCGGCATCCGCCAATAATCCCAGTGATTCGTCCTCTATTTCACCCTCAGAAGGATAAAAAGTTAAGCTAAAATTTGGATTTTTCTCAAGAACAATCTCGCTACTTGCGTCATGTTTAGTCATCATAAATGCACCGGTTCCAACAGGATGAAAAGCAAGGCTAATGTTTTTTTCCTGTTGCCCTGGAAGATTATAAAATCGATCTAACTCCATTGGGATAGGCGCAAAAAAATGAAACGCCAACCAATATTTGAATTGCGGATATTTTTTATGTAACGTTATTTGGAATGTATATCGATCGATCTCTCTAACACCGGCGAGGGGGAAAGTATCCAAATTTAGCCAACCTGTAGGATTGTCCCGACGGGCTTGCACAATTTCCCTCCGCAAATCTTTCATGCCAACGAGATAACTAGACACAATGTCCCAAATGGGAAATTGTAGCCTCGGATCCGCCATACGTTTTATTTGATAAATGTAGTCGTTAGCAACCAGCTCTTTGGTACCGACATGCTTGAAGTCAGCTAAGATTCTAAATTTTCTGGCTGAGGATTCATTGGAAAAAGAATAGTAGGGCTCATCACGATCGTTCATAGCAAATGCGGGATGCGGTTGATATTGGATCCCTTTTTTCAGCTGAAATGTATACCGAGAATATGTCACATACTCTGACTTTTCTGACACGATTGTTCCATCTTCACTAAGGTACTCAAGATTAGGCAAATCTCGCAGAGTCAGTGGCTTTAATTGGTAAGGACGCTTTAAATAGTGGTACTCAAGCGGAGGCTCATAAATTTGATCGATCAAAGTTGCCTCATCGAGATTATATGTACGGACAGGATCTAAATTTTTGGGTGGGGAGGTAAATACAGAATACATTACCCGAATATGCTCTTTTTCAGGTGCATGGGGATTATTCCAATTACCATTCTTATCAGCACATCCTACTGCAAACACGATTAAACAGAAAGCAACTAAACCAACTCTTGAGAACACTTAAACACTCATTATATTAATGTAATACCAAAATTAAGTGGCTTCTAGAGTATCATCCAATGGATGGAAAGTCGCCAAATACATTGCAGCATTACAATCTTAAATGAATCAAAGTACTTTGATAATTGTCCAAAAATACTAAAAAAATACATGCGTTTTACTTTGTCCACGTCATCAAAGTTCGCAAATCCAGCAGAGCATATGATTGATCTTTTCTACAGATATAACTACACTACAAGTGGTCTATTTTGTTGAGTATTGCCGTAATTAATATAGGGAATTGCGGCTACAGTTTTAATACCGAGAACTAGAAATGCTACCACAGGGAGAACTAATGATTAGGTCAATATCTATTACATTTTCGTCTCTAACACTCTCTACAACCTCTACTGCGCATGCTACCACAAGTTTGCATACTCATGGATTTGTCGATACATACACGTACTCACTCACTTGCACATGCATGCTCGTGGCCGCAGTTGTATACACATACCGACGACGGATTCGCGTAATGAGAGAAGTTAGATCCTTGATTTTTCATAAATCGAGTGAAAAGCGATAATCCTTCTAATCCTACAACGTGAGAAAAATGATGTTCAAAATACCGACAGTAAAAGCACATTGCGACATTCCATGTAAAATTTATGACCCAGCAGTGGCACAGGTTGCCGCGGTGAGCATAGTAAGACTAATGGATTTGATCGCCGAAGTGGGCAGTGCTGACCAAGTGCCCGAAATTACGAAAATTGCGCGACTGGTCGCCCAAAAAGAATCAAATGCTGCTGAAGTCAAGCACGAGGTCGTAACAATTTGGGGAGATTATTTCAAAGCGCCGCAAATCGCAGAGTTTCCGAATGTGCACTCTCTCGCACACTCTATTATGATAGCGGCCTCGAAGTGCAAACAGGGCAATAACCGGCAAGACGGACTAGATCTTTTGGCGAAGCTGAATGAATTTACCGAGATGTTCTGGCATAGCAAAGGTATAAATACGCGTAAAGTAATATCACCATATCCACCATCATTAGACGTTGTGCAGCCTGTTTTAACCAATGCTTAAAGTGTATCGCGTGACGGGCGACAGCATGTTCCCGACGCTTTCGCACGATGATATTTTCTTCGCTTATAAAAAAAAGAAAGTAAGCACTGGCGACATAGTAGTTATGCAGATTCCGTTCTTTGGAAGAATCGTGAAAAGAGTAAAATCACTCGATAATGACAGTTATATTCTCGCCGGCGATAATCCGTCAGAGCAATCTTCGTGTTGCTCTTCCCCTCAGAGCAACAAATATATGATAGGAACTCTTCTGTTCACCTTAAAAACTGGATGCATAATTCGCCACAAAAGCAGCTGGATGAGAAAATTAAAACAGGTAAAAAGACCTTTCCAAACATGGCGTGTCCTACGAGGTGGTAACGCCAAACCCTAAGCAATCAATGGAGGTCCCCACACATTCAAAGGCCGAGCGGCTTCTTTCGGGCAAGACATGTGTTCACAGAACTTTTTGATTATGTTCCCTTGAACAGTTCAAACTCATTCAAAGAGCCAAATCCCTTGACCTTAATATTATTGATCGTCCGAATCATGACAGACTTCAGATCATTATCAAGCTCTTCTGGCGGAGTCAAAAGCAACAGCTCATAAGACTTCTGATGTAGAGTCAAATAACTTCCCAATACCGTGTATTCGCCATCGTCCAACATCAACATCGCCTTGTATGCCAGTTGGTGTCTTTTGTTGACTGTCATTAATTGTGATGAACGCAAGAGACACTCTCTAACGCCCTCTAATTTCGCGACATTGGAGCGAATTATGCTTTTTATGTCGGTAAGGTTTCCACCTCCCAAATACTTGACACGCATCGGGTCACTGCGATCTTCTACAATAATCAACCGACAAGCCACTTTCGCGCCTCCAAGCGCACAAAAAATTGTAACACTAGGCTCTTTCTTCTGCTCCTCCGAACTCGCTGGTCCGAGTGACCATATAATGCTTTCGGAATCGGGAATAAGCATAAAAAACCGATCCAATATGCAAATTAAATTTCCATTTAAGCGTCTGGGCTCGACTGGTTTATCCGTTAAAGAGAAGACTTTCAAATCTCCACTCTGAAATCGATAAACATCATCGAAGCAATTAAAATTATTTAAGTACACATTTTCATCAATTACCTTATTACGTAGGAAAAGATAGCCACTCAAAAAAGGAATGCATAAAATAAAAGATAAAAGTATTTGAAAAACTAGACGCAAATTATTGGATGGAGGCGCAAATGTATCAACTACAAGATACCAACCGCTAAAGAGTTTATTTAAAAACTCATAAATAATAATCCACACCTCAGTATGTACAAGTTTTAAAAAATAGGCTGATATATCGAAAACAAGAAAAGTCATGGCTAAGCCAACGAACATCAGGAGTGTAAACTCCGCCCGACCGCTACCTACTTTGCCAAAAAAATTTCTTATGTTGTATAAAAAAACTCTCAAATCTTACCTCGATGAGCCAATATTTCAAAAGCCTAATAAATAGTAACAAAATCCTGAGTAACTCGGTCGATAATAGTCTCTACGAAATCCAACATTTAATAATCCGAAAATTTTTTCCAACATATTATTTCAACTCTCAGAAGTGTTTAAAAATACGCTTTGATAAGCAATTTAAAAAAACAGACAATAAATGTAACAAATAATATAGTGTTATATGATCTTTAAGCTATAAATAAAAAAGGGCTTCATAAAAGTGAAAAATAGTATAAATTGCTAATCAGTGGGTATCGTCAATCATTAAAATTAAAAAAAGGGTAATACAATGTCTCGAGTAATACCGATATTTATGTTCTTGATGCTAATAGCGTGCGGCAATGGACCCGGCTCCACCTCAATCCCCGAGATATCCTCAGGGTTAAACGCACCAAAGCTCTACCTCTTCCATAGATTAGGCGGGATCTCCGGAATACAAGACTTAAAAAAAAAACCACCAGCGTCTAACGATCCATCAATATTAGATGAGTTTTGGAAATGTATGCTAAAGGCGATTCCCAAAAAACTTTCAAATGCAATTTTAGAAAAATTAACGCAGGAGTACTCCGCTCGGGAACAACTTATTGACGGAGAAATAAATAGATCGAGATACACAGCGATTCTCTCCGAAGTTGAAACATTCAAGAGCTCGATCACAAATCGCGAAAAAACGTATCTATCGGCTATGGAGGGCGGTCTGGCAAGATGTAAAAGAGAGTATCAGTGAGAAACGAGAACTTCTTGGATACTCTGTGAAGGCAAAACTCCCCTAAGAATCATGCGCTGTACCCATATTTGCCTTACGGCTTGCAAAATTCACAAATCTTATATCGTCGGCGAAGCAACAATGACTGCGGTCCCATAGACTAGAATTTCGGTAGCACCCAAATCGATCATAGATGTGTTAAAATGGGTGGACACAACTGCGTTCGCCCCCTGAATGAAGGCTTGAATTTTCATCCGATCGACTGCTTGTGATCTGGCCTCCGACAGGTCTGCGGTAAAAGTGACTAACTCTGCGCCCGGCAGAGTAACATGATCACTACTTAACTCCGCGGGGAGGCTCTTAGAGCGAACTGTGCTGCCTTGAACAACGCCAATTGTTCTTAATATTGTTCTATCTGCAAACTGTGCATCGGTAATAAAAGGCATGTTTAAGGCCCTAGCACGCTCCTCTTCATTGAGACCGTCTTGTAGCTCTGCCTCGTGCTTCCTTTCTTTGTAAGCCTCTTCTTTTTCTTTTTCGATCGCTGCTAGTGCCTCGAGCTCAGTTTCAGCTAGCTCCTCACGAACTAAAAGATCTTCTATGCTCTCTAAAATATACCACTCACCGTTTGAGAAAGATCCCTCCAAAGACTTGTCTTGAATCAATTTAAAGACCTGTTCCTTTTCCAAGCCATACTCTTGCATGTACTCGCCAATTTTTATCTTTCGCCGCGCTTCTTGACGCCTTTGAGCCTCTCGACGCGTCTCCTCTGCTCTGTGCTGTTGTTCTGCCAAAGCGGCGCTCGCTGCCGCAGAAGCTTTTCTTTCTGCATGCTCTTCATCATTATCTATGATGTACCAGGATCCATTGATAAATTGCCCATCCACTTTTTTCTGGGTAATAAGCTTAAATGCATCCTGCATGCTCATACCCTTGTCCAAGATGTAATCGTCTATCTTAGTTTTCCAGCGCTCTTCCTCTTTGGCCTGATCTACATCATCCTCAAACTGTCTTGCAATAAAGGTTGGAGGCTTAGTTTTCTTACGACTTGAGATAGTTTTAGCGTTCAGTCCATTCTTAGCACCAGTCGCGGCAATGTCATCATGTAATTTGGCCAAGTCGCGCGCCTCAGCAAGAATGCCTTCAGCAAAACTGCTACTTTGAATCGGCGTATTTACAGGTGCTGACGCTTTCGACTGAGTACTCATAGCCAGCTCACGTGCCTCTGCCAAAATCGATTCCGCCATTCCCGACTTCTTAAGATCCAACTTGCCGCTGCCCATCGGGCCAGATTTAGTCTCAGGAGTATCTGAGATTGGGGTCTTTAACACCTCCGACTTACGTCCCTCACGCGGAGAAGAAGATATCGCATCGCTATGAGAACCTTTAACCGAGGTGGCTGACTTGTCTTTTTTTCCTGAAGAGTTCCGTGCTTCTGTTTGGGCCGTTTTAGCCATAGTCTGAGCCATCGCGATTTTGGCAATAGCCTCCTCTTTTTCTCTTGCTAGTCGTAAATCAGAACGATCATCATTTTTTTTATCGGTTTCTAACTCTGCGGAGAAATTCATTTCATCGTCTAAAATCATCCATTCACCCGCTAAAAAGCTACCCGAGATTTCTTTTCTCGATATAGCTTGGAATACTTGCTCCTTGGTCATTTTTTTTGCGACCATATAATCATCTAGTTTCATTTTTGTTGCTTTTTCTGCCATCACACACCCTCAACGACACGCAATTTGTAAGCCTTTCAAATTTACTCTTGCTTAATTTCAAGATTTGGTCATAGATGTACTAATCTCTTACAAAAAGCGGAACCATTTTTGCCCCTCCAAGTTCATGGGGTTCCAACGAGCTTGTTGTAATATTAGCGCACATTCTTACATTATCTAATATTAGGCCAGATCAGTATAATTAAACAGCATCTTAAGAATTTCTAGTTTTTTTGTCACCGTCACACTAAACTATTTATGTTTTTCATATATTTAACATCTGAAATGCGAATTAATTACTAAAAAAAGGTAACTCACTCAGATTATAGTACGGTCACTAATAATGAAATTTTACGCAGCGTACGGTTCGAATTTGAACCTCCACCAGATGAAACAAAGATGTCCATCCGCCAAATTGATATCGGCAGGGACATTATGCGGCTGGGAACTATGTTTTAGAGGTGTCGCTGATATAGTTCCTTCAAAAAGTACAACAGTACCAGTAGGAGTCTACAAAACTACGCCCGCATGCGAACGTTCTTTGGATGTCTATGAAGACCATCCGAAACTTTATCGAAAACAAGATGTCTCGGTACAAATTGAGGAAGAGCTATTTGATTGTTTTGTGTACGTCATGAACCCAGGATTTGGCTTAGGGCCTCCGTCCGGTTGCTATTTCGATACCATCCAAGAGGGGTATGACAACTGGAAACTATCATATACGCCGTTAATAAAAGGTTTGCGGCTCGCGTTTGAAAAGAGCGAGAAACATACCGTTATGACCAAAAGCTGGGGTCAACATAACGCACTCGATAGGCTTGAGGCGGACAACAGACTTAATTTGCTTGAAAAACACAGTAATACGACTTATGCAATCTAAGAACTAAGGATAGCTTTTCTCAGCAATAACGGCACCATTACAAAGGTTGAAGTATTGCACGATTTTACGGTCCGATAACGCAAATACCCGCTTCTCTACTTCACAGGCACCTGCAACGCGAACATCTAGCAGCAGAGTTCCCTGTTCCACAAAAGGCATATCCATGTAAGGAAAACTAAAATTTTTCTCCGAAAGCTCCTCCCTCGCTAGCTTCGCTATAGCTCCATACCTTGCCCATTTCGCAATTTTTTCCGCTACGATTTCCTGCGATTCCAAACAAAACCCATCTGAAGCGAATAATAATAAAAATAACAAAATCCTATTTTTCATAAGCATCTCGTTTTCTATGAGCCCTTTATGCTTCGAAACATATTTATAGTAACGCTTTAAGATCTCATGTTGCAGCGTTTTCGGCCTCCAGTTGGTAAAACCGCCGTCGAGAATGTAGACCCTCACTATGAGCAACACAAGTACTTACAGTTCCATCTCCTGCAACGTTCACAGCGGTTCGAAGCATATCTAAAAGACGATCTACGCCGATAATTAATCCGATTCCTTCAACGGGCAGACCCACCTGATTGAGTACCATAACAAGCATAACCAACCCCACGCCTGGAACCGCAGCAGTCCCTATTGACGCTAACGTGGCGGTCAAAATAACAATCAGATATGCCTCCAAACTCAAATCAATGTTGTATGCCTGTGCAATAAAAACAGTCGCGACACCCTGCATGATAGCCGTGCCATCCATGTTAATTGTTGCGCCTAAGGGAACAGTAAAAGATGCGACACGGTTATCAACGCCAACATCATGTTCCACCGTCCTCAAAGTAACCGGCATTGTCGCAGCACTCGAGGCTGTGCTGAAGGCAAATGTCATAGGTGATCGCATATGCATAAAAAATTTTATAGGATTCAAACCAGTCATTGTTCTCAATAATATTGAATATATTCCAAAACAATGTAATAAAAGAGCAAATACAACAGTAAAAAAATAGGTCGCCAAACTGACGATCACGCCTATCCCAAGGCCAGCAAACAATTTTGCAAGTAGACAAAAAATTCCCAGTGGCGCCAACTCCATTAGTAGCATTATCATTTTCATGATCATAGTATTTATATCTTGGAAAAAATTAAGTAGTCTATTTCCAGAATCTCCCATGTGACCTAACGCCAAACCCGTTAATAAAGCGAAAATAATGACCTGTAACACTTTTCCCTCTGCCATAGCGGAAACTGGGTTACTCGGGAAAATATTTATTAAAGTAGTTTTCAGCTCCGGGGGCTCTACCGTTGAGAAATTTGATGTCGCCGCCAAGTCTATCCCCTGACCTGGCGCCATGACAATCGCTAGAATTAGCGCAGTTGATATGGCAAGTGCGGTAGTGAACATATATAGAACTATAGATTTACCCGCCAAAAAACCCATTTTCGCATTACTGCCCAAAGATGCGGTACCGCAGAGCAGTGAAAAAAATACTAGAGGCACTACCATGAGCTTTAAAGAGCGAACAAATATTTGACCCACAGTGTCAAAAAATCCCTCAATGAGATATGAATTAATAAGCTCTGAGGTCGTGTTTGAGAACAGTTCGCCCTGCATCATAGAATTTAACATTACACCGACGAGTAGGCCAAGTAGCATAGCCACAACTATACGCCTAGTTAAATCAACCTTAATATTATCTTTATAATTCGAATTCGCCATAATTTTCCTCAATAACCTAATATTTACCGATTGTAAGTCCTAACAACTTTATGCTCATAAATTTAGCGTCCAACATCCAAAAAAAGCAAAGACTTCAAGCGAACGAGCGCTTCAACAAAATTTTGAAAGAAAATTAGAATATTCTTGATAGAAAAAATAGGCAACCTCATCCATCGATTGTATGGGTAGTTCCTCGGAGAGATCATTAAGATTAACATGGGCGTCGACATCTACTGTCACGTTATCTTCACAATCTTGATAAAACTCATTTAGTGCTCGCGTACTCTCAACCAAGTCGTGATCAACTAAAATCAAGGCATGAGCGAATAGCACTGCTCTCGACGCGCGGCCTTTTTGCCTTGATCTTCGCTGCGCAGTACCGGCAAGTTTTCGCGACCGGCAGACTACATTATATTGCCCGTCACAAAAACTACCATTGACATAGTCACAGCTAGCCTCCTCTCCAAATTCATGTGCCAAGCGAATAATCGGGGCACATATTTCAGAATAACCCTCTGCGATAGATGGGTGTTGATCACAAACGTAAGCATAGGTAACGTTTACAATTCCATTCCCCTGAGGAGTCGCACCTCCTCCGCTATCTCGAACAACGACCGTCCAACCCCTTGCCCTCGAATTCGTTTTCGCACGAGCGAAGTTAGATTTATTTTTCAGGCGGCGAGGCACAACGAGCGAGCGGCTGGTGGTCCAAATACTAAGCGCAGTTGGGCATTTGCCTAACAAAACATCGGTCAACAATATCCTCTCCTGTTCAAGAGCTTGAACGGGACTCGTTATGACCTTAAGATTTGGATCTAGTTGATTCCTATTGCCCATTTAAAGAAAAATTTCTATTTCTGCTGAGAATTTAAGTTTAACCTCATGATCAAAACAACTTTGCATAACAAATATCAAACCGTTCGTTGATAACACTTAAACTATGCCGAAAGTTATAACAATAAATATTTAAAAGTTTACTCATAGAAGGTTAAATTTATGGCGTACTTATTTTTGGTAGTGGCAATTATAGCAGAGGTCTTTGCTACCAGCGCGTTAAAAGCATCTGCCGAATTTACAAAAATCATTCCATCCGTTTTGGCGTTATCTGGCTATGCATGTTCGCTCTATTTTCTGACTCTTGTCCTTCGAGATATTCCGCTCGGGATAGCATATGCAATCTGGTCCGGAGCAGGTATCGCTCTAATTTCCTTAGTTGGGTTTTTTATATTTAAGCAGGAATTAGATTTCGCTGCGGCTATCGGTATCATCCTAATCATAAGTGGCTGTGTGGTAATTAATATGTTTTCTGCCTCTGTATATTTAGAGAGATGAACTGAGAGGGATGTTGGGGTAACAAAGTAGAATAATTGGATCACGCGACAATGATTATCCACTTACTGTCTCAACAACGAAATAACTTACATTGGCAGCTGAGGCGGGTCTGCCTCCGATATCCGTCAGCTTAAACCCTAGCATACGCCCCTTTCTACGCGCCATTTAAGCTTGGTAGCATAACATATCCCGTACCAAGCTTTTATAAGTCGCACTCGCCAATTCATGTGTCCGGCGATGTAATATATCAATCAATGTTTACTATAGACTAAAAAAAACATCTCATTTTAAAGTANAATTATTTACGTAGATTTTTCAATGTGACACGAATGTNTTTAATTGATGTCAGGTGTGCGCTAAAGTATANATAGAATCTTCCGATAATCAGATAGATNCGAAGAANTTTAATGTTGTTTAAAAAAATCAAAGGNGCTTCCACTTGACAAAACTCACGCCTCGCAAAAGAAATAAACTTTTCGCNGCACTTTCATTGGTTGCACTTGTNTATTTTTTGCCCGCACAATCCCATGAGCCGTTAGAAATGAAACGTCTTCAAAAGAGTGTCGACATGCTCACCAAACAACTTGCAAATGCGAATACCAAAGTACGTAGACTTGAAGCCGCTATGACAAAGAGCCGGCGTGGACAAAACCCTGGCCGCATGGAGGGATGCGATGTCGGTGACGCTCGCGCGAATGTCTCATTAGCGTCTGGTAATCGTGGAAAGGGCAATGCTTTGGAGAGCTGGCTTCGCGCTAATGGGAAATCTTGCTCACCCAGTGAATTGACACAACTCAAGATTCTAGCGAAGGAGTTATTTTATGATAGGCCCGCACTTGAGCTGATCGATGTGTTTTCAGGGTCAAGGTAGGAAAAAAGTCAAGGAGTTTCAAAGTAGAGCCAGAAGAAACTCCCCATCATACAGAAAAGTGGACTTATCGAAGGATGCGATTTTTATTCGCAAGCAGTGCGCCTCTATTATTCATGATGCTCTCTCGGCGCTCAGCTATTTCACTCTTGTTCTCTATCAACGCATCACTGTTGTCCAAAGACGAACTTATAACGCTATTCATACGCGCACGATTACTTTGGGCCGATGCCATTACGTCATGCATGGCTTTCTTATTTTGCGCAATCAGGACGGCATTTGTCTTTGTTGTAGCTTTTTCAGGTGAATTATCGCCCTCAATTAAATCTAAATTGGTAGTTATGTGTTCCGAGTTAAATTCTACAATATTTTCATTTGCCGCCATTATTTGTTTGTTTATTTCGATCAGCTGTGTATTGATGGCGGCCATCTTTTCGCTAACGTCTAGAACCAAAGTGTTGAGCTTTGATCGATGGGCAAGATAATCTAGCCTAGCCCGATTTTTTTGCGCTTGAATAAAATTTTCCTCTACATCACTTTGACAATCATACCTATTCAAAATAAGCTCTCGGTTTTTAAAGATGTCATCAGTATTCTGGTTTGCCAGCTGACGATTCCCCATGAATGATGCGGCGTAATTACTTAGAATCATTAAACGATTCTCTTCAATCATCGCTCTTGAGGTATATACCAACGCTTTATTAGTCATAACCTCAGAATCAATTTTAAAAAGGGTAGTTTGGTCTTCAGTTAAGTTAGCTTTGTTAAGTTCTGTTTGATTCATTACCATCTCCGCATGATGTTTTGTTTAAAATAATTTTTTATTCGAATTAACTTTTTAAAAGAGGTTTCTGGGGTAACTGATTCTTTGCACTGGTAGAAAAACCCTTGTAAATAAAAGACCCGCCCACTTTTTACGTGACAAAAAACATAAGCACCAGATCCCGTTACATGAAACGAGGAGCCCATAATAGCGCAACAACCATAAGTAAGGCGATGGCAAAACAGTTTAGATAAATACCTGCTCGAGCCATCTGTGGGATAGTTAGAATTCCCGATGAAAACGCGATCGCATTTGGTGCAGTTGCCACCGGCAACATAAAAGCACAACTGGCCGCCAAAGTAATTGGGATGCAGAGAATCCTCGGGTCTAAACCTACCTGGATCGCCAGTGAACCGATGATGGGCAAAAAAGTCGCAGTTGACGCGAGATTACTTGTTATTTCAGTAAGAAAAACAACCAACACTACCGCTCCTAAAATTAAAAAACTCACACCAAAGTCAGAAAGGGGCGACAATCCCTCGCCAAGCCAATGCGCCAGCCCCGAATTTGATATGGCCGCCGCGAGGCTAAGCCCTCCACCGAAGAGAATTAAAACACCCCAAGGTAGCTCCTTTAAATCTTCCCATTTTAATAAGTGAGGTTGATTTTTGTCTCCACTGGGAATAAGAAAAAGTAAAATCGCGCCGACAAGTGTAATTGTAGTATCAGAAATGCTATCCAAATCCAAAATTGCTTCTAGTGGTCGTCGCAATACTAATCCTAGCACCACAAAAATAAAGATCCATACAACCCGCTTTTCCGCGGTACTCATAGAGCCCAAATTTTTCCGGAGCATAGCCAAATGCTTCGTCACATCGTCATCAGCAGAAATTGAAATATTAAAGACTATTTTTGTTAAAACGATCCAGGCACTTAATAACAAGATTGAGCCGAACGGTACCGCAATTAACATCCAACCCATGAAACTTATTTCAACACCATAGTTTTCAAATAAAAACGCAACCAGTAGCGCGTTTGGAGGCGTACCAACTAAGGTAGTCATTCCCCCGATGGTGGCCGAGAATGCCAGACCTAGCAGCATTGCTACTTCAAAGTCTCGGCAATCATGTGATATTGATCCTGCAGCTTTTCGAGAAATAACAGACGCGACCGAAATGGCTATTGGCATCAACATCATGGTTGTGCTGGTATTTGTCATCCACATCGAAAGTAACGCAGCAGTAACCATAAATCCACCGATCAGTCGAGTACCATCAGTGCCGGTTTGCAATAAAATTGATAGAGCAATTCTTTGATGAAGATTCCAACGCTGTATTGCCAACGCCAATATAAAAGCGCCCAGAAATAAATATATAATTGGGTGGGAGTACGCCGATGCTGCCTCACTTGTACTGGAAATTCCCAGCAGATCAAGACAAATAAGTGGTAATAATGCGGTAGCTGCAACAGGAATTGCCTCTGTCGCCCACCAAGTCACCATCCACAGCCCTAGAGCCGCAGTTCGCCAAGCAGAATCGTCCATGAACATTTGCTTATCGCTAAACAATAACATAAGCATAAAGACAATGGGACCAAGCACTAAACCAACAGTTTGGTAAGTCGCAAGCCTATTTGAGTAAGCCATCGAACATCTCCATTACTGGTTCAAAACCCAAAGTTTTGTTATGAGTGCCAAACGAACCACAGATCCGCTCTTTTTGAGTATAAACTAAGTCGTCAAATGCAATACAAAAAACTTTATGGTCAGTTAACGCGCCCACCTTACGATACCGGATGTCAACACAAAGCTTTAGTAAAATCATAAATTGAATCAGCATACATACCCAGATTTTCCTGCCCATTTAAATGAGCAGAGTCAGGTATGGGACAAAAACGACTTAATCAGACGCTTTTTTTAGTTTCAACCGATAGTAGGATTTTCTCTTCCTCAGCAGGAGGACGCGCCTCATGACGCTCGATTTTGACTAAGGCTAAGAGAGTACAGGTCACAGCAATAATTTACAAAAAGTTTATAGCGATCCAAAAAAAGGTTGATCGGATATAAATGTCCTACCCCTCTATAATCAAATTCATCTTTCCACTAAAACTACGAACTAGGGATAATTGTTTTTTATTTTTGTTCGACTGTAAACCTCTGCGCTGCCATATGTTTGTAATTTATCCTATTTAACTCTTTCAGGTGCTGGGTCTTGCAGTGATATCGGTTCCAGTCGCTCACTCAAACTAAATCGGTCCTCGGGTCCTACAAGACGCCGAAATCCGAGATTTGGGACCACTAGGACGCCTTAATTTAGTAACTAGTATAAATATCAAACGACTCTGTAAAGGAAAAAATAATATATCGTTTTGGCGGTCCAACCATAATCGCTAGAACCAAGTCCGACCAACTTTTGTCTAAACGATCGCACGGCTGAGAGCCATTAAAAGAGCGAATTACTAGTTCTGGATTATCATTAATCAGATAGTCGCAAACTGTAGCTTCACTGTCATGGCGAACAAACTGTAAACGCCCAATATCCAAATTGAAGACGATCCAAAGTGCAGTTGTCACTTGATTTTTGTGCCCGAATCTAGCGCCGATTCTTTTATAAGTAAGATCTATTACATCATTAAAAAGGTTTCCCTTGCCTATATGACTAAGATGTTTTTTTAAAAAATGATAGCTTGGTATCGCTTTCAAAAAGCGTAAGTTAAATAATTACACAAAGAATTTTTGGATCTAATTCACAGAAAGCGGCCACGAGCCAAAAGAGGTCTCGCTAAAGTTGACTTGGAATTTATACATCAAAACCAACGTCTTTATTCCTCTAGCATCGAAGCCCCAGTTTCCATATTAAAAAAAAACCTATCCGATAGACTCGTATATAATCTGCAATAAACTTTACTAATTCCGATTTCTCTTTCATCTCTATCTGGGAATGACCCAAATTTAAGAAGCCAATAAATTACGATAGCTTGTCACAAAATGGTCTTTACCAAAACGGTACCAATTACGCTAAAAAAAGAATCAGGAATCTTTGTTTTTAGGAGTGATAGGAGGCATATATGCCCTCCCTTGAGGGCTGAATGCTGAGTATATTTCTTTTTGATAAAAAAATTGTTTTAATTGAACTCTGGAAAATCTGAGGAAACCCAAAATTCAAGACAAGCTCATTCTATTATTTTTGTTTCTTTTGTTAATCGGACTGATGATCTTTAGAAAGACATTTATAGACCCCAGACGGAATCTTCCTAATCTACAGCAGTTTTCACGGCATAATTCTCACTTCGATCATGATTTTCTTTGGGGAGCAGCATCCGCTTCTCAACACGTTGAACACCAGCAGCCCAGCGACTGGACAACCTTCGAGCGCAAGGCAATCAACTTGGGAAACACTTCCACAGACAAACGGCCCGGTTACGCCCTGCCAGGGCATATTAATTCTCTAGACTCGGTTAGTGCCAATGTTCGATTAAAAAAGACAAATTTTGACCTTGTTTTCGATGAGGACTTCTCTCTAGCGTCCAAGCTCGGGCATAACACGCACCGTTTTTCCATCTGCTGGGCACGCCTTTTCCCCACTCGGGATTCAATCACTCCGGCCCCCGAAGCCATAAAGTTTTATCATGATATTCTCGACAGCCTTGAAAAATATCGAATCACACCTTTCGTAACGCTTTTCCACTTCTCCAGTCCTGATTGGTTTTGGGACGAGACTGATGGCAAAAGAGGCTGGGAGCGAGAGGACGCCATTGAGCAGTTTGAAAAATTTGTTCACTCCGTATTAGATGCTTATGGCGATCGCATAACGCACTGGACAACATTAAATGAACCAATGACATATATTTATAATGGATATATGCAAGGAATTTTTCCTCCACTTGAAAAACGAGATATTAACGGTGTGGTAACGGTTATTGAGCAACTGCTAAAAGCTCATGCAGCGGCATACAAACTCATTCACGATCATGCGAATCGTAAAAATTTAAGTGCGAAGGTTGGCATTGCAAAACATACGCGTACTTTCCAAGCACTACGAAATTGGGCTCCGTTAGATATAATCTCAAGCAAAGCCGTAGAACAGGCTTTTATCTGGGATTTTATGGATGCCATTAATACCGGTATATTAAAAATTACAAACACAAATATTAAGAAAAACATAGCTGGTCTGGCTGGGACTCAAGACTACATTGGTATTAATTTTTATGGACGGTTTTATGTCAAAAGCAGTTTGTTAAACATAGCGCAGCCAGAAATTCATTTTTATAATCCCAAAATATCTGACGAGACAAGAAGTGATTTAGACTGGGCAGTATATCCTCGTGGCCTTTACGAAATCCTACTCGCAACCCATAAACGATATAAAATCCCTATCTATGTTCTCGAGAATGGTCTAGCTGATCGCGAGGCTGATGATCTCAGACGACAAAATTTTCTTGTCGACCATATTGATCAGATGTGGCTTGCAAAAGAAAATGGTGTGGATGTTCGTGGCTATATTCACTGGTCCTTGACAGACAATTTTGAGTGGGCGGAAGGTTTCACGGCTCGTTTCGGTCTAATCGGTATCGAATATGAAAACAACTTCAAACGAACACCGAAACCTAGCGCAGAGCTTTATCACCAGATAATAAAAGAGAGGGGCGTAACTCCTCAAACACGTTACCGTTTAAAACGAATATAAACTTTGGAGCCCAACTACTGTCAAATGTATTCTAATCATGAGGACTCAGAAATTAGTAAAAAAAGCAACTCGTTTGAACTCTGGGACTTTTCAATCGCCGCATATGGCAAGCGTGGCATTGAGTCTCTATGCCTGAAACTGCAACAAGAGATCAATGCAGATATTAATGTATTGTTATATTTACTCTGGCTGTCGACTTTTAAGCGCCAACTTAAAAGCGACCAAATATTAAGTGTTATAAACGTAACTAAGTTTTGGCAATCGCAAGTCGTTCAACCAATAAGAAAGACAAGGAAAATCTTGAAGAAATCTTCCGCCCTTTCAGATAATGCCTTTAAGGAAGAAACTTACTCGGATCTTTTAGAATTAGAATTAATAGCCGAGAAATTCGCCCAAAAACAATTATTCGGGGATGGTGTCACAAGACATATAGGCGATTTGGCATCTACTAAAGAAGCTGCGGCGAGAGCTAATCTAAAAAATTACATCGAGATACTTGATGGGACCATTAACACTGCAGATATTGATGAATTATCCTCCATTCTAAAACAAGATTACAAAATGTAACTTCACCATCCCCACAATTTGTCTAATGCAAAGGCACATGTATTATGGCACCGTGTCGAGGGATTTTTTTAAGATCGATGGGAGATTTCGCAAGTGATAAATAATATTTGGAAGACGGAAATAATTGAGATTAATGGTGTCCTTCGAGGGCCACCGAAAAGGCCTCGACAAATGCTGGCTGAGCAAGAATATGACGGCCACCTCTCGATTCATGACAATCAACAGGCTCAAAATCTCGGCTTCCTGGGAGCTCCAATTGAGGGGCCTACGCATTTCTCACAGTTTGATCCAATCCTGCATAGTATTTGGGGAGACAGATGGTTTGAGGTAGGGTGTATCAGTGCGCACTTTAAAAATGTTGTCATAGAAGGTGAGTCTGTAATTGCGTTCGTCCAACGTCCAACCAAACAGGATAAAATTACCCGAGTTTGGGCTCTTAAAGACTCTGGCGAATTTGTATTAGAGGGGACCGCATCGCTCGGTCCAACTCATCCTGCAACAGAGCTTGAAAAACTTTTAAACTCTCGTCCAACAGCTAAAAAACTAGTTATTTTAGAAAATGTAAAAATTGGCGATCGATCATCACAATATGATCGTGTGAAAATGGGTTTTCGATCTCACCTCGGAAAAAATTATCCCTTTACCCTTGCGCAGAAGTTAAAAAACATTACTGAATTATGTGATTGGTATTGCGAGACTATAAGCGTAAAAACACCATGGGGCGCCCCAATAATACCATTCGAAATGGTAAATCCTCTTGTCAGGTATACTCCAGACGGACTTCCATCAGCCAAAGGTCCATCAATAGGACTGTTTGCAGATCTTGAAGTTAAAATGATCAATGGTCCCCTACTAGTCAATCAAGAGTACTTGTTAGATCGAGAGGTCGTGGGTCTTGGCGAAAGCAAGCGAACAGAATCAATGTGGATAAAAACACATATTCGATCGATAAAGACCGAAGAGGTTATTGCAACCACCCTATTAAATACTGCTACTTTAAAAGACTCATATGAGCTATACAAAAGTGAGGCAAAGCGCCTTGAAAAATGTTGATTGCTTTTCAAAATCCGAATCAGCAAAAACTTACTCTTAACGATTAAATCTCCTCAAAGTCACGCTATCGAGATGTTTTAAGCAACTCGATCACTTACCAATTTGTTTCAATCCTTGGCGACACAAGTTGATTTTCGTAGAATTTTATGTTCAGGTACTAAAGTCATAACTGAAAGACATCTAAGTCATGCTTGCATACGTATGCAATTTTGTTTTAAACGGTTATTTAAAAGACCTAAAACAAAAACACGCGATAATGCCGACCCCTTGTGATGCGAAAAGCAATTGGTTTGAGCGATTTCTGGGCGAGGCCGATCTTGTTATCGCTGGCTCCCAAGGAGATATGTTATAGAGAGTTCCAGTACCGAAATTTGGCCTCTAGCCGTTTACACTCTCCTAGTTATCCTTCTTGTAATTGCTATGTTGGTGGTCTCTTGGCTGTTGGGCCAACGAAGACGGGAAGACGCGACCAACGATCCCTTTGAATCGGGAATTGTTTCAGTTGGTAGTTCCCAAGTGCGCATATCAGTTGAGTTTTATCTTGTGGCCATCTTTTTTGTTATTTTCGACCTCGAGGCTGTTTTTATCTTCGCTTGGGCTGTAGCATTCTTCGAACTTGGCTGGAAAGGTTACATATCGATGCTGATTTTTATCGGAGTGTTGGGGCTAGCGTTAATCTATACATGGAGAATAGGCGGGCTCGACTGGGGCAAAAAGGTCAGAGTGGGATTGGATCGGGCAAAAAAAGAAAACGACAAAATGAGGAAGCAAAACATTGAAATGGAGTCTAAGTAAACCTGAAGATACTGGCGGTAGTGAAGGCACCAATGTTATCGAGGAGCAGGTCAAGCGAAACGTTGCTTTCGCCAAGCTTGAGGACCTCATCGCCTGGGGGCGCGCCCATTCCTTGTGGCCGTTTAATTTCGGTTTATCATGCTGTTATGTTGAGATGGCTACATCCTTTACCAGCCGACATGACATAGCAAGATTTGGATCGGAAGTGATTCGTGCCACGCCAAGGCAAGCTGATTTGATGGTGATTTCTGGGACTTGTTTCCTCAAGATGGCCCCCGTAGTAAAACGGCTTTATGATCAACTTTTAGAACCAAGGTGGATAATATCGATGGGGTCCTGCGCCAACTCGGGCGGAATGTATGATATCTATTCAGTAGTACAAGGTGTTGATAAGTTTATACCAGTCGATGTTTACGTCCCAGGCTGTCCTCCTCGACCCGAAGCACTTATGCAAGGCTTGATAATGCTTCAAGAATCTATTGGAAAAGAACGACGTCCCATTAGCTGGGCGGCAGGAGATCAGAGCGTAATTAAACCGCAAAAAATCAGTAAAAGAGATCAATACACGGCTCAACGAATCAAATCAACCGAATTAAGAGAACCACACAACAGCTAAAAAAAACCGAAAAATTAATAAGGATATGAAATGCAGCTGGCTCTGAAAGAAGTACAGCTATCCACTTTAAAATTACTACACGATGAGTTTGGTAAAGAAATATTTTTGACTCAAAAGTGTATTGATGAAATAACCACCATTTGGGTGTCTCAGCAACATCTAATCGACGTGTTGCGATTTCTTCGCCCTCACTTCTGTATGCTCTATGATTTATTTGCGGTAGATGAGCGGACTCGGGAACACCGCCAAGATCAACCAGACTCTGAATATACTGTTGTTTACCAGCTTCTTTCAATGCGCCGCAATGAAGACCTGAGAATAAAAGTAGGAGTTTTTGAGTCTCATCTAATACTCCCTTCGATTGTGACTGTTTGGCCTAATGCTAACTGGTACGAAAGAGAGATTTGGGATATGTTCGGGATTTCCTTTGATGGCCATCCCTCGCTCTTTAGGATACTTCTTCCCCCTACGTGGGAAGGCCACGCATTGAGAAAAGATCATCCGGCTCGAGCCACTGAGATGGGAGAGTTCATAATGGATGCTGAGCGAGTTGCTAAGGAACAGGAAGCGCTTCGTTTTAAGCCCGAAGACTGGGGGATGACATCTGAGGGCGAAGACAACGAATACATGTTTCTAAACCTTGGGCCTAACCATCCAAGTGTCCATGGAGTTTTCCGGATCGCATTACAATTAGATGGAGAGGTAATCATAAATTCTGTGCCAGATATTGGGTATCACCATCGAGGCGCCGAAAAAATGGGCGAGCGTCAGACTTGGCACACCTACATACCCTACACTGATCGAATCGATTACCTCGCTGGGGTTATGAATAACCTCGCGTACATACAAACAGTCGAACTCCTCGCGGGGATTAAAGTTCCAGAGCGTGCAAAAATTATAAGAATAATGTTAGCTGAACTGTTCCGAATTTCTAGCCATCTAGTTTTTTATGGGACATTTGTTCAAGATGTAGGCCAAATGTCCCCCGTCTTTTATATGTTTGCTGATCGAGAGAGATTATTCGGAATTATTGAGGCTATCACGGGCGGCAGAATGCATCCCGCTTGGTTCAGAATCGGCGGAGTAGCTCAGGATCTCCCCATTGGATGGGATAAACTGGTAATTGATTTTATTGACTCAATGCCTGCGCGGCTCGATGAGTGGGACAAGATGGCGATGCAAAACAAACTATTAAAGGATAGGACTGTTGGTATTGGAGTCTACACGGAAAAAGAAGCGTTAGACTGGGGCATAACAGGTCCCGGGCTGAGAGCTACAGGAAACGACTGGGATGTGCGAAAAAAACGGCCATATAGCGGATATGATCAGTTTGATTTCGAAGTGCCCACAGCTAGCGGCGGCGATTGCTACGACCGCGCGGTGTTACGTATTGAAGAAATGCGAGAGAGTATCAAAATAATACGCCAGTGCGTGGATAATATGCCCGGAGGTCCCTATAAGAGCGAGCATCGCTCAACCACACCGCCCCCGAAAGAGCGCACGATGCAGGATATAGAAACGCTCATCCACCATTTTTTAAATGTGAGTTGGGGTCCAGTTGTTCCTCATGGAGAAGCCTCAGTAATGATCGAGGCAACAAAGGGTATCAATAGCTACCACCTAATAAGCGATAATGGAACAAACGCTTATAGAACCCGTATCAGGACTCCGTCTTTTGCTCATCTGCAGCAGATCCCGCTCATTAGTCAGGGCCTCTTGATTCCTGACTTGATTGCAATCATCGCGAGCATTGACTTTGTAATGGCAGATGTAGACCGATGACACATAATATTATTCAGTCAGACACATCTTCCACTCTGACAGCAGAGGAAGTTCGACTCATAAATGTAGAGCTCTCTCATGTTCCTCAGAAATCGGGAGCAGCCATCGATGCCTTAAAAATAGTGCAGGAAAAACGTGGTTGGGTGTCAGATGAATGTTTAATCGCTATCGCAAAACACCTCGAAATGTCTGCTGAAGAATTAGAAGGCATAGCAACTTTTTATAATTTAATCTTTAGAAGACCGGTGGGTGCTAAAGTCATACTTTTTTGCGACAGCGTAAGTTGTTGGCTTTGTGGGTGTGAGAAACAAAAACACAAAATCTCGGAAATTTTAAAAATTAATTACGGGGAAACTACTGAAGACAAACAGTTCACTTTCCTTCCCGTCCCATGCCTAGGCGCCTGTGACAAAGCTCCAGTGATGATGGTCGGAGATGATTTATTTACAAATTTAGATTCACTTAAAATCGAGCAGATATTTGCAGATTATTGTAAAGGAGGTAGCCAGTGACCGAAAAAGTTCTTACTAAAAATATCTCTAAGGTTAATGATACCACTCCGCTGAATAGCTATGAGGCTAACGAGGGCTATCTGGGGCTCCGAAAAGCGTTCAACTCCATGTCACCTGACAATTGTCTCTCGGAGGTAAAGAACTCGAACCTCCGTGGACGCGGCGGCGCAGGATTCCCGACAGGGATGAAATGGAGCTTTGTGCCAAAAAATGAAAATTGTTTGCCCGGACATAAATACCTTATCTGCAACGCTGATGAGATGGAACCGGGAACATTCAAAGACCGTCTTCTGATGGAGCAAGATCCGCATCAACTTATTGAAGGTATGATTCTCTCGGCCTACACCATCGGAGCTGATATAGCCTATATCTTTATAAGAGGAGAGTATCGATTAGCGATTCAACGTCTAAATGAGGCAATTAAGGAGTGCTACCATGCGGGTTATTTGGGAAGAAATATTCTAGGATCTGGGTTCAGCCTTGAGATGTATGTTCATCCAAGCGCGGGTCGGTATATATGCGGAGAAGAAACTGCGCTTATCAACGCTTTAGAAGGCAAACGTGCAAATCCACGAGCAAAACCACCTTTTCCCCAAGTAAGTGGTCTATGGGGTCGTCCGACAATCGTCAACAATGTGGAAACGCTTTGCAATATACCCCATATCATCCACAAAGGTGCAGAATGGTTTAAGACATTAGGCGTTGGAGAGGATAGTGGGACAAAGTTGTTTGGAGTGAGTGGGCGTGTAAAGAACCCAGGATGCTGGGAGCTTCCTATGGGTACACCCATTAGGCAAATCCTTGAGGATCATGCGGACGGTATGCAAACTGGTCTAAATTTCAAAGGGCTTTTACCTGGGGGTGGCTCAACCGATTTTTTAACGGAAATTCACCTAGACCTAGCTATGGACTACAACGTGATTGGTGCCGCTGGGAGTCGTATGGGCACTGGCACTATGATTGTCTTAGATGACCAATCTTGTCCTGTGGGAATGGTTCTGAATTTAATACGATTTTTCGCGCAAGAGTCATGCGGTTTTTGCACACCTTGCCGAGATGGACTGCCTTGGACCCGCCAGGTCCTAGAGGATCTCGACAATGGAAAGGGTAGTGAAGAGGATCTCGAAACACTAGCCTATCAAATAAAATACATTGGAACACCCGGAAATACTCACTGTGCCCTAGCGCCGGGCGCTATGGAACCCCTCCAAAGCGCAATGAAATATTTTTATGAGGACTTCAAAAATCACATAACGCTTGGCCGATGCCCTTACGAAATGAACGGAGTATATTAAATATGCCAACTATAATCGTTGACGGCAAATCTTATGAGGTGGGCAGCGGGAAAAACTTGCTAGAAGCTTGCCTCGATGCAGGTCTAGACCTACCTTACTTTTGTTGGCACCCCGCAATGGGATCTATAGGCTCCTGTAGGCAATGTGCTCTCGTCCAATATAGAGATGATGATGATCAACATGGACGGATAATCATGGGATGCATGACCCCTGCTACTGACGGTACAAGAGTATCGCTGGAAGTGGAAAAGGCAAAAGAGTTCCGAGAGGCTGTTGTAGAGTCGCTTATGCTAAACCATCCTCATGACTGCCCTGTGTGCTCAGAGGGAGGAGAGTGTCATCTCCAAGACATGACCGTGATGGTGGGTCACAGAGATCGACGTTATCAAGGCAAAAAGAACACTCATCGTAACCAATACTTGGGGCCTTTAATAAATCATGAAATGAATCGCTGTATTACATGTTATCGTTGCGAACGTTTTTACCGTGATTACGCAGGCGGCAAAGATCTCTCCTCTCAGGCATCACGCGACCGGATCTACTTCGGTCGCCATCAAGATGGGGTTTTAGAAAGCGAATTCTCTGGAAACCTTGTGGAAGTATGCCCAACAGGCGTTTTTACCGACAAACCTTTCCTTGCAGATTATAGTAGAAAGTGGGATCTGCAGTCCTCTCCCTCTATATGCGGCGGTTGCGGAGTGGGGTGTAACATCTCTCCCGGCGAGCGATATGGAAGGTTGAAACGAATTCATAATCGCTACAACCAAGAAATAAACGGATATTTCATTTGTGACCGAGGGAGGTTCGGTGCTGGATATGTAAATGGAGATAAACGAACGAACTATGTAGGAGTCAAAGAATCGAACAGTGTATTCAAGGCAATAAAAAAGGAGGAGTTTTCTCGTCACATTAGCCAATTGGTGGGTAATGGAAATATCGTAGGCATTGGCTCACCGCGGGCATCCGTTGAATCAAACTACTTACTACAAAATCTTGTTGGTCCGTGCAAATTTTCATCGGGACTATCAGACACAGAGGACAGAATATTAAAGCGCCAAGTCTCAATTCTAAAAACAACTAGAGCACTCAATCCCTCTGTGAGAGATATAGAGTTGGCGGATGCCATACTGATACTTGGGGAAGATTTGACGAATACAGCTGCTAGAATCGCTCTAGCTATAAGACAAGCGACTAGAAACAAGGCGATCGCCATGGCTGAACAGATGGGTATTCAGGAGTGGCTCGACGGAGCTGTGAGAAACCTTGCGCAGGCGGAGCGCTCTCCTCTGTTCATTGCGACAGCCGCTTCGACAAAACTTGATGATATTGCTTTGAAAACTTTGACTCTGGCACCTGACGAGATAGCTAACTTTGGACTAAAATTAGCCAGCCAATTAACCGAAGGAAACTCTGAAGACCGACAAATTATAGAAATAGCAACTTATCTTACTAACGCCGAGAGACCACTCATAATAAGCGGTCCAAGCTTGCTGAATAAGAACATCGTGGAGAGTGCCGCAGCAGTTGCAGAGGCACTGGCTGTGTCCAATAAAAATACGCAACTCAGCTTCACTTTCCCGGAGGCAAACAGTGTCGGTTCAATATTACTTGGTGAACCACAAAACCTTAAGCTATCAGAAATTATCGAGAACATTAGTCAAATCGATGCGCTTATTGTGTTAGAAAATGATTTATCTCGGCGGCTGAGTGCTTCCGAGATGACTCAGCTTCACGAGTCACCAACAAAAATTATTTCAATCGACCTTCTTGAACATGATACGCTGGAGATATCGGATGTGATACTTCCCGCCGCCTCATTTGCCGAGACGCAAGGTACCCTTGTCAATTATGAGGGCCGAGCTCAACGATTTTACTCTGTATTTCCGGCCCTGCACGACAGATTACCCAGTTGGCAATGGCTTGTGAAACTTGCAGCTGTGACAGAAAATAAAAAGCTATCGGGTATAGGAAGTTTCGACGAAGTAGTTCAGCTATGCGCAAAGAATAATAACTTCCAAGCTATGTCCTCTGCGGCGCCAGATAAAGACTTCCGTGACCATGGATTAAAGATCCCACGTCAAACTCACAGAAATAGTGGCCGAACAGCTATCACCGCTGATGTATCAGTGCATGAAGTACAGCAGCTGCCTGATGACGAAACTCCCCTTACATACAGCATGGAGGGACTCAACCGTGACCAACCATCGGCCTTGACTCCCTTTGTATGGTCTCCTGGGTGGAATTCAAATCAGTCCCTACAGAAATTTCAAGCCGAAACTGGTGGGCCTTTGAAAGGCGGCACTTCAGGGGTCCAATTAATAAAATCGTCTAGTTCGGGAGTGAATTTTGATCATTCCCAGATGCCTAGCGTTAGTATGAAAAAATATTACTGGCGTTTGGTGCCCATTTATTGCCTTCATGGCTCAGAGGAGCTGTCTTTGCACACAAAGGAAATTGCAGAGCTTGCGGGATCACCCTTCATTGTGTTGTCCGTTAAAGACGCTGACAATATGAAAGTTTCCGATCATGATGGGGTGATCATCACTGGAGACAACCTAAAGATGTCAGTATCTGTCAGGATTTCGGCGAGAATGGCGGAAGGATGTGCTGGTTACAGTGCTGGTTTTAATGAAATTAAGCACCTCACCGCAGACACTTATATTCAAATTAACAGAGATAATGAGTGGCAACCGCTCAAGCCGGTCGTGATAGCAACGGATAGAATTGCTTCATTCAAGTCCGAGGACAGTCAGTATGTTTGATTGGGGACCAATAATGCTAGCACTGGGACTACTGATGTTTGGGGTATTAGGTGCAGCGGTCTTGACTTGGTGGGAGAGACGATTACTTGGGTTTTGGCAAGATCGATACGGCCCTAATCGAATCGGGCCATTCGGTGTAGGTCAAGTAGTGGCAGATATGATAAAACTCCTACTCAAGGACGACTGGGTTCCACCTTTCGCTGATCGTATGGTATTTATTTTTGCACCCACAGCAATTGTTGTGGCTATGATGATGGGCTTCGCGGTTGTTCCGTTCTCCCCCGGCGTTCAGATAATAGATGTGAACATCGGATTATTATTTTTCTTGGGGATGACCTCACTTGCCGTCTATAGCGTCCTACTCGGTGGCCTTGCATCAAATAACAAGTATGCTCTACTTGGCGGCCTCCGCTCTGCCTCACAAATGGTTAGCTACGAAGTCTTTATGGGCTTATCGCTGATGGGTATAGTGATGATGACAGGTAGTTTTAGCCTTGTTGAAATTGTGAAGGCTCAAGAAAATGTTTGGTTTTGTTTTTCGCAAGTTTTAGGATTGCTCGTATTCATAATCGCGGGTATTGCAGAAAGTCACAGATTGCCATTTGACCTGCCCGAGGCAGAACATGAGCTGACAGCTGGATTTCATACTGAGTATGGTGGAATGAAATTCGCCATGTTCATGCTAGGAGAATATCTTGGTCTTATGTTGATTTCTGCAATGATCGTTACCCTTTTCTTTGGTGGATGGATGGGACCATCTCTAATAATATTTGGTATTAATTGGCTCCCACCAGCGGCGTGGTTTTCGATAAAAATAATCTTTGTTATTAATTTTTTCGTTCTACTGCGTGCTGCAATACCCAGACCGAGATATGATCAGTTGATGTCTCTAGGTTGGAAGGTTATGTTACCAATCACACTGTTTAATCTTGTGATTACTGGTGCTGTTTTACTTTGGTTACAGGAAGGAGGGCTCTAGATGTTAAGTTCACTAA
This sequence comes from Porticoccaceae bacterium, assembly GCA_002731695.1. Taxonomy (GTDB): domain Bacteria; phylum Pseudomonadota; class Gammaproteobacteria; order Pseudomonadales; family Porticoccaceae; genus TMED48. The sequence continues at coordinate 43,217 of PCCK01000011.1, forward strand.
GGACAATGTGGCATATTTTTAAACATCTTTTTCAGAAAGCGGAAACAGTACAGTATCCGGAGCAAATGCCCTATCTCGCACCTCGATATCGGGGACGAATCGTTTTGACTCGTGACCCAGATGGTGAAGAACGCTGTGTAGCGTGTAATCTTTGCGCTGCCGCTTGTCCCGTTGATTGTATCGCACTTCAAAAAGATACTCGTGATGATGGCACATGGTATCCAGAATTTTTTAGAATAAATTTCTCTCGGTGTATCATGTGCGGCATGTGTGAAGAGGCTTGCCCAACCTACGCAATTCAACTCACTCCCGACTTCGAGATGTGTGAATATGACCGACAGAATATGGTCTATGAGAAAGAGCATCTTTTAATTAATGGCGTAGGAAAGTACCCTGATTACAATTTTTACCGCGTATCAGGACTACAAACTGCAACAAAAGATAAGGGTGAGGCGATTAACGAAGAATTGCCAATCGATACAAAAAGTTTGATGCCATAATAATAAAAGGTATAGCCTAAATATGCTTGAGCTTACACTTTTTTATATTGCCTCTATCGTTGCTTTGAGCGCCACAGTGCTTGCAATGACCCGAACTAATGCAATCCATGCACTCATCTATCTTATCGTCTCACTTTTGGCTATAGCTGTAATTTTCTTTTTAATTGGCGCTCCATTCGCCGCGGCACTAGAAATTGTTATTTACGCAGGTGCCATAATGGTGCTATTTGTTTTCGTAATCATGATGTTAAACCTCGGAGAAAGAGGTGATGCACGTGAACGTCAGTTACTTCAACCGAATGTCTGGCTCGGACCTGCTATTTTATCTTTGATTTTACTTGTCGAGCTTTTGTATCTTATCTCCACAGTTGAGGGGCCCGCATCATCAGGTTCGGTCTCACCGAAAAGTGTTGGACTCGCACTTTTTGGTCCCTACGTCATTGCTGTTGAGCTTGCCTCCATGCTACTGCTCTCCGGACTTGTTGGCTCTTACCATTTAGGCCGCAGCTTTTTGGAACGAGGATAGCCGACCGTGCAGGAGCTTACTGTACCTTTAAACCACGTTCTTTTTGTATCCACCCTACTCTTCACCATTGGGATGCTAGGACTCATGATACGAAGAAACATTATCTTCATTTTAATGTCTCTGGAAGTAATGCTTAATGCATCCGCACTCGCATTCATCGCAGCCGGTGCCCACTGGGGACAACCTGATGGACAGGTGATATTTTTACTAATTCTTAGCATCGCAGCGGCGGAGGTTGCCGTCGGACTCGGGTTAGTTTTACAAATTCAAAAACGCTTCAAAACCCTTGACATGGATAGTGCAAACCGGATGCGAGGTTAATTATGCAGGAATTTATCTGGCTTATTCCCCTGCTACCTCTTTTGAGTGCAATTTTTTTAATGGGTTTCTCATCAAAACTTCCACCGAAAGTCGTGGCTTGCTTCGGAACTGGTTCGGTAGGTTTATCGGCGTTTCTGACATGTCATCTGACTTTGGGATACCTCAAAGATCCTGATCTCCTCACAGTCACACTATGGACTTGGATGAGAGTTAGCGACTTGAGTGCAAACGTTGGATTTCACATCGACGGACTTACCATTGTTATGATGATGATCATCACATGCGTAGGGTTCTTGATCCACCTCTTCTCCTGTGAATTTATGGCCCATGACAAAAGCTATGCTAGATACTTCGCTTACCTAAATATGTTTGTCTCAGCGATGTTGGTATTAGTAATGTCGGATAATCTGCTTCTTCTGTATTTAGGTTGGGAAGGAGTTGGAGTCTGCAGTTATCTGCTTGTAGGTTTTTGGTATCAGCACAGTAGCAACGGGCGTGCTGCTAGGAAAGCTTTTATCGTAACAAGGATTGGCGACACAGCGATGATGCTGGGTCTTCTTATACTGTTCACAGAACTCAGGTCGCTAGATATTCAGATCCTCGTATCATCCGCACAAGCTCGGTGGCAGACAGGAGAGTCTATGGCGACACTAGCTTGCCTTTTGCTGTTAGCAGGTGCAGCCGGTAAGTCAGCACAATTCCCTCTGCACACTTGGTTGCCCGACGCGATGGCGGGACCAACGCCTGTTAGTGCTCTTATTCATGCAGCTACTATGGTCACCGCAGGTGTCTATTTGATAGCGCGTATGCATGGTCTTTTCATTATTTCTCCTCATGCTTTGTTGGCCATAGCTTTTATTGGAGTTGGTACTTCTCTAATGGCTGCATTTAGTGCATTGGTACAAACCGATATAAAGAGAATCCTCGCGTATTCCACGATTAGCCAAATCGGTTATATGTTTCTAGCTCTCGGCGTGGGTGCTTGGAGCGCTGCAGTTTTTCATCTGATGACGCATGCGTTTTTCAAGGCACTATTATTCCTTGGCTCCGGTGCGATTATTCATTGCCTCCACCATGAGCATGATATTTTTAAAATGGGTGGCCTTTGGAGGCGCATGCCGATAACTTTTGCAAGTTTCTTGATTGGTTCTTCAGCCCTTGCGGCTCTGCCGTTTACCTCAGGATTTTTTAGCAAAGATCTTATCCTCTTAAGTGCTTATCAGCTAGAGGAGTTTGGACCAATACTTTGGGCTGGAGGCTTGCTAGGCGCCCTAATCACTGCCCTATACAGCTTTAGACTGGTTTTCCTAGTGTTTTTCGGCCCAATTCAAACTCTCCCAGACAAGGAGAATGGATGGAGGATAAGCCTGCCTCTCATTGTATTGTGTATTTTATCGCTGGTGGGAGGATATTTTACGCTGCCGCTAAATAATCTTTTTCCAATAGAACAGATGAGTCACCCTGCGCTTTGGGTGGAAGTAGTGTCTATAATCACGCCTTTGCTAGGAGTTTTGATCGCATATATACTATTCATCAAGGTCCCAACTCGGGTTCCGAAGTTACTTACCTCACCCCATGAGAATATACTAAGCCATTTTTTATTTTTGGGCTGGAAACTCGATGAGTTTTATGATCGTCTCCTAGTCTTACCCTATACCCGTTTCACATCAATCCTGTTATATGAGCCTGTAGACAAGCTCTACAACGCAGTGGTGCTGTTAAACCAGAAACTTCATGCCTTGTTTAGCCTCTCTCAGAGTGGTCGTATGCGATGGTATGTTGTTAGCATAGTTATTGGCTTTATAATTCTGCTAGGAATCGCCATTACTATTCCGAAAGGACTCTCGCAATGGTGATCGTAACACTAATAGCTATACTTATAATCGGTGGCGTCATAGCACTTCTGAGCGAAAAACTCAGTGAAGATGCGCCGAGAGTTGCTGCGTTGATAGCCATATTAGTTGCCTTATTTTATTTTGTGTTCCAGCTCGGAAACTCTGATTACGCATCTCTTACTACACAGTCAAGCCTATCAGATCCGACAAGTTGGTTGATCCACCTAAAGCTTAGTTGGATCCCTGCATTTGGCATCAGTATTGAGTTCGCCTTGGATGGGTTAAGCCTTCTTATGGTGGCACTTACGCTAATTTTAGGTGCCGTTGCGGTGAGTGCCTCTTGGACAGACATAAAAAAGCATCAAGGGTTTTTCGAAGCAAATGTGCTTTGGACTTTAGCCGGCGTCATCGGTGTTTTTACGGCTTTGGATCTCTTTTTGTTTTTCCTTTTCTGGGAAGTAATGTTAATCCCAATGTACTTTATTATTGCAATATGGGGCCACGAAAATCGTGGTTATGCTGCAATGAAGTTCTTTATATTTACGCAGGCTAGTGGCTTGCTGATGCTCGTTTCGGCAGTCGCCCTTGCCATAATTTATAAAGAAGCTAACGGACACTACAGTTTCAGCTATTTCGATCTGACAAATCTTCCAATGGGATATGTTACCGAAAAGTTATTAATGGTCGGTTTCTTTGTCGCATTTGTAGTGAAATTACCAGGATTCCCATTTCACACTTGGCTACCAGACGCACATACCCAAGCCCCGACAGCCGGAAGCGTTATACTTGCTGGAATTCTTTTGAAGACCGGCGCTTACGGCTTAATAAGGTTCGCAGTGCCATTGTTTCCGACGGCAGCTAACGACTTCGCTCCCATCGCAATGGCTCTGGGTGTTTTTGGGATCATTTATGGCGCAATGGCCGCTTTCGCCCAAACAGATTTCAAGAGACTGGTAGCATATAGCAGCGTGAGTCACATGGGTTTTATTCTGTTGGGAGTCTATGCCTGGAATGAATTAGCTCTGCAAGGCGTTGTGATACAAATAATTGCTCATGGCTTCAGTAGCGCAGCTCTTTTCATGATCGCAGGTTCTTTGCAAGAAAGATTACATACCCGAGATATGCGCGAGATGAGCGGCCTTTGGAAATTTATGCCAAAAATGGGAGCAAGCGCCATGTTTTTTATTATTGCGTCTCTAGGCCTGCCCGGATTAGGTAATTTCATAGGGGAAGTTCTCATACTACTTGGGCTTTATCAGGCAGCTAGCTGGATGGCAGTGGCAGCAGCATTAGGCTTGATTACGGGAGCCATCTACTCACTAATACTGATGCAAAAATCATTTTATGGAGAACCTAATGCTCACTGGGGAAAGACAACTGTGCTTCACGACTTTAAAAAACGTGAAATGCTGACGATGTATATAATGATGGGGGCCTTGGTTGCACTCGGCATATACCCTCAGCCAATCATGGACGTCGCACAAGCCACGCTCATTGGCCTCTTAGAGGCTGTCCAGCTTGGATTAGTCATATGAAAGTGACTGAATTTTACGCCCTAGCGCCAATTGTAGTGTTATCTGTCACCATTATAGTCGTGATGACGCAAGCCTCTATAAAACGTAATCAAATATTAGCATGGTGGATAACCATTTTGGGGCTGATGGTAACGCTCTGGTCCACTCAACTTGCAACTAGCTATTCGCAACAGGTAACCCCTTTATTTTTAATAAACCCATCGGGACTGTGGTTCAGCTCTCTTGTTACATTGGGAACCTTAGTTACCCTAATTTTATCAAATGATATCGAAAAAGCAGGTTCTCAAATTACTGAGGAGTACTATCTATTATTGCTACTGTCGACTCTTGGGGCGGTAGTTCTAATTCTTGCCTCTCACATGGCATCTTTGCTACTAGGAATGGAGTTGTTGGGCATCTCTCTTTATGCATTGATCGCTTTTCCTGAAAAAAATCCCCTTCCATTGGAGGCGGCAATAAAGTACCTCGTTCTCTCTGCTGCGGCCTCTGCAATGCTACTTTTTGGTTTCGCCCTTATTTATGCGGCTACCGGTGATCTTAGTTATACCGGGATCGGGGCTAAATTGAGCTCAGCAAGCATCAAGAACCCTTTACTTGTTATTGCCGGCACATCAATGTTATTGGCAAGCATAAGTTTTAAACTATCTCTCGCCCCTTTTCATATGTGGACTCCTGATGTCTATCAAGGAGCACCGACACCCGTAACAAATTTTTTGGCTACCGTCTCCAAAGGAGCGATGCTCGTCGCGTTGTCGCGATTTACGATAGATGGAAACTTGCATCAGTACACAACGTTTACGATCTGTTTGAGTGTTTTAGCGATTATTTCAATACTGGTTGGAAATTGGCTGGCGCTCCGTCAACAACAAATCAAGCGGTTACTTGCGTACTCCTCGATAGCCCATTTCGGTTATCTTTTAGTCGCCCTAGTAGCTCTCCGACAATTGCAAGAAAGCGAGGAGATCTTTTACTTGAGCCTCGAGGCAATAAATTTTTATTTAACCGCATATATTATTACCTCGTTGGCCGCCTTTACTGTTGTTGCAAATATTGGGGGAGAGGACGATCCTGATATGAGGTCATTTGATGGGTTATTTTGGCGAAAACCTGTGCAAGCCGCCACACTCACAGTAGCCATGCTCTCCTTCGCAGGAATTCCACTAACTGCCGGTTTTCTTGGAAAGTTTTATCTAATATCGCTTGCCCTGAATACGGATTTGTGGCTTCTTCTAATTACCTTAGTCATAGGTAGTGCGATTGCTATTTATTATTACTTGAGAGTCATCTATTCAATGCTAAGAACAAGCTCAGCAGACAATAGTTGTGAGCTTCCCTTTATATCTTCGCCCATATGGCGGGATGCGTTAGCTATTATTTTGATGTTATCTGTAATTCTTCTTGGCTCATGGCCACAACCATTCATTAATTTTATAGGGGATTTATAGGAGCGAATTTAATACGATCTGTAATTAATCTTAGGGGAAAAAGCAATGTTACGCTCAGTTGATTTATGTGATTATATGCAAAAAAACCCAATAAAAATTGGCGAAAAAGACGACATTACTAAGGCGGTGAATCTGATTTTAGAGCATCGAGTTTCGGGTCTGTGCGTAGTTGATACTGGTAACAAACTTCTCGGAGTTTTATCAGAGATGGACTGCCTTAAAGTTGGCCTCTCAGAGACATATGCAACATCAGATAAAACAGAAGTACGCAGTTTCATGCAGCCATACCCAGTAAAAATTTTTCCTGAAAATGATCTCTTTGTCGCAGCCAACTCTATAATTGAAAACCGGGTGTCCGGTCTCTGTGTTGTAACTAGGCAAGAGGAGCTAATCGGCGTACTCTCTGAAATGGATTGTTTAAGGGTCATTTTGTCCGCGATTTATAATGATCACAGAGAAGTAGGAAAGGTCAAAGAGCACATGACGGATGTCGTCGAATCTTGCGATGTCAATGCAAACCTACTCCATGTTGCGGAAGACATGCTAAAAAAAGGACGAAGACGCCGACCAGTTGTCCACAAAGGGCGGCTTATTGGACAAATCACTTGTCGCCAAATTCTCAAACAGCTCTATCAGAGAAAGAACAATGTGGAAATTGTAAAAACACATATGAACAATATCGTTGAGTCATGTGCCCTACACTCTGACATTGTCGGAGTGTCTAATGATATGGTTAAAAAAGGTCGAAGGAGACGGCCAGTCGTGGATAATGGACACCTAGTTGGGCAAATCACATGTCGTCAACTTCTTAGAGTGATAAGCGACTTTAACCGAAATCAGGTTGCCGCGAACTTCGATCCTATATATCGAGATCTACTTTAGAAAAATATGCTACTGCTAATTTGATAAAATTAAAGAGTATAACGCTACCACCAAATATTTTTTTTCAATTTCACTCCAACAACCGAACTATCATTTACTTTTGGTGTCTTAAAACGTACCCGATGTGTCTGTTGTTCGTTTTCACCTCCTCATAGACGGGCGTCAGGCACATCGTGGACCAATTGGAGCTTTTTTTTGTAATTGCGTTAATTACTCACAGGTCCCTTTCGTGAGAGAACTGTGTTTGCAGGAAATGTTTTTGATCTCCCGATATACTTTTGCTATTAATCAGAGTCAAAAATTCGGCATTATTAGGTCGATAGGGCAGTCTTAAAAGGCTCATTGACGCCTCATCTGGAGTTCTATTAGATTTAAACTGATTGCATCGCCTGCACGCAGTAACAACATTTTCCCAACAGTCTCTCCCTCCTCGGGAAGTTGGTAAAAGATGATCACGAGTTAGAAATTCGCGCTGATGAGAGCGACCACAATACACACAGGTGTAGAAGTCTCGGGCGAACAAAACCAAATTATTTAATCGGTGATTTTTTCTTGGCCGCGCCAACTTTTTGCCACCGCAAGCGATAATTGAGGGGACAGCCATAGTGGAGGTTTGCCCCGTTAATCTGCAAAATCCTCCCCGAACCTCACGTACAATATCACCGAGTGTCCAAACCACCAGATCTCTTGCAAAAAGGCACACGGCTTGCTGCCAAGTTAACCACTCAATCGGTTGCCCTGCCACATTTAGTCTGAGAATCTTCATGTAAACCCACGGTAATATGCTGTAAAAGCTACGAAATCTTGTCGGTAAACGATCAATTCATTCAGATAATAACAATGCTCAAGTTATATTTCATAAATTTTTCATTGACTGATTGACCCAGAGACAATGGTTCGATAGGGTGTAACTATAAAAAAGTTGTAAACCAATATAGAAGGTGGTTTAACAGGTGTTGGTAGATCCTCAAAAAGTAGACTTTGAGCGTCAGCTAAGTAATTTAGAAGCCCTCGTGACCTCACTCGAGAGTGGAGACCTAAGTCTAGAAGATTCTCTAACTTGTTTCGAAAAAGGCATCAAAATAGCTCGAGACTGTCATAATGCGCTCAGAAATGCCGAACAGCGTGTTGAGCTTCTTACTCACGAAGGGAACGCTCTAGTAAGTCATCGCTTCGAGCCGGACCAAAATTAGTTGGATCTGCTATGGAAAATTTTATCCTTAATTGCCACAAAGACGTCAATACCCAACTTGAGCATATTCTCCCCGAGGCTACTGGATCGGCGCAGCGACTGTATGACGCTATTCGTTATGCCGTGTTCAATGGCGGCAAACGGATCCGTCCTTTACTATGCTATGGTGGAGCATGTGCTGTTGGACAGATAGATGACAACACCGCAAAGATAGCTGCTTCCATTGAAATGATGCACGCTTATTCTCTGATCCATGACGATCTTCCCTCTATGGATGATGACACTCTTCGTCGTGGTAAACCTTCGTGCCACATCGAGTATGATGAGGGCACTGCTATTCTCGCGGGAGATGCTCTCCAATCACTTGCTTTTCAGCAATTAACCGAACTAGGTGACCTTGACGCAGTTGTCAATTTAGAACTGATCAAATTATTGGTGCGAGGCAGCGGTTGCCAAGGCATGGTTGCAGGACAAGCTATTGACCTTGCATCAACTGCCACAGAAATTGATCTTCCCGCCCTAGTTGAGATGCATCGGTTTAAGACAGCGGCAATGATCGAATCAAGCGTTCTGATGGGTGCTATGGGTACAGGTAAAGCGACAGAGGATCAATTAAAAGCACTCCGAACCTTCGGCACCTCAATTGGCGTAGCGTTCCAAATTCAAGATGACATTCTGGACGTAGAAGCTGCTACAGAAGAAATCGGAAAAAAACAAGGCTCCGATACCGAGGGTCTAAAAGCGACGTTCACTAGCCTTTTAGGGACACAAATGGCGAAGGACAATGTGAATGAATTATTTGAGAATAGTATAAAGAGCCTGGAAGATTTTGACTCAAGTGCAGATCGGCTGCGAAGTATAGCCAATTTTATCGTCACCCGAACTTTTTAAGACTATCAAATACCTCCCAAAGCGTTATTCTATATTGGATTGAGAGCAATTTGCTACGTCTTTAGACGACTGAAGTTAAGAGTTAAATTCGATGACCAAAACATTTAATAAGATTCCTGAGTATCGACCCGATACCCCGCTTCTAAATAATGTTGATAACCCCTCTCAGCTTAAAGCACTTAGTAGTGGCGAGCTTCTCGAACTATCGAACGAAATAAGAGAATTTATCCTTTACTGTGTAGGCAAGACTGGTGGACATTTTGGCGCTGGACTCGGAGTCATAGAGCTTACTGTGGCTTTGCATTATGTATTTAAAACACCTGAAGATCGATTAGTTTGGGACGTAGGACATCAAACATATCCGCATAAAATACTGACTGGAAGACGGGAGGAAATGCTCACAATCCGTCAGCATAAGGGACTTTCTGGCTTCCCAAAACGAAGTGAAAGTGAATATGACACTTTTGGAGTCGGCCACTCAAGTACATCAATGAGTGCAGCACTGGGCATGGCAGTAGCTGCAGCACAAAATAAAATTACCCGTAACACAATTGCGGTTATGGGTGACGGGGCAATGACCGCGGGAATTGCGTTTGAGGCAATTAATCATGCAGCTCATGTCGACGCCAACTTGTTAGTCGTACTAAATGACAATCAAATGTCGATATCAAAAAATGTAGGCGGTCTGTCGACTTACTTTGCGAAATTATGGAGTAGCAAACTCTATAACCAATTAAGAGAGACCGGCAAAAAAGCGCTTCGAACGATGCCAGGCACGACTAATTTCGTTCGCCGAACAGAAGAGTACATGAAAAGTATCGTGTCGCCAGCAACCATCTTTGAAGAATTAGGATTTTATTACGTCGGCCCCATTGATGGCCATAACCTGCCTCTTCTGATCCAGACTCTATCTAATGTTAAAGAGATTAAAGGTGCAGTTTTACTTCACGTAATCACGCAGAAAGGCAAAGGATATGAGCCTGCTGAAGATGATCCGGTTGGTTACCATGCTCTGAGTAAAATCGAACCCAAAACGTCAGAGAAAAGTATCCAAGAAAATCGGAAAGTACTTAAATCACCCAAATACTCGAAGGTGTTTGGGGACTGGTTATGCGATATGGCCTCGTCCGATGAGCGATTAATCGGAATTACACCGGCGATGTGTGATGGATCAGGAATGAATGAGTTTGCGGAAAGATATCCGGATCGCTTTGAGGATGTAGCAATTGCCGAACAACACGCTTTAACTCTTGCCGCAGGCATGGCTTGTGATAATCTAAAACCAGTTGTTGCTATCTACTCTACATTCCTCCAACGAGCATATGATCAATTAATCCACGACGTTGCCCTTCAGAGTCTAGACGTCTTGTTTGCGATCGACCGAGCAGGACTAGTTGGAGAAGATGGCGCGACACATGGCGGTGTCTTTGACTTATCGTACCTAAGATGCGTCCCGAACATGATTGTGATGACTCCCTCGGACGAGAATGAGACAAGACAATTGCTTTATACAGGGTATCAGTTTTCTGGGCCTGCCGCTGTTCGCTACCCAAGAGGCATTGGACCCGGTAGCCTGATAGAAAAAAGTATGGTAGAAGTTCAAATTGGTAAAGGACGAATCGTGCGGTCAGGTGCCCGTACTGCCATCCTTAACTTTGGTACATTGCTCAGTGCCGCCTTTGATGCTGCAGAAAAATTAGGTGCCTCTGTTGTCGACATGCGGTTTGTGAAGCCTCTGGACGAAGACTTGATTCGTGAGCTAGCGGGAACCCACGAACTACTGGTTACAGTTGAAGAGAATGTCATCGCAGGAGGGGCTGGTACCGCGGTAAGTGAGTACCTTGCAGCGGCCGCGATTTCAATACCGATTTTACATTTAGGGATTCCAGACCAATTTATTGACCACGGGAAACATTCTCAACAACTAGAATCTGTGGGGCTTGACACTGCCGGCATGCTCAAAAAAATAGATGAACGATTAGAACTGTTAAAGACTTCTCAAAATCCTTAAGAAAACTCAAAATGTCGCTCTAAAAAGAGCACTCTAGATGATAAAAATAGAAACTAAGGTATAGTTGTCCCAGCGATTGGGACTTCCAACATAGTCTTCCCACTTTGGTCATTCAACCCAAGAACAATATCTACACCTAATTCATGCCAAGTGAATTCGACGGACCCATAATTTGGAGTAATCACAGGCTCACCAACCCGATTTGCGTTTTCACCCGGCTTATCCCAAGCCTGATTTAATCCGCTCGAAGTAAT